>DXAM01000072.1 GCA_019117025.1 Candidatus Microbacterium stercoravium | reverse complement strand
GCTCATCGGCGTGATCATGGGCGTGATCGGCCCGAAGTCGCAGAAGGCGTTCCAGTCGCAGTGGAAGAAGGTCGGTCGGCTCAACTCGCGCGTCGAGGAGTCGTTCTCGGGCCACGCCCTCGTCAAGGTCTACGGCCGTGAGAAGGCCATGCGCGAGGCGTTCCAGGAGGAGAACGAAGAGCTCTTCGAGGCATCGTTCAAGGCCCAGTTCCTGTCCGGCGTGATGATGCCGTCGATGCAGTTCGTCGGATACCTCAGCTACGCGGGCATCGCGGTGCTCGGCGGTGTGATGGTCGCGAGCGGCCAGATCCGCATCGGCGACGTGCAGGCGTTCGTGCAGTACTCGCAGCAGTTCACGCAGCCCCTCACCGAGCTCGGCGGCATGCTGCCGGTCGTTCAGTCGGGCACCGCGTCGGCCGAGCGCGTGTTCGCGCTGCTCGATGAAGAAGACCAGGAGCCCGACGCGATCGACGCGCCGACGGTGCCCGACGACGGTGAGGGCGTGATCGAGTTCGAGAACGTGAGCTTCTCGTACTCCGACGACCAGCCGCTCATCGACGACGTCTCGTTCCGCGTCGAGCCGGGCCAAACGGTCGCGATCGTCGGGCCGACCGGTGCCGGCAAGACCACCCTCGTCAACCTGCTGATGCGGTTCTACGAGACCCGCGGCGGGGCGATCCTGCTCGATGGGCAGGACGTCTCGCTGATGACGCGCGGCGATCTGCGCTCGCGCACCGGAATGGTGCTGCAGGATCCGTGGCTGTTCGCGGGCACGATCCGCGAGAACATTCGCTACGGCAATGCGGCCGCGTCCGACGACGAGGTGCACGCCGCCGCCGAGGCGACGTACGTCGACCGGTTCGTGCACTCGCTGCCCGAGGGCTACGACACCATGCTCGAGGAGGACGCGGCGAACGTCTCGGCCGGCGAGCGCCAGCTGATCACGATCGCCCGTGCGTTCGTGAGGCGGCCGCAGGTGCTGATCCTCGACGAGGCGACGAGCTCCGTCGATACGCGCACCGAGCTGCTGCTGCAGCAGGCCATGGCGGCGCTGCGCGAGGGGCGCACGTCGTTCGTGATCGCGCACCGCCTCTCGACGATCCGCGACGCCGACCTGATCCTCGTCATGGAGCACGGGTCGATCGTCGAGCAGGGCTCGCACGAGCAGCTCATCGAGAAGAAGGGCGCGTACTGGCGGCTGTACCAGAGCCAGTTCGAGCACGCGGCCGTCGACGTCGACGAGGTCGAGGCGATGGAGGCCCCGCTCGGCACGAGCGAGGTCCCCGTCGTCGGCGGTCCCCCCGAACCCGACACAGCGTAGACGACGCAGCGGTGGCCCGGGCCTGTGCCCGGGCCACCGCTGCGTCTCCGCCCCCCTGGGCTCATTCCCACCCCACGTGGGACACGGTTCGCGGGGTCAGTCGGCCGTCAGGCCGAGGGCGTCCGCGACGCGCTCGAGGTCGCCGAGGGCGTCGCGCCCCACCGGCTGCACGCTGATGTGGTCGGCGCCCGCGTCGAGATGCGCCTTCAGCCCGGCAGCCGCAACGTCGGGCGTCGGATTGGCAGCGACGAGGTCGATGAGCTCATCCGAACCGCCGTTGTCGAAAGCCGCGTCGTCGACGCCGAACCGCTTGAGCGCACCGACATAGTTCTCCAACGCGAAGTAGCGCTCGAGGTAGGCGCGTGCCGCAGCGCGGGCGTGCTCCTGGTCGTCGGCCAGAGCCACCTTGAGCTCGGGCGCGAGCAGCGCATCTCCCAGCACACCGCGGGCATGCGCCGTGTGCGCCGGAGTCGTCAAGTACGGGTGTGCGCCGAGGGATCGGTCGGCCGCCAGCTTCAGCGTGCGGTCGCCGAGTGCCGCAAGCAGCCGGCCGGTCGCCGGTACGCCCTCCGCGTCGAGCACATCGAGGTACTCGACGAGCGCGGTGTACGGCTTCGCGCGCTCCGCCGTGTGCTCGCGGTGACCGGATCCGATGCCCAGCACGAAGCGGCCCGGATGCGCGTCCTCGATGCGCAGATACGACGCCGCGGCCTCGACCGGATCGGCCTGCCAGATGTTGACGATGCCGGTGGCGACCGTGATGTTCTCAGTCTCGTTGAGCACAGCCTCGACGCTGTCGAGGTCGGCGGCCGGCGAACCGCCGATCCAGAGCGTGCGATACCCGAGTCGCTCGGCAACGGCCGCCGTTCCGGGCTTCCACTGCCCGCCTGACAGCCACACGCCATAGGTTCCGAATCGGTTCTTGCTCACCATGGGTTCACTCCCCTGTTCTGGTGTCGCGGTGCCACCACCCTACGCACCCCACCTTGCCGGCGGGTGTCGCGGGCGTAACTCGCCGCAACGCCGCAGGTCAGGCGAACAGCGGCGTCACCTCATGCGTGAACGCGCGTTCGACCACGTCGGCGGCGAGGTCCTCATCTCGCGCCGGTGACCAGCGCGGATCCCGATCCTTGTCGACCATCTGCGCGCGGATCCCTTCGACCATGTCGGGCTGGGTCTCGACGAACCAGGTCACGAGGCGGTACTCCTGCTCGAGTGCCGCCCGCAGGTTCGGCAGCAGACGGGCCGACCGGATCGCCGCGAGCGTCACCGCGAGCGCCGTCGGAGGGCGCTCCTCGAGCGCGGCGAGCGCCGATGCAGGCGAACGTTCGTCGTCGCGCCAGCGCGCGTCGTCGGCGAGCTCGCGCAGGCGCTCACGGATCCCGCTGACCGTCTCCCGCGAGAATGCGTCGTCGATCCACGCGCGTGCGGCGACGAGGTCGCTCTCGTCGGGCGTCTCGTCGAACAGCATCACGAGCTCCGCGGGCGTCGTGGGATCCGCGCGATTCTCGAGCGCGTCGCGCACGGCGCTGAGGTCGACACGGCGCACGAAGCGATCCGCGAAGCCCGCGTAGATCGCGTCGGCGGGCCCCATCGTGTCGCTCGTGAGCGCGAGGTACTCGCCGAGTCGTCCGGGTGCGCGTGCGAGCAGCCAGGATCCGCCGACGTCGGGGGTGAAGCCGATGCGCGTTTCGGGCATCGCGAGCAGCGAGGTCTCGGTCACGATGCGCACGTGCGCGTGACCGGCGAGGCCGATCCCGCCGCCCATCGTCACGCCGTCGGCGATCGCCACCACGGGCGACGGGAACTCGGAGATCGCGGCGTTGGTGCGGTACTCCACGCGGAAGAACTCGTCGGCGGCCGCGGTGTCTCCGGCCCGGATCGCCGCGTGCAGCTGGCGGATGTCTCCCCCGGCGCAGAAGCCGCGGTCGCCCGTGCCGTCGAACAGCAGCGTGTCGATGTCGGAGTCGTTGCGCAGCGCCTCGAGCGCCTCCGCGATCGCACGAAGCATGGGCGTATCGACCGCGCCGATGGCCTCGGGCCGGTCGATCGTGATCCGCCCCAGGGCGCTGTGCTTGCGGATCTTCACGCGGGGGTCTGAGGCTGTTGACATCACAATCCACACGCTACCCCGGCGCGGATCTCCACAGACACCTAACTTTCCGCAAAGATGGGAAGATGCGCATGAGCTTGAGGAGGCCCAGATGAGCGACGGAAAGGTGATCGAGTTCGCCGACGTGTCGATGACGTTCGGCGACGCACCGGCGGTCGACGGCCTGACCGCTCGAGTCGATCCGGGTCGCGTCACGGCGTTCCTCGGGCCGAACGGTGCGGGCAAGACCACGACCCTGCGCATCCTGCTCGGCGAGCTGCGCCCCACGCGGGGCCGCGCGACGATCGGCGGCACCGAGTATGCGCGCATCGCGCGCCCGGCCGCGTCGATCGGCGCCGTGATGTCGCTCGAGGCTCTCGAGCGCGCGCGCCGCAAGACCGTGTCGAAGCACCTCGCCAAATCGGCCAAGCGCGTGGGCGTCGGATCCGCGCGCGTGCGCGAAGTGCTCACCATCGTCGGCCTGGCCGAGATGGCCGAGATGCGCATCGGCAGCCTGTCGCTCGGTATGAAGCACCGCCTGGCGGTCGCCGAAGCGCTGCTGGGCAACCCGAGCGTGCTGGTGTTCGACGAGCCGGCGAACGGCCTCGACCCCGAGGGCATCCGCTGGATCCGTCTGCTCATGCGCACGTTCGCCGATGAGGGCCGCACCGTGCTCATGTCGTCGCACGTGCTGAGCGAGGTCGAGCAGGTCGCCGACTCGCTGCTCGTGCTCAACCAGGGCGAGCTGCTGTTCGAGGGCCCGATCGAGCTGCTGAGCGAGGCCGAGGGCGGCGTCGTCACGGTCGACGCCGAAGACCGCGACGCCCTGCGCGACGCGCTCGACGAGGCCGGCCTCGAGTACCGAGTGCTGCGCTCGGGCATCGCCATCGACGACGCCACGACCGGTGAGGTCGGATCCCTCGCCGCCGCGGCCGGCGTCGCGCTGTCGACGCTCACGCATCGCGGCCCGACGCTCGAAGACGTCTACCTGCAGATCATCGACGGCACGTGGACGGCCCCCGCCCGCACCGCCGCGCTGGATCCGGCCGCGTTCGCGGCACCGGTGGCGGGCGACGAGGCCGTGTCCTCCGACGTCGACGAAAGCAGCGTCGGTTCCGATGCGGCGGACCATGCCGATGGCGGGTCCATCCCGGATGACGGCGGGGATGCGGCGGACGATGCCGACGACGAGTCAGGCGAGGAGATCGCCGAAGACGACGCGTCTGACGCGGAGACCGCGGAAGAGCCCGAGGCGACCGCCGAGTCAGACGACGATGCCGACGAGCTCGCCGCAATGTTCTCGGACGATCATGCCGGATCCGCGGGTGCGGCCACGGCCGCTGCCGCGCTTCCGGGCATCGCGGGCCTCGCCGGCCTCGCGCATGGCCTTCGTTCCGACGACGAAGACGGCGACGGGGATGAGGTTCCCGAGGGCGTCGTCTCGCCCGGCCTCGAACGCACGCTCTCAGAGCCCGACGCCGAGGAGCCCGCGGCGGGCGCAGACGACGACTGGGAAGCGCAGCTGCTCAGTTCGATGCTCGACGAGGATCCCGAAGAGAAGCCGTCGCTGCTCGACGACTCGGGCGCGTTCCCGGCGGCGAGCTTCGAAGTGCCCGACTGACGCGCGGCTGACGAGCCGTCAGTCGACGTCGGCGACGTCTCCCACGTCGACGCCGCCCTGCTGCAGCGCACGCACGAGGCCGATGCCGTGCTTGGTCGCCACGACGATCCGTTCGAACTCGTCGTCTCCGTCGAGCTCGATCACGACGCCGGGCCGCCCCTCGCGCACGGCCGCGAAGTCGTTGCCGAACACCGACTTCCACGTGCCGTAGGCGAGTCGGCCGGGCACGTGGGATCCGGGGGCGCGCACGCCGCGCAGCCAGGTGAACGGCTCGTCGGTCAGCTGCACGCGCGCGATGCGCGATCGGTCGATGCGGACGCTCTCGCGCCGGCGGGCGAGTGTGCGCTCGAGCGGCGAGAGCTGTACCTCGAGCGTGTCGGAATCCACGAGCAACCTGACCATGGTTCCTATCCTGGCACTGACTGCGGGCGTCGTGCGCTGCATGACTACGGCAGATCCATACGCCAGGTGCATCGGCGCCGCCGAAAACCACGCTTCGGTGCCGAAACTGCCGTAGTCGTGTGCGGAGGTGGAAGACTGACCCTGATGACCACGCTGGAATCCGCCCTCTCCCGCGCTGAGCGCGGCGACACGCTGTCGGCCGACGACGCCGAAGCGCTCCTCGGTGCGACCGGATCCGACCTCGAACGCCTGCTCGACGCCGCCTCGGCCGCGCGCGACGAGGGGCTGCGGCTCGCGGGCCGCGAGGGGATCATCACCTACTCGCGCAAAGTCTTCCTGCCGCTGACGACGCTGTGCCGCGACCGCTGCCACTACTGCGTGTTCGTCGACACCCCGGGCCAGCTGCTGGCGAAGCGCAAGCCCGCGTACATGAGCGAGCAGCAGGTGCTGTCGGTCGCTCGCCAGGGCCAGGCGCTCGGTTGCAAGGAGGCTTTGCTCACCCTCGGCGACCGGCCCGAGGACCGCTGGCCGGAGGCGCGCGCCTGGCTCGACGAGCACGGGTTCGCGTCGACGCTCGAGTATGTCGGCCACGTGGCGCGTCTGATCCGCGAGGAGACGGGGCTGCTCCCCCACCTCAATCCGGGCATCATGCACCCCGATGAGCTCGCCCGGCTGCGCGAGGTCGCCCCGTCGATGGGCGTCATGCTCGAGACGACGTCGCGCGCCCTGTTCGAGAACAAGGGCGAGGTGCACTACGGATCCCCCGACAAGGATCCGGCGGTGCGCCTGAAGCTGCTCGACGACGCGGGCCGCGCCAAGATTCCTTTCACCACGGGGATCCTCGTGGGGATCCGCGAGACCCTGCGCGATCGCGCGGAGTCGATGGTCGCGCTGCGCGACGCCCACGAGCGCCACGGCCACATCCAGGAAGTCATCGTGCAGAACTTCCGCGCGAAGCCGCGCACGGCGATGCAGAACGCGGCCGACGCGAAGCTCGCGGAGTACATCACCGCCGTCGCCGTGACCCGGCTCGTGTTCGGCCCGCGCATGCGGATCCAGGTGCCGCCGAACCTGCAGGACATCGCGGAGCTCGAGATGCTCGTGCGCGCCGGCGCCGATGACTGGGGCGGCGTCTCGCCGCTGACCGCCGATCATGTGAACCCCGAGCGCCCGTGGCCGCACCTCGACGATCTCGCCGCCCGCACGAACGAGCTGGGCTTCGAGCTGCGCGAGCGTCTGACCGCCCACCCCGAGTTCCTGACGGACGAATGGATCGCGGACCCGCTGCGGGCATCGGTCGCGCACCTGGCGGATCCGAGCTCGGGCCTCGCCCGCGAGGGCCAGCGCCCCACCGGCAAGGGGTCGCGTGCTCCAGTGGACGCGATCTCCGGCGACGCTCACGAGGGCCACGGCCCGGGCGCGGATTCCGGCGACGCACTGGGTGCGCCGGGCGGGCTGATCGCCGCCGTGATCGAGCGCGCGGCACAGGATCCGGCGTCCCTCGACGACGCCGAGTGGAGCCGCCTGCTCACCGCCACCGGAGACGAGCTCGACGCGCTCGTGCAGGCGGCCGACGACGTGCGCCGCTACACGATCGGCGAGGCCGTCAGCATCGTCGACAACCGCAACATCTCGGGCTCGCTGCTGAACTCCGCGGAACCCGGAGGCTACGACCTGCGCCTGCTCTCCGAGATGGCTCGCGATGCCGCGGACCTCGGCCTCACCGAGATCTGCGTGCAGGGGCTCGTCGCCGGCGATCCGCAGGGCTACCTCGACATCGCGCGCACGATCACGGGCTCGGCGCCGCGGATCCATCTGCATGCGCTGCGTCCCCAGGACGTCGCAGACCTCGCCGACCGCTCGGGCCTCGGCCTGCGCGGCGCGCTCGAGGCGATGACGCAGGCCGGCGTCGACACGGTCCCCGGCACGGGGGTGAAGATCCTGAGCGAGCGCGTGCGCGGCCTCGTCGCGCCCGGCGACCTCGAGATCGATCGCTGGACCGAGACCATCATCGCGGCCCACGAGGCGGGGTTCTCCTCGACATCGGTCCTGTTCTACGGCCACGTCGAGACCGCGGACGAGCGCATCGCCCACCTGCGCGAGCTCATCCGGATCCAGCGCCGCACCGGGGGCTTCACGGAGTTCGTGCCGATCCCGATGCCAGGCTGGGGCCGCCCCCTCGTCGAGGGCCGCAGCGCGCTCGACGAGCACCGCGCCATGGTTGCCGTCTCGCGGCTCATGCTGACGGGCGTGATCCCGCACATCCAGCTGCCCTGGACCCGGCTCGGCCTCGATGCCACGGCCGAGCTGCTGAACGCGGGCGGAGACGACCTCGGCGGCACCCTGCGCGACGGCCGCGTGGGCGCCTCGAGCGGCGTCGAGGCCGGCCACGAGCTGACCTTCGAGAGCGCCGCACGGCTCGTGAAGCCGCTGTTCCGACCGCTGCGACAGCGCACGACGACCTATCGCGAGGTCGCCGACGCGGCGGTGCGCGCATGACCCTCCGCGTCGACGCCGTGATCGTCGGTGCGGGCTTCGCCGGCATCGCCCAGGCCATCGCGCTGCGCGACGCCGGCGTCGAGTCGTTCGTGATCCTCGAGCGCGCGGATCGCATCGGCGGCACGTGGCGCGACAACACCTACCCCGGCATCGCGTGCGACGTGCCCTCGCACCTGTACGGGCTCGCCTCGCACCCCTGGCCGCACTGGTCGCGCGTCTTCGCCCCGGGCGGCGAGATCCAGTCGTACCTCGAGCGCATCGTCGCCGAGGAGGGCCTCTCGGCCCACCTCTTCCTCGGCACGGCGATGGCCGACGCGCGGTGGGAGTCGGGCGCGTGGCGCATCTCGACTGCGGGCGCCGAGCACAACGACGGCAGATCGCCCGCAGATCCGCAGAGAACGGGGCGGATCGGCGGTTCCGGGCCGAATCTGCCGTACTCCTGCCCGGGCGACATCGTCGCCGACCACCTCGTGCTGGCCGCGGGGCGGCTGACCGAGCCGAACATCCCGGGCATCCGGGGGCTCGGCACGTTCAGCGGGCCCCTGTTCCACTCGTCGCGCTGGGATCACCGCACCGAGCTCGCCGGGCGCCGTGTCGCCGTCGTCGGCACGGGCGCCACCGCGATCCAGCTCGTGCCGGAGCTCGCGCGGCGCGGCGCCGAGGTCACGCTGTTCCAGCGCACGCCGGCATGGATCGTTCCGCGCGGCGACCACCCCGTCGACGCCGCCGACAAGCAGCGCTTCGCCGCGGATCCGTCGGCGCTCGCCGCACACCGCCAGGGTCTGTACGACGCGGGCGAGGCGCGGTTCGCGTCGCGATCGGGGGATCCGATCGCGGCCGACGCCATGCGCCGGATCGCCCTCGAGCACCTCGAACGTCAGGTCAGCGACCCCGCGCTGCGGCAGGCGCTCACCCCCGATTACGCATTCGGCTGCAAGCGCGTGCTGCTCTCCGACGACTTCTATCCGGCCATCGCGAACGGATCCGTCGTGCTCGAGGCGAGCGAGCTGGCCGAGGTGCGCGGATCCACGCTGATCGCCGCATCGGGTCGCCGTCACGAAGCCGATGTCATCGTGCTCGCGACGGGCTTCGAGACCACCCGCCAGCCGTACGCCCCGCTCGTCACGGGCGAACGCGGCATCACCCTCGACGCGCACTGGTCGAAAGGCATGACCGCAGTGGCGTCGACCCTCGTCGCCGGCTTCCCGAACCTGTTCGTCGTGAACGGACCGAACGCGTCGCTCGGCCACAACTCGTCGGTGCTCCTCTCCGAGGCGCAGGCCGATTTCGCGGCCGGGCTGATCGCCGAACGGGTCGCGGCGCCGTTCGCGTTCCCCGATCCCGTGCGCGTGACGGATGCCGCCGAGCGCGCCTCGACCGCGGAGATCGCCGAGCGCGCGGCGCACACGCCCTGGCTCACGGGCGGCTGCGGAAACTGGTACGTTGACGATCGAAGCGGCGCGCTCACGCTGCTGTGGCCCGGCACCGTCGCCGATTTTCGCGCACGACTCGATCGTGTGCGATCCCCACATCCTGAAGGAGTCCCCCTATGACCGTCCCCTTCCGCTTCGGATACAAGGCGTCGTCCGAGCAGTTCGCCCCGCGAGAGCTGCTCGACTACGCGGTCGGCGCAGAAGAGAACGGCTTCGATTCCGTCTTCCTCAGCGACCACCTGCAGCCGTGGATGCACGACGGCGGTCACGCCCCGGCAGCGCTGCCCTGGCTCGGCTCGGTCGGCGAGGCCACGAAGAACGTGCTGCTCGGCACCTCGGTTCTCACCCCGACCTTCCGCTACCACCCCGGCGTCATCGCACAGGCGTTCGGCACCCTCGGATCCCTGTACCCCGGGCGCATGATCCTCGGCGTCGGAACGGGCGAGGCGCTCAACGAGGTGACCCTCGGGCAGACCTGGCCCGATCCGCCCGAGCGCTTCCAGCGCATGAAGGAAGCGATCCTGCTGATCCGCGAGCTGTGGCGCGAGGAGCGCGTGACGTACGAAGGGAACTACTACAACGTCAGCAACGCGACCATCTACGACCGCCCGGAGCAGGAGGTGCCGATCTACATCGGCGCGTCCGGCCCCGCCGCGACCCGCCTGGCGGGCCGCATGGCCGACGGATGGATCACCACGAGCGGCAAGGCCGACGAGCTCTACACCGACAAGCTCATCCCGGCGTTCGACGAGGGCATCTCGAAGGCCGGTCGCGATCGCGGCGACGTCGACCGCATGCTCGAGGTGAAGGTGTCGCTGCGCCCCGACCGCGCCGCCGCGCTCGAGAACACGCGCTTCTGGGCGCCCCTCGCGCTGAAGCCCGAGGAGAAGATGGGCGTCGAGGATCCGATGGAGATGCAGCGCCTCGCCGAGGAGCTGCCCATCGAGCGGGCCGCGAGCCGATTCATCGTCTCCGACGATCCGGATGAGCACATCGCACAGATCCAACGGTACATCGACCTCGGTTTCACCCACCTCGTGTTCCACGACCCCGGCCATGACCAGGCAGAATTCCTCGAGCTGTACGGCCGCGAGGTGTTGCCGAAGCTGCGCGCCGCGGTAGCCTGAACGCTGCTGTCCACCCCCGAAGGGACCCCATGCTCTGGAGCATTGTCATCCCCGTGAAGACGACCCAGTCCGGCAAGTCGCGCCTCGAGCTGCCCGGCGCCGAGCGCCCGCAGCTCGCGCTCGCGATCGCGCTCGACACGATCGCCGCCGCTGCGTCGGCCGAGGCCGTCGGTGATGTGCTCGTGGTCACGAGCGACGCCGACGTGCAGGCCGGCGTCGACCAGATCGGCGGTGCGACGTGGATCCCCGACCCTGGGATGGGGCTCAACGGCGCCGCCCGCGCCGGCCTCGAGCGCGCAACGCACGACGCGCGCGCGGTGATGCTCGGCGACCTGCCGGCCCTCACCGGATCCGATCTCGACACGGCGCTGCGCGCCGCGGAGGGCGAGGAGCGCGCGCTGGTGTCCGACACTGAAGACTTCGGATCCGTGCTGGTCACCTGGCGCTCGCCGGCGACGTTCGAGCCGCGGTTCGGCACCGCGTCGGCGGCACAGCACGTCGAGGCCGGGCACACCTCGCTCGACGTCGACGTGCCGACGCTGCGCCGCGACGTCGACACCGCCGATCAGATGCGGGACGCGCACGCTCTCGGGCTCGGCCCGCGCACGACGTCACTGCTCGCCTCGGCGAAGGCCCGCTCCGCCGCCTGACCATGTCCCAGTTGACGCGGGAATCCGGCCCTCATTCCCACCCGACGTGGGACACGGTGCGCGAGGAGTATCGGTACTCCGTCACGGCCACGCCGATCGGCGCCGCGGTGGCGGTGTTCTCGTCTGCGGATGCGGTGCTCGCGCTCGGAACCGCCGAGGATCCGCTCTGGGTCGTCGAATCGGTCGCCCATGAGCTGCGCGGATCCCTCCGGGCGACGAGCGACGACGTCGCCGGCCTCGGATCCCAGCTGGGCGAGTACTTCGCCGGCGACCGCCGCGCGTTCGACGTCGAGATCGACTGGGCGCTGAGCGAGGGCTTCGCGCGTGACGCGCTGCAGTGCGTGACCGAGATCCCCTACGGCGAGACCGCGAGCTACGGAGAGGTCGCCGAGATGGCGGGGCGCCCGCGCGCGCACCGCGCCGTCGGCACCGCCTGCCGGTTCACACCGCTGACCCTCGTCGTACCGGTGCACCGCGTGATCCTCGCCAGCGGGGCTCTCGGCGGCTTCGCCGGCAACGAAGAGGTGAAGAGGTTCCTGCTCGACCTCGAGGGCGCCGCGGTGCGCTGATCCGTTCGCGCGGAGATGAGCCCCTCCCGCGGAGCCACCCGACAAAAGGATCCGCAGTTACGGCTCATCTCCGCAGTCGCGGCTCGGCGCGCGTCAGGCCGAAGCCGCGGCGCGGGCCGCGGCCGGGAGGGCGTCGGTGATCCGGGAGAGCGCCTCATCGTCGTGCGCGGCCGTGACGAACCACGCCTCGAAGACGCTCGGCGGCAGGTTCACGCCCTGCTCGAGCATGGTGTGGAAGAAGGGGGTGAAGCGGTGCGCGTCCTGCGTCTTCGCCTGCGCGTAATCACCCGGCTTGTCGGCCAGGAAGGCGAGGCCGAACAGCGACCCCACGCGCGAGATCGAGTGCGCCACGCCCTCCGCCGACAGCGCCGATGTGAGGCCCTCGATCACCCGGTCGGCCGCCCGATCGAGGTGCGCATACACTTCGGGCGTCGCGAGCTCGAGGGTCGTGAGGCCGGCGGCCACCGAGAGCGGGTTCCCCGAGAGCGTGCCGGCCTGGTACACCGGACCCGTGGGAGCGAGCTGCTCCATCACCTCTCGGCTGCCGCCCAGCGCCGCGAGGGGCATGCCGCCGCCCACGACCTTGCCGAAGGTGAGGATGTCGGGGGTGTATCCGTATCCGGCCTCGACCTGACGGCCCCATTCTCCCGCGGGGTGCACGCGGAATCCGGTGAGCACCTCGTCGACGATCAGCAGGGCACCGGCGTCATGCGCGATGTCGGCGAGCGCGCTGTTGAAGCCCGCCGGCGGCTCGATGACGCCCATGTTCGCGGGCGCGGCCTCCACGATGATCGCGGCGATGTCGTCGCCGCGGGCCGCGAAGACCTCGCGCACCGCGTCGAGGTCGCCGTACGGCACCACGAGGGTCGTCTCCGCGACCGATGCGGGCACGCCCGCGGTGCCGGGCAGGGCGAGCGTCGCCACGCCGGATCCGGCGGCCGCCAGCAGCCCGTCGGAGTGGCCGTGGTAGTTGCCGTCGAACTTCACGAGCAGATCGCGCCCGGTCACGCCGCGGGCGAGACGGATCGCCGTCATCGTCGCCTCGGTGCCGGTCGACACGAGCCGCACCTCGTCGACGGGCGCGAGCCCGCCGGCCCGCACGCGCGATGCGATCAGCGAGGCCAGCTCGACCTCGCCCTCGGTCGGCGCACCGAACGACAGCCCGCGCGACGCCGCGCGCGTGACCGCCTCGACGACCTCCGGATGCGCGTGGCCGAGAAGCGCCGGACCCCACGTCGCGACGAGGTCGACGTAGTCGCGGCCCTCCGCGTCGGTCACGTACGCGCCCGCGGCGGAGGAGAGGAATCGCGGCGTGCCGCCGACGGATCCGTAGGCGCGAACGGGCGAGTTCACGCCGCCGGGGATGACCTGCTGGGCGCGAGCGAAGAGGGCGTCGTTACGATCCATGGCCCCAGTCTCTCGCGGATCCCTGTGCCTCGCCGAAACGCGCCCTACAGCCCTTCGCGGATCCAGCCGGCCGCTTCTGTCGCCCAGTATGTGAGGATCGCGTCGGCACCCGCGCGGCCGAACGCCGTGAGCGAGTCGAGGATCGTCGCGCGGCGGTCGATCCAGCCCTTCTCGGCGGCCGCCTCGACCATCGAGTACTCGCCCGAGACCTGATACGCCCATACCGGAACGTCGACCGACGCGCGCACGTCGGCGAGCACGTCGAGGTACGGCAGGCCCGGCTTGACCATGACGATGTCGGCGCCCTCTTCGACGTCGATGATCGCCTCGCGCACGCCCTCGCGAGCGTTGGGCGGATCCATCTGGTACGTGCGGCGGTCGCCCGTCAGCTGCGAGTCGACGGCCTCGCGGAAGGGGCCGTAGAACGCGCCGGCGTACTTCGCGGAGTACGCCATGATGATCGTGTCGATGAACCCCTCGGCCTCGAGCGCATCGCGCACTGCGGCGACCTGGCCGTCCATCATGCCGCTGAGGCCCAGCAGCTGGCTGCCCGCGCGCGCCTGCGCGAGCGCCATCGCGGCATAGCGCTCGAGCGTGGCGTCGTTGTCGACGGCGCCCGCAGGCGTCAGCACGCCGCAGTGGCCGTGATCGGTGAACTCATCGAGGCACAGGTCGGTCTGCACGACGAGGGCGTCGCCGACCTCCTCGGCGACGGCCGTCGCCGCCACGTTGAGGATCCCGTCGGGGTCGTCGGCGCCGCTTCCCACGGCGTCGCGCACCGCCGGCACGCCGAACAGCATGACCCCGCCGACACCGGCGGCTGCGGCGTCGGCCGCGGCGCGGCGCAGCGAGTCGAGCGTGTGCTGGCTCTGACCGGGCATCGCCGAGATCGGCTGCGGCTCGGAGAGCCCCTCGCGCACGAACATCGGCAGCACGAGCTGCGAGGGCACCACCCGGGTCTCGGCCATCAGCCGGCGCACGGCCGGCGTCGACCGCAGCCGGCGCGGGCGTCGCTGCGGGAAGGAGGTCACAGGCTGTTCCGCTGCGCGTTCACGTCGACCTGTCCGGTCTCGGCGATCTCGAGGGCCTCGCGCGTCGGAGGCGGCACCGGGATGTCGGCGAGCATGCCGATGAGCGAGTCGACCGTGCGATCGGGTGCGATGACGTGGATCGGCAGGTCGACCTTCGCCGCGTCGCGCGCGGTGCGGGGGCCGATCGCCGCGATCACGGTCTGATCCGGGATCTCGGGGAACTGCTCGCGCACCTGTTCCGCCACGGATCCGCTGGTGACGAGGATCGCGTTGATGCGCCCGTTCCCGACATCGCGCATGACGCGCTCGGTCGCGGGCACGCCCACCGTGCGGTAGGCCACGACCGCGGTCACGTCGTGACCGGCCTTGTCGAGCATGACCGACAGCACGGGCTTCGCGATCTCGCTGCGCAGGCAGAGAACCCGGCGCGGCTCGGGCTCGAGCGCGATCATCTCCTTGGCCATGCCGGCGGCCGAGTTGTCCTTCTCGGGCACGAGGTCGACTGGGTATCCGACCGCCTTGAGCGCTGCTGCCGTCGTCTCGCCGACGGCAGCGATCTTCGTCGATGCGGGGATCTTGGCGCCGTAGGCGAAGAGCACATCGACGGTCGTCGCGCTGGTGACCGTGAGCCACGTGTAGACGCCGCTCGCGAGCTCGGCCAGGGCGGTCTCGAGCTCGGCGGTGTCTTCGGCCGGTGCGAAGTTGATCAGGGGCGAGATCACCGGCACCGCACCCTTGTCGCGCAGGCTTCCTGCGACGTCGTCGCCCCAGGGGCCGCCGCGCGGCACGAGCACGCGCCACCCGACCAGGGGCCTGTCTTTACTGGCTTCCTTCATCATGAGGTTGGGGATGCCTCTCTCGTCACGATGTCGGCTGCCCCGTTTTCCAGCAGCCGACGCGCGAGGTCTGAACCGATCTCACGTGCGCGGACCATGAGGCCCGAGCTGTCGGCAGCTGCACCGCTGCCACGTGCCTGAATATACCCTTCAATCAGGGATTCGAAGCCATCGATGCGCTCCGAGTGGTCAAGCGTGACGTCATCGTGAGGTTCGTCGCTGTACACGGCGATGCGCACGTGCACGGATCCGTCGCTCGTCTCGGCGTGCGCGCCGACGGGCGCGTGGCATCCGGCCTCGATCCCGCCGAGCACGGCGCGCTCGAGCGTGACGGCGAAGCGGGTCAGCGGCGCGTCGAGCTCGCCGAGCCAGGCGAGCAGCTGCGGATCCGCCGATGCGGGCGTCTCCACGGCGAGCGCCGCCTGGCCCGCGGCGGTCGGCCACGAGGCGAGCGCGCGCGGCTCGACCATGAGCCCCGCCACCGTGGGGATCTCCCCGCCGTCGGCGTCGACCCGCGTGAGGCCGGCCGCGGCGAGCACGACCGCATCGAGCTCGTCGTCGCGCACGCGCTGCATGCGCGAATCGATGTTGCCGCGCAGGTCGCGCACGTCGATCCCGGGGTTCGCCCGGCGCACCTGCGCCATGCGGCGCGGGGATCCGGTGCCCACGCGCGAGCCCGCGGGCAGGTCGTCGAGCACGGTTCCGTCGCGCGTGATCACGACATCGCGGGCGTCGGCGCGCGGCGGCGTCGCCGCGATGATCAGCCCCGGGGGCTGCTCGACCGGCAGGTCCTTCAGCGAGTGCACCAGCACATCGCACTGGTCGGCGAGGAGGCCCTCTCGCAGGCGGGTCGCGAACACACCCGCCCCGCCGAGCGACGCGAGCGATGCCCGGTTCGTGTCTCCCTCCGACGTGATCTGCACGAGTTCGACGGCGTGCCCGGAGACGCGTTCGAGCTCGCGCGCGACCATGCCCGACTGTGCGACGGCGAGACGGCTGCGGCGCGTGCCCAGGCGGATCGGCTGCGAGATGTCCACGGCGGTTACCTGATGACCTCGGCGACCTCGTCCACCGCGATGCGGCGTCCCGTGTGGAACGGCAGCTCGTCGCGCACGTGCAGGCGCGCGTCGGTGTAACGGAGGTCGCGCATCATGTCGACGAGATCGGTGAGCGAGTCGGACTCCATCGGGAGCATCCACTCGTAATCGCCGAGCGCGAAGGCCGGCATCGTATTGGCGACCACGCTCTTGAAGGCGGCGCCCTTGCGACCGTGGTCGGCGAGCATCTTGCGGCGCTCGTCGTCGGGCAGCAGGTACCAGTCATAGCTGCGCACGAAGGGGTAGACGACGAGCCAGTCGCGGGCGTGCTCACCGCGCAGGTAGCCCGGGATGTGGGCCTTGTTGAACTCGCTGTCGCGGTGCACGGCCATTCCGCTCCAGCTCATGACGAGCGGGGCCAGCAGCTCGGTGCGGCGCAGGCGGCGCGTGGCGGCCTGCAGGTCTTCCGCGACCGGGCCGTGCAGCCAGATCATGAGGTCGGCGTCGGCGCGCATCGCGCTGACGTCGTAGAAGCCGCGGATGGTGACGCCCGAGGCCGCGAGCTCATCGACGACGGCTGCGAGTGCGGCCGTGTCGTCGGTCGTCACGGGGCGCTGGGGGTCGCGGCGCCACACGGTCCACAGGCTGAAGTCGTCACCGGAGGGAGCAGAGAGATCTGACATGTCCCCATCATCCTCCGGCGAACGCGAGAGGGCCAATCGGGCGTTCCGGACAGCGCCCGGGACGTCAGCGCGAGGCGAGACGGGCGAGGCCCCACACGGCGGTGCCGACGGCGGATGCGCCGACGATGAGCCCCGTGAGCGCGACGACGGGCTTCGCCGCCGCGACCTTCTTCGCCTTCGTGGTCGCGCGGTCGAGGCCGCGCCGAATGCGCTTCGGGTAGTTCGCCTTGATCTCGATCGCGGCGAGCGCCGCGGACAGCTCAGCGCGGGCGAGCTGAACCGGATCCTTGATGCCGCTCGGCACGACCGTCGACCGGTGCTCAGAACTCATCCGCGAACTCCTTCACGATCGCCGCATCGGCCTTCGCCGCGGCTCCTGGGGTCTCGAGCTTGCGGATCGCGCGCACGTGCACGAAGTAGGCCCACGCGCCCAGTATGGCGATCATGACGAAGCCGAAGCCGAACACGATCAGCGCCGCCGACCACAGCGGCAGCCAGAGGTCGAGCAGGATGATGAGGAACGCCAGGAACGCCGGCGTCGCCCAGAACAGGAAGAACAGGGCGGCGAACACGAGGATCGCGGCCAGGCTGCTGTGCTTGACGACCTTGCCCGCGTACGCCTTGAGCGCATCGAACTCGGCACGGATGAGGTTCTTGACGAGATCGGGGATGTCGCCGATCAGCGTGAACAGGCCGTCGTCGGCGCGATCACGCAGCGGCGATGCCTTCGTATCGCGTGCCATCAGCCTGCCGCCTTCGCCGTCTCGGCGTCTGACGACGCCGCTGCCCCGCTGCCCGTCGATGCCGTGCGGGAGTCGCTCGTCGAGTCTGCGGCCCTGATGACCTTCACGACGCCGTCGACCGCGATCTTCGGCAGCTTCTTCGCGCACTCCGTGACCTTTGCGACCTGCTTCTGCACAGGTGGGAGCTCCCAGACCTTCTCGGCCTGCTTCTTGATCTGCTCGTACCGCGCGCGCCCGGCGCGCGTGCCGAGCACGTATCCGACGCCCAAGCCGACAACCAGCCCGATCTTTCCACGCATGGGAACCCCCTTCGTCACAAGAAATCGTCTCCTACGTTACAGTTCCCGGCCGCCGCGGGCACGGCCGGTTTCACTGCTGTGCGAACAGAAGGGCGCGCCTGAGCCTGTCGGCCTCGTCGATCGCGTCGGGAACGACCTGTGCCAGACCGGTGCCTGAGAGCCATGCGCCGACCGCTCCGATCTCTGCCACCGAGCGGATGGCGGACCGTGCGGCGGCGGTCTGCTGCCGGTGCCCCTTCGTGGCCGCGGGCTGTGACTGCTGGAAGCGCTCCACCCGTGCGCCGCGCACATGTGCGGCATCGAGCGACACGCCGAGCAGAGCCGACGCCTCTTCGAGCGCGAGGGCGATCTGGTCGTCGGAGCCGAGCGCGTCCGTCGCGGGAGGTGCGTCGACGGATCCGAACGACACGCGCACGACGTGCGTGCCGGCGCCCGCGGCCTCGGCGACCCAGGCCCATTTCGCGCTCGCGTGCGTGAGCGCCTTCGCGCGGTGGGATCCGGGGACCGTCAGCACGCCCGTGCCGCGAGGGGCCGCGTCGAGCTCGGGGGCGTCGACGACGAGCGTGGCGATCGAGACGACCGGGCCGGCGACGGGCGGTTCGGCCTCGAGCTCGGATCCGACCACGGGCGCCAGCAGGGCGCGCGCCGGGCGCTCCTCCGTGGCGACGATGACGGCGTGCGCGTCGAGCGCAGCGGACTCGCCGTCGTCCGCCGCGGCGTCGAGCACCACGCGCCATGCGTGATCGGCGTCGTCGGGGGCGCGCTCGATCGCGGCGACCGTCGTGCCGAGCAGCAGCTCGCCGCCGCGGGTCTCGATGTCGGCGGCGAGCGCGCGCACCAGGGATCCCATGCCGCCGCGCAGGCCCTTCACGGCACCGCCGGGCGCCGTGGCGCGCTTCTCGGCCAGCTCGGCGACGGCGCCGCTGAGCGACCCGGTGCGGGTCAGAGCGGTGTTGAGCCCCGGGGCCGCGACGTCGGGATCGATGTCATCGGGCGCCGCCGAATAGACACCGGAGGTGACGGGCGCGACGAGGCGATCGAGCACGCGCGCCCCCATGCGCGAGCGCACGAGCACGCCGAGCGAGTCGGCGTGGCCGATCGTCATCGGCGGACGCACGCGGTCGACGTAGGCGCGCCACGCGCCGCGCCAGCCGATCACGCGCCGCACGTCCTCATCGAACGGGCTCGCGGGGATCCCGAGCACGCCGCCCTTCGGCAGCGGCGCCGCGCCCACGCTCGGAACGCCCGCGACCCACGCGCCGGCGCTGTTCGGCGCGACGATGTCGTCGTCGAGCCCGAGCTCGCGGATGAGCGAGGCGACATGGCCGCCGCGCGTCGCGAAGCTCTCGGCGCCGAGGTCGAGGGTGAGGCCCGCGACCTCGCCCGTGCGGATCGCGCCGCCGACCTGATCCGCCGATTCGACGACCGTGACGCGCATGCCGACCTTCGCGGCCTCTCGCGCGGCGACGAGCCCCGCCGCCCCGCCGCCCACGACGACCACGTGCAGCTCGGTCGCCCGCTCGTGCAGCTCCGCGAGGTCTTCGACCGTCACAGGCTGTGCACCAGCTGCACGATGCGCGTGAGCACGTCGGGGTCGGTCTCGGGCGGCACGCCGTGACCGAGGTTCACGATGTGCGCGCGGGCGGCGCGGCCCGCCAGCACGACCTCGCGCACATGCTCCTCGAGCACCTCCCACGGCGCCTGCAGCATGGCCGGGTCGATGTTGCCCTGCAGCGTGATGTCAGGACCGACGATCGCGGCGGCCTCGTCGAGCGGCATGCGCCAGTCGACGCCCACGGCATCGGCGGATCCGCCGAGCCGCATGTCGCCGAGGAACGGGCCCGTACCCACGCCGAAGTGGATCTTGGGCA
Organism: Candidatus Microbacterium stercoravium; assembly: GCA_019117025.1. Taxonomy (GTDB): domain Bacteria; phylum Actinomycetota; class Actinomycetes; order Actinomycetales; family Microbacteriaceae; genus Microbacterium; species Microbacterium stercoravium. The sequence continues at coordinate 3,108 of DXAM01000072.1, read as the reverse complement.
CCCCGGAGACGGCGTCGAGCGCACGCTTCGAGTGCGGCGCGACGAAGGTGCGGTAGTCCTGTTTCGACAGGGATCCGGCCCACGAGTCGAACAACTGCACCGCCGCGGCGCCTGACTCGGTCTGCACCGCGAGGAAGGCCGACGCCACCTCGGACAGCCACCCGGCCAGACGATGCCACGACTGCGGGTCGGCATGCATCATGGCGCGGGCGCGCATGTGCTCCTTCGAGGGGCCGCCCTCGACCATGTACGCCGCGAGAGTGAACGGCGCTCCGGCGAAGCCGATGAGGGGCGTTCCGCGGCCGTACAGCTCCTCGGTCGTGATGCGGATCGCCTCGCGGATCGGATCCGCACTCTGCGCGATCTCGTCGGCGGGCACGCTGGTGACGCGGCGCACGTCATCGGCGGTGCGCACCGGATCCGCGAAGACGGGGCCCCGTCCCGGCACGATCTCGACGTCGATCCCCGCGATCTTCAGCGGAACCACGATGTCGCTGAAGAAGATCGCCGCATCGACGTCGTGGCGCCGCACGGGCTGCAGCGTGATCTCGGCCGCGACGTCGGGCGTCAGGCACGCGTCGAGCATGCGCGTGCCGACGCGCAGCTCGCGGTACTCGGGCAGGGAGCGGCCGGCCTGACGCATGAACCAGACCGGAGGAGTCGCGGGGCGCTCACCCGCGAGGGCGGACAGCAGCGGAGCATCGTGGGCCATGGCTCCATCATCCCATCAGTGCGCGCGCTTCTTCCTGACCGCATCGTCATCACCGGAGAGCCATCGCAGCCACGTGCTCGACGGATCGCCTTCGAGCAGCAGCGCCCGCACGAGCAGCGTCAGCGGAACCGCCAGGATGGCCCCGAGCGGGCCGATCACGAACGTCCAGAACACGACCGAGAAGAAGCTCAGCGTGAGCGTGATGCCGACCGCGTCGCTGATGAACTTCGGCTGCACGAGCACCTGCAGGGTCACGTTCGCGACGATGTAGACGATCACGACGATGACCGCCGTCACCCAGTCGTTCGTGACGAGCGCGATCACGGCGGGCGGCACGAGCCCCAGCACGAACCCGATGTTCGGCACGAAGTTGGTCACGAACGAGAGCACGCCCCACACCAGCGGAGCAGGCACGTCGAGGATGTACAGCGCCACCGTGTCGACGACCGCGACGAGCACACCGAACGTCGCGTTGACGACGAAGTAGCGGCGCACGCTCGCGCAGTAGCTGCGCATGCGGTCGATCACGGGGCGGATCTGCTCGCCGAAGATCTGCTCGGCCCGCGAATAGCGCGCCGCATCGATGCTCATGAAGATCACGTAGGCGAGGATGAAGAACATCGCCATCGCGACGCCCATGACGCCGCTCGAGAGCGAAGTGATGAACGAGACGATCCGCGACGTGCTGAACACCGCCGAGATCTGGCTGCCGATCACTCCGTCGACGCCGAGGTCGCCGAGCCAGGCGTAGACGTCCTGCGTGATGCGCGTCAGCTGGGGCATGAGATCGGTGACGAGCCGCACGAACTCGGTGATCGCGAAGGTGAGCAGCAGGGCGAGCACGGCGAGCACGACGTACGCGAGCAGGATCACGCCCGTGGATCCGACCCACCGCGGGGCGCCGGCGCGCGCGATGGCGGGCCCGAGCGGATAGCAGATGATCACGATCACCGCGGCGATCGCGAGCGGACCGACGAGGCCGCGCGCCAACCAGAGCCCGACGAGAGTGATGACGCCTGCCGCGAGCACGAGAAGGATCCGGATCGCGGGTGGGATCGTCGCTCGCTCAGTGGCCATGCGCCCAATCTATCGTCCGCGAACGGCGAGTAAGGCTACCCTATCTTCTCTGGAATCATTCAGATCTGTCTTCGACGGGCTGTAGAATGACGAACTGTGCTGCTGTGTGTGTCCGCGAGTCATCAGTCCGCTCCGTTCGAGGTGCTCGAACGACTGAGCGGGCACACCACTCCCATCGGGCCCGAGATCGCCGCTCATCCGGAGGTGTCCGGGGCCGTCGTCGTCTCGACGTGCAACCGCTTCGAGGCCTATGTCGATGCCTCGACGCCCGCGGCCGGAATCATGGCCGCACGCGAGGCGATCACCCGGGCCACGGGCGTGACCGCTGGTGAGTTCGAGAACGTGCACGACGTGCGCGAGGGCGCGAAGGTCGCCGAGCACCTGTTCGCCGTCGCCTCGGGCCTCGAGTCGGTCGTCGTCGGCGAGGGCGAGATCGGCGGTCAGGTGCGCCGGGCCCTCGACGAGGCGCGGGCGCAGAAGACGACCACGAGCGAGCTGGAGCGACTGTTCCAGCGCGCCACCGAGACGCAGAAATCGGTCAAGAACTCGACCGCCCTGGGCCGCGCCGGCCGCTCGCTCGTGCGCCTCGCGCTCGAGCTCGCCGACAGCCGCATCGTCGACTGGTCGACGCTCGACGTGCTGCTGGTCGGCACCGGATCCTACGCCGCCGCGACGCTCGCCGCCCTGCGCGACCGCGGCGCCGAGGCCGTCTCGGTGCACTCGCCGAGCGGGCGGCAGCAGTTCGCGGCCAAGCATGGACTGCCGTTCGTCTCCGCCGGCGAGTTCCCCGGCGCGGCCGCGGCTGCCGACCTCGTCATCACGTGCACCTCGCGCGAGCAGCCCGTGCTCGATGCGTCGGTCCTCGCGGAAGGCGGCTTCGACGGATCCGCGCTCGTCATCGACCTCGGCCTGCCGCGCAACGTCGACCCCGATGTCGCCGATGTCGCGGGCGTCACGCTGCTCGACCTCGAGACGATCCGCCTCCACGCTCCGCTCGAAGAGCTGCAGGCCACCGACGCTGCGCGCGAGATCGTGCGCGATGCGGCGGCGAAGTTCGCGGGCGAGGGGCGCCAGATCTCGGCACAGCCGGCCATCGTGGCGCTGCGCAAGCACGTGTTCGGCGTGCTCGAGCGCGAGCTGCAGCGCGGCGGATCCGACGAGGTCGCCGAGGCCCTGCGCCACTTCACCGGCATGCTGCTGCATACGCCGACCGTGCTCGCGAAGGATGCCGCCGCGAGCGGCGACGCGGAAGACGTCTTCGCCGCCGTCGAGACGCTGTTCGGCATCGATGCGCGCCCGGCGCTCGAGGCGCAGCCGCC
>DXAM01000071.1 GCA_019117025.1 Candidatus Microbacterium stercoravium | reverse complement strand
TCGGGCGGCGTCGCATCGATGCGGATCGTGCGCACCGCCTCGTCCGAGACATTGCCGGCCGCGTCGATCGCCCGTGCGGCCACGACGCTCGATTCGGCATCCGCGACGACGAGATCGGCGTAGCGCGCGTCCTCGACGGCGGTCCACTCGCCGTCGTCGATGCGGGTCTCGATCGTAAGGCGATAGTCCGTCTCGTCCTGCGCGGTCACCCGCACCGGCACGTCCGACGAGAACCAGCCCTCGCGCTCCGGCACGGCGGCGGCGATCGACACGGTGGGCGGCACGACGTCCTCGGGCGCCCGAGGAGCAGGATCCCCCACGTGCACCGCGGCCAGGATCTCCTGCGCCTGCTGCCCGAGCACGCGGCCGGCGACCGTGATCGTGCCCGGCTCGGCCAGGTCGGCCTCGTCGATGTCGTGCCAGCGCACGGGCGCCCAGAGAGCGTCGCCGCCTTCGAAGGGCACCCGAACGGCTTCCGGCAGCTCCGGCTGCTCACCGATCTCCGTCCACGCCTCGGCGCGGGGCAGCTCGTCCGCCGCCACGGCGTACACCTCCCATTCGGAGACGGCGACGGAATGCACGTAAGCGCCGTTCTCCTGTCCGAAGAAGGTGGCGCGGAGCGCGGATGTCGTGACGGGATCGAAGCTGACCTCGTTCCACTCATCCGTCGCGGTCGGGTAGTCCGCGCCGGTCACGGGGCGCCACTCGCCGTCGGCGTCGACGTACTCCAGCACCCACGATTCGGGCGAACGGATCCAGTTCGCATCGCGATGGAACTCGATGCCCGCGCTGTCCACGCGCACCGGCGTCTCCCACTGGTACATGAGCCAGTCGGAGGCGACAGTATTGTCCGTGCCGCGGTAGTTCCCCCACTGATCGGGCGGCAGCAGCGCCGTCTCGGCATGGAATCCGTCGTTCACCGCGCCGAGGCGCATCGGCGGCTGCTCCGTATACGACGCGGTTGCCTCGGCCTCGAGCGCGACGTTGTCGGTCAGGCGGAATGCGGGATCGTCGGCCCATGTCTGCTCCACGGGGAGGATGCGGTCGCCGTCCCACTGCACTTCGTCGATCGCGACCGACCGGCGGAAATGCCCGCCGTCCTGCGCATCCTTCGTGTGATAGGTCATGTACCAGGCGTCGCCGTACTCGATGATCGAGGGGTGCACGGTCGTGGCCGAGGTGCCCTCCAGGATCAGGCCCTGGTACTCCCACGGGCCGAGCGGATCGTCCGCCGTCGCGTACCCGATGCACGCCTGATAGTTCGAGGGCGTGCAGTCGCTGCCGGCCTGCTTCCAGTCATACGCCATGTAGTAGGTGCCGTCGCGCTCGAAGACCCACGGCGCCTCGTAGAACGAGTCGAGCCCGTCGAGCTCGCGGATCTCGCCGGTCACCTCGATCATGTTCGGGTCGAGCTCGACCGCCCGCGCCACGTTCCACGATCCCCAATACAGATAGACGCGGCCATCGACGTCGGTGAAGACGTGCGGATCGATGACCTCCTGCCCCGTCGTCGCCTCGCCGAAGACATCGAACCAGGTGAGCAGGGGCTCGCCGATCGCGTCCTCCCACGGCCCGACGGGGCTGTCCGATACCGCGACGCCGATCGCCATCGGGTTCGGCACGTCGGCGTTGTCCCACTCGACCGGGGCGTACCAGTAGTAGCGCCCGTCGGTGCCCTCGACGGTGTGCCCCGCATACGCGGCGTTGCCCGTCGCCCAGTCGAAGACGGCTTCCGGCACGAGGTTCTCGGCGTACAGCTCCCACGATCCGAGCTCCGGGTCGCTCGTCGAGAGAACGGCATAGTCGTGCATGTTGAAGCCGCCCACGTCCGGGCCGGCCTCGTCGTGGCCGGCGTAGATGTAGAGCGTGTCGTCGACGACGAGCGGAGCGGCATCGGCCGTGTACAGGCTGCCGTCATCGATGATCGGGTTTCCGGACGACTCGAACGTGCGATCGGGCTCCGGGGCGTCCGCGGCCGCCGGCAGGGCGGGCGCGAGGGCGAGAACGCACGCGATGGCGGATGCGGCGGCGACGGCCCGCCCGGCGCGCACTCTCCTGCACGCCGGGGCCGACATGTCGGTCACTCGCATGATTCCGCTCCGTACTCGACGTCGAACTCCTCGGTGAGGGTCTCTCCGTCGCTCTCGGCGGTGACGGTCACCGTGGCCGCCCCCTCCTCCAGCGCGCCGCCGCGGGTCATGAAGGCGTGGAATCCGTTGGCCTCGGGCTCGATGCCCGCGAACTCGTGGTCGCCCAGCGGCGTGGCGACCGCAGCATCGATCGGCACGTCGTTCTCGTTCGTCACGCGAACGCCGAGTCCGGCGCGGCCTGCGACGCAGCGCAGATCCGTGCTGATCGCGACGTCCAGCGTCGGCGTCGGGTCGGGTTCCTCGCCGTCCTCGACCACCGTCAGCGTGAGGGTGGTCGCCGTGGTTCCCGCGGTGGAGACGTACCAGGGCAGCACGAGGTCGCCGTGGATCTCGTATGTCCCGGCCTCCTGCAGCACGGCTTCGTCCAGGTCCCACTCCACGCCGATCGCCTGGTTGTCTCGGGAGCCGTCGTTGTACGACACCTCGACGCGCGTGGGCAGGTGCGGCTGCTCTCCGACGATCACCGTGCGCTCGAACTGCTCGGCGCCCTGGATCGAGATCCCGCCCTCGCTCATCTCGGGCCGCACGTATATCCGCGCTTCCGCCAGAACGCCGTACGCCGCGTTCGTGCCGTAGACCACGAACGGATCGACGTTCGTCTCGGCGACCATGTCGTCGGTGATCTCCTGCCAGTCGATCGCGATCTCACCGCGCGCGCCCTCGGCGAACGTCACGTCGAGCGTCTCGGGCAGTTCGGGCACGACGCCCGTCTCGGTGCGGATGATGACGGGAGACGCGACATCCTCCACGGTGTCGCCGTAGACGCGCCATCGCAGCACGCCGGTGCCGCCCGCGTCGCCCTGGAGGCCGGTGATCAGGATCCGCACGCGGCTCGCATCGAACGGCTCGAACTCGAGCCGGTTGTACGTGTCGCGCTCGAGCGCGTCGGCGTACGACGCATCGCCCGTGAGCGTGACCGATTCCCAGGTCTCGCCGTCCGACGAGTACTGGATCTCGTACCCGTCGGCCGCGGGCATGCGCGTGCCGCCCGTGTCGTCGTACCAGTAGATGTCGCTCGAGGTGAGCGTCACGGGTGCGTCCCAGCTGTATTCGAGCCAGGCCGCCTGCTCGGGTGACGCACCGGAGTTCGGCTGTCCCCAGGTGCCCCAGCCCTCGCCCGCACCCGGGTTCGAGCTCTCGGGATCGCTCTCGTGGTTGACCCTGCTCTCGTCCTCCCACGACGCGGCCCCCGAGGAGCGGATCGCGGCGGACGAGCCGAACTCGGCGGTCGCCTCGGACTCCGACAGGGCGACCTCGACGTCGCGCTCGCTGCGCAGCTCGCCGTCCTCCGCCCAGAACCGCAGTACGTAGCTTCCCTCGACGGTTCCCGTCACGGTCGTCGACAGCGCCCCGGCATCGCCGATGATCGCGTCCGCCCCGTCCGGAGCCGACACGACCTCCCAGCCGTGCGTGAGCTCGCCGCCCTCGGGCAGCCCGTCATCGACGACGGTGGCGACGATGCCGGCCGACAGGTTCCCCTGACGCGCCTCGTCGACGGCGGCGGTGACCACGGGCGGGTCGTTGACGACCTCCGGAACGTCACGACCGGAATCGAACACCTGGATCTCGGAGATCGCGGTCGAACGGTCCTTCTGGTTCGTGAACGCGACCCGAATGCGGTCGGTCGTGACCGTCTCGAAGAGCGCCTCGTTGAACTTCGCCGTCGGAATCTTGGGCGCCTTGTACTGGTCGGGGATGGTGGCCCATCCGTCGCCGTCCGGCACGTGGATCGAGTAGTGCGACGGCTGGCTGTAGCCGCCCTCCTGGCGGTCGCTGACGAAGAACATCTTGACGTTGTCGACGTCGACCGGCTCGCCGAAGTCGAGCTCGATCCATCCCTCGTCGCCGTCGGCTCCGTAGTTGCCCCAGTAGGGTTCGTTGATCGTGACGCCGTCGGTGAGCGCGTCGAGGCTGACGGGTCGCTCCGTCGTGTCGATCGCTCCCGGCGTGTAGTTCATGCTGGTCTCCGACCAGCCGGGCGTGTGGAACTCGGCCCACGGGGTCGGCCGCGCGCCCTCCTGCATCTCGGATGACGACAGCTCGGCGGTCAGCGCGAGGTTGTCCGCGTCCTCCTCGAGGTCGATCCCGGCGGTTCGGAGGTAATCGACGACGCGCGCGTCGTCGATGCCCGTTTCCACGGCGGTCGCGAAGTCGAGGCTGTCCGCAGCGACGGCCTCCACCGACAGTCCCTCGTCGGACTCGACGATCTCGTTCGTCGTCGGGTCGTACACGAACCGGCCGAGCTCGTCGGCCGCGGCCGCGCGCTCGCCGTCGATGAAGAGGCTGTACCCCTGGCCGAGCCCGTAGTGCGATCCGTCCGCGTCCCACACGATCGTGAGGTCGGATCCGTGGTACCGCAGGTTGTTGACCATGAAGTGGTCGTAACCGAGGTCGATCGGCGACAGCTCCACCAGCTCGTCGGAACGGGGCTGGATTCCGCCCATGTCCTCGACGTAGATGTAGTTCATGTTGCCGAGCATCACGTGGTTCGGGTTGTTGCGGTTGTACGTGAGGGTCTCCGGGTCCCAGTTCGAGTAGTACTCGGCCTGGTTCGGCGCACGCAGGTCGCCCTCGGGGTAGACGCTCCACGCCATCCAGTCGAGAAGCTTCTGGGCGTACTCCTCGGTGATGTACTCGTTCTCCGGGTCGTAGTGGCGCAGCGCGGCGCGGATCGCGCGGTACTGCACCGTGAAGTTGATGTTGGAGAAGTTGTTCGATCCCCCGATCTCGAACTTGTCGCGATCGTACTGATCGGCCGTGTAGAAGGGGAAGATCGGGAAGTTGTCGCCGTACCGCAGGAAGCGGAAGCCGTCGACGTACTGCTCCCAGTCGTCTTCGGGGATGAGGTTCTCGGAGTAGATGTTGTAGAGGTTCGACTCCTTCGCCGGGATGAGGTGACGCTCGTCCTCCGAGAGCGGGTTCTCGGCATCGCCGGAGGTCGCGGCCGCCTCGGCCCCGTGCGTGGTCGCGGCGAGGAACATCTGCATCTCGTCGCTCCACATGGTGTCGAGGATCGCGTCGCGGATGTCGTCAGCCTGAGTCGTGAGCTCACTGACCTTCTCCTCGCCCGCACCCGCGATCTCGTACAGCGCAGCCGCCGCAGTGAACGCGCCCCACACGTACGCCGACTCGGGGCGCTCGATCGTGCGCGCGCCCGGCTCCGACTGGTTCGTGCGGGGGTAGCCGAACGCGATCGCATCGGCATCGTTGCCCGGCATGTAGTTGGTGTCGTAGGCGATGAGGTTCGTGTCGTCGCCGTCGTAGTGCTCGAGCTGGCCGGTTCCGTCGCCCTCGAAGTAGTGCGCGAATCGCTCTGCGATCTCGGGGCCGCCGCCGTGCACGTTGTACGCCTCGAGCCCCGCCGTGCCGAGGTACTGCGAGTAGTGGTTGTTCCAGCTCGTGTGGCCGGGGCTGTCGAGGAAGGCGCTCGAGCCGGAGAGCTCGCCGACGTTCATGACCTGTCCGTAGGGAAGGTACGGCGTGCGCAGCCACTTCGTGTCCTGCAGGTGCATCGGCTGCGTCAGCACGATCGAGTTCTGGTAGAGGTGGATGCCCTCGATGGTGGTCGGGTACTGGTACACGTAGCCGGGCTCGTTCGCGTCGAGGGTGTTGTAGCGCTCGCCCCACCAGCGGTAGACGATCGCCTTCTCGATCGCGGGATCCGGCACGTCGATGTAGGGCACGTCGTGCGCCCACTGGCGGTTGAACGCCGTGACCGCCTCGCGGAACGCGTCGGCCGGCGCCATCTCGGCGTACTCGCGGAACGACTCCTCCGCCCCGTCGTGGGTGGCCGAGCGCAGCACTCCGACCACGGAGAGCTCCTGGCTCTCGCCCGGCTCGAGGGTGACCTCGCGCTGCAGGCTCGTGCCCACGCGGGTGAATCCCTCAGCCTTGAGGCCGAGCGTCACGCTCGACCACGCCGTGTCGCGCAGCCCGTTGTTCGACCCGCTGGTGAGGGTGCGCGTGCCCATGAGCTCGTCGTCGTCTTCGCCCGGCGTGCGCGCGAGGGGCGCCGTCGCATCGAGCGTGAAGGTGACGGCGGCGTCGCCCGGGTTGTTGAGGTTCAGGGTCGTGACGGCGACGTTGTCGTCGGTGATGAACTTCGTCAGCGCAGCGTGGACTCCCGTGTCGCCGACGCTGTAGCCCGCTTTCGCGTGGCTGGGCGCGTTGAACCTCTCGTCGCCGATCTCGGAGACCTCGTGATCGGGCACCGTGATCGTGTAGAGGTCGCCGAGGTTGTTCGGGCCACCGGCGTGCGCGTTTCCGGCGAAGCCCATCGTGGAGAAGTTCGCGTCGGTTCCGCCGCGCATGTACAGCGTGCGACCGCGGGTCTGCAGAACGTTGTTGCCCGTCGTCCCGGCGACACCGAGGATCCGGTCGAGGTAGTAGTCGGTTCCGCCGGCCTCGAGATCCGCGTCGAAAATGCTTTCGTGCATGTTTCCTGCGGTATATGGAACGCCGTGGTCGAGCGCGGCTTCGACCGCTTCGACGCCGGTGAATACCGGATCGCCGATATCGACGCTGTCGGTCTGCCCGTCGGTGTAGACACCGATGTCCGACTCGAATCCGGGAACGGTGTCGGCCGTGGCCGCACTCCCCGCCTGCACGAGCATGACGGCCGCCAGGGATGCAGCCGCACCTCCCGCGATGCAGGATCTCAAGGCTTTCTTGCGCATGTGACATCGTCCGTTCGACTTGATCGCGGCGTCATCGCCGCTCCAGTATTCCTGTGCCTCACCTGCACGCTATTGAATGAACTGAAACTTCCGCAAGCCTTTTCGGACTTTTCGGAAAAGGGCGTGCGGAATGACGGTGACCTCGGAAGACGCAACCGAGGGCGCGAATCCTGCGGGCCAGGCCCTACTCGCTGGGCGCGGGATCCGTGAACGGCGCGAGCGAGGTCGCGGCGAGCGTGAACACCTCGTCGTCGCTGAGGTCGGCCATCGTGCGCGCAACCTCGCCGCCGACGAGGCCGACGAGGATCGGCTCTCCGGTCGCGGGCATGAGGTT
>DXAM01000070.1 GCA_019117025.1 Candidatus Microbacterium stercoravium | reverse complement strand
CTGCCGGGCCCCTCGGCATGGACCCTGCCATCGGCGCCCAGCCTGCTCGGCGAGTACAGCGAAGACGGGCGCAGCGCCCTCACCTCGACGATCCTGCGCTCGGGCATCGAACCGCTGCCCTCGTGGGCCGCCGCCGTCGTCGGGCGCGGTGAGGGCGGAGAGCCCGAGGGCTTCGGCTTCGTACTCGAACGCGTGCGGGCGATCGGTGCGCGCACTGCCGTGCACGTCGTCAACTACATGCCGCGTCGCTTCGCCGGCCTCGTGCCCGACCTGCGCGAGCCGCGCGCCAGCCTGTACAGCGCGGTCACGCGCATCGCCGGCGTGCGCATCGCCCGCATGCACCGCACGATCGAGGCCGCTGTCGCCGACCGCACGCTCGCCCCGTTGCTCGAGGTCGAGATCGGTCATCCGATCGTCGTCGTCGAGGCCGTGGCCTACGACAGCGACGGCGTGCCCATCGACTTCTCCCGCGCCTCGGTGCGCACCGACCGCCTGCGCGTCAGCGTCGACACCGGATTCGACCATGCCGGCATGTCGGGCACCGACGCCGCCGGACATTACCCGCCCGCCCGAGCGACGACTCCGCCGCGCCCCCAGCGTGTGCGCCGCACCTCGTCGAACACCGTGAACCTCTCGAAGGAGCAAGAATCGTGACCAACAGCCGGATCCTCATCATCGGCGACAGCTACATGAACGCCGAGACCTTCCGCGACGCGTTCGAGGCCCGCGGGCTCGACGTCGACGTCGCGACGGTCGATCCGCAGCCCGCGACGACCGACGTCTCGACGATCCGCGAGTTCGAGGGGGATCCGGCCGAGGTCGCGCGTCTCGCCGCGGGGTACGAGGTGGTCGCGCTGCACGCCGCCCCGATCACCGCCGAGGTGCTCGACGACGCACCGGATCTGCGCCTGGTCGGCTGCGCACGCGGTGGCCCCGTGAACGTCGACATCGCCGCGGCGAAAGCCCGCGGCGTGCGCGTAACGACCACGCCCGGCAAGAACGCCGACGCGGTCGCTGACCTCACGATCGGGTTCCTCATCTCGCTGCTGCGCAACGTGCCGGCATCGCTGCGCGACGTCGACGAGCGCATTCGTGCGGGGCGCGCGCTCGCCGAATCGACGTTCGAGGGTGCGCGCTGGTTCGGACGCGAACTGACCACGACGACCCTGGGCCTCATCGGGTACGGCAACGTCGCCCGGCTCGTGTCGGCTCGAGCCCGCGCGCTCGGCACACGCGTGATCGCGTACGATCCGTTCGTCGACGCCGCGACCGTGCCCGAGGTCGAGATCGTCGCCGACCTGAACGAGCTGTTCGCGGCGTCTGACGTCGTGAGCGTGCACGCCCGGGCCACCGATGACAACCGCGGCATGGTGGGCGCTGAACAGTTCGATGCGATGAAGCCGGGAAGCCTGTTCATCAACACGGCTCGCGAATCGCTCGTCGACGAACAGGCGCTTCTCACCGCGCTCACGTCGGGGCACCTCGGCGGCGCCGCCCTCGACGTGAACGAACCCGACGGGCCGTGGCGCGATCTCGTCGCCCAGTCGAACCTCGTGCTCACCCCGCACCTCGCCGGGGCGACCTTCGAGACTCTGCGGAGGGGAGCCGACATGCTCGCGTCCGAGGTGGCGGCGTTCCTCGCGGGCGACGATCTGAGGTGGGAACGATGACGGCCCCCGTCTACCTCGCGATCGACGCCGGCACCGGATCCGCGCGTGCGCTGGCGTTCGACGCCGACGGCACGCTGGTCACGCACGCGCACCGCGAGTGGTCGCACGCGCCCGTCGACGGCCACCCGGGCGGCACGGTGTTCGACACTGCCGCAGGATGGAGTGCCGTGGCCGGCGCCGTGCGCGACGTGACCGAAGAGCTCGGCGACGCGTACGCGGTCGCGAGCGTGGCAGCCTCCAGCATGCGCGAGGGCTTCGTGCTCTACGACGCCGAGGGCGATGAGCTCTGGGCCTGCCCGAACACCGACGGTCGCGCCCGACGCGAAGCCGACGAGCTGCTCGCCGACGGCACGGCCGACGACATCTACCGCATCGCGGGCGACTGGGTCTCGATCACGGCGCCCGCACGCATCCGATGGATCGCCCGCCACCAGCCCGACGTGCTGCGGCGCGCGCGGCACCTCGGCATGCTCAGCGACTGGGTCGCCACGCGCCTGACCGGCCGGTTCACGACCGAGCCGACCTGCGGATCGAGCTCGGCCCTGTTCGACCTGTCGGCACGCACGTGGTCGCACGAGCTCGCCGAGCGCGTCGGCATCGACGCGGGGATCCTGCCAGACGTCGTCGAGTGCGGCACCCGCATCGGTTCGGTCACCGCAGAGGCATCCGCCGCGACCGGGCTGCCGGTCGGCACGCCGGTGATCGCCGGCGGCGCCGACACGCAGCTCGCGCTGCACGCCATCGACGCCCGAGCGGGACGCCCGACGATCGTCGGCGGCACCTTCTGGCAGACCACGAGCGTCAGCGACCGCCTGATCATCGATCCCGAGCGCCGCCTGCGCACCCTCTGCCACGTCGGCGAGGGCACGTGGATGGTCGAGGGCATCGGCTTCCTCAGCGGGCTCGCGATGCGCTGGTTCCGCGATGCCTTCTGTCCGGACGCCGTGGCGACCGCCGAGCAGGAGGGCACCTCGGCGTTCGACATCATGGAGGGCTGGGCGGCCGAGCTCGGGCCGGGGTCGGGCGGCGTACTGGCCCTGCTCGCCGACACGATGCAGGCCGACGCCTGGCACCACACCGCGCCCACGTTCACGGGCTTCGACATCAGCGACCAGGGATGCACCGGACGCGGAGCGTTCGTGCGCGCGATCGAAGAGGCCGCGGCGTACGTCGCACGCGACCACCTGCGGATCCTTGCGGAGATCACCGCGGGCGGCGCCACGGCGACCGGTGAGGTCACGTTCACGGGCGGATCCAGCGCCGGACGGCTCTGGCCCGAGATCATCGCGGGCGTGACCGGGCTCGACGTGCAGGTCACGCCGGCGCCCGAGGCGACCTCGTACGGGGCCGCGCGCCTCGCCGCGTCCGGCGTCGGCGCGTTCCTCGAGCCGATGTGCGAGCCCGACCGCACGATCACCGCGGATCCCGACGTGCGCGCGCAGTACGACGCGTGCGCCGCGACGTGGCACCGCGCGTACGACGCGTCTCGCGGAATCGTCTCCGCAGGTGTCGCCCCACTGTTCGTCCCGCCGGGCGCTGCCCGTGCGGCAGGGGCCGAGCGCCCCGCATCCACCACCGTCGGCGCGAGCCGCTGACCCGTCATAAAGGAGACCAGACTCATGGCTGACCTCGAAGGCAATCTCGACGCGAAGCAGTACGCCCCTCAGACCCCCCTCGCGACGTTCACGCACGCGGTGCGCGGAGCATCGAACCTCGACTGGGGCATGCAGCACCGCCTCGCCCGCATCATCAGCCCCGACACGGGGCGCACCGTGATGCTCGCGTTCGACCACGGATACTTCCAGGGGCCGACGCGCGGCCTCGAGCGCATCGACCTGAACATCGCGCCGCTCGAGCAGCAGGCGGATGCGCTGATGTGCACCCGCGGCGCTCTGCGCACGTCGATCCCGCCGGCGACGCGGGCGGGGCTCGTGCTGCGGGCGTCCGGCGGCCCGTCGATCCTGAAGGATCTCTCGGACGAGCACACCGCGATGGCGATGAACGACGCCGTGCGCATCGGCGCCGATGCCGTGGCCGTGCAGGTGTTCGTCGGCGGCGAGCACGAGTCGCGCAGCGTGAAGAACCTCACCACGCTCGTCGACGCGGGGTACGACGCGGGGATCCCCGTACTGGGCGTGACGGCGGTGGGCAAGGAGCTCACGCGCGACGCCCGCTACCTCGGCCTCGCCACCCGCATCATCGCCGAGCTCGGCGCGCAGATCGTGAAGACGTACTACTGCGAGGAGGGCTTCGAAGACGTCGTCGCCGGGTGCCCCGTGCCCGTCATCATGGCCGGCGGCAAGAAGCTGCCCGAGCTCGACGCACTGACGATGGCGAGCCGTGCCGTGCGCGCCGGAGCGGCGGGCGTCGACATGGGCCGCAACATCTTCCAGAGCACGAACCCCGCGGCGATGCTGAGCGCTGTGCGCGCGGTCGTGCACGACGACGCCGCGCCCGAAGACGCATACGAGATCTTCCGCTCGGGTTCGGGAGAGACATCATGACCGCCGATGTGCTGCGACCGGCCGACGCCGAGCTGAGGTTCGGCGACTGGGGCCCGGCCTACCTGTCGAAGACCGACGCCGCCGCGTTCGGCACCGTGGTGCTGCGGCCCGGCGATGCGTTCGCCAACCACCTGCACGAGCACCACACCGAGTCGTTCGTCGCGCTCGAGGGCGAGGCCGACGTGTGGATCGACCGCACGCATCGCGCCACGCTGCGCGCGGGGGAGGTGCTGCACGCCGAGGCCGGCGAAGAGCACTTCCTGCGCAACACCTCCGACCAGGTGTTCCGTGCGGTGTTCGTGAAGACCCCGTGGGTCGATGGCGACAAGGTCGAGCGCCCGTGGGATCCGGAGGATACGCCGTGAGCACGTCGACCGGCACGACACCGACCCAGCGCGTCACGACGCAGCGCGGCCGGGGAGAGCGGGGCGCACGGCTGCGCGCGCAGCTCGTGTTCCTCGCCCCGATCGTCGCGCTGCTCGTGCTGATCGTGTTCTTCGCGATCGCGACGCCGACGTTCCTCACGACGGGCAACTTCCAGAACCTCGTGCGGCAGATGGCCGTGCTGCTGGTCGTCGCCCTCGGCGCCACGTACGTGGTGCTCATCGGCAGCATCGATCTGTCGATCGGCTCGATCGTCACGCTCACGGGCGTGAGCACCGCGATGCTGACGACCGCGCTCGGCCCCTGGGGCGCCGTGCTCGGATTCGTCGTGGGACTGCTCTGCGGGCTCGTCAACGGCGTCATCCACGTGTATCTGAAGGTGCCGAGCTTCATCGTCACCCTCGGCACGATGTTCGTCTTCGCCGGGCTCGCCCTCATCGTCACGGGCGGACGCCCGCAGGCGCTGCGCTCGCCCGAGCTCGCCGCGCTGTTCGGCGGCACGCTGTTCGGCATCGTGCCGACGATCGCGCTCTGGGCGCTGTTTGCGCTCGTGATCGCGGTCGTCATCGAGAAGGTGCTCGTGTTCGGCTACCGCGCACGCGCTGTGGGCGATGCCGAGACCGTCGCGAAGCTTTCGGGCATCAATGTGCAGCGCGTGAAGCTGCTCGCGTTCGTGGCCTCCGGCGTGTTCGCCGCATTCGCGGGGCTGCTGCTCATGGTGCGCACGAACTCCGCGTCCGGAAGCATGGGCGAGCCGTTCCTCATGGAGGCGCTCGCCGCGATCCTGCTCG
>DXAM01000069.1 GCA_019117025.1 Candidatus Microbacterium stercoravium | reverse complement strand
CGTTCCGAGACCCAATCGGAACACATCCGTCGCACCACGCGCGATAACCGCGAGTTCGACGGTTCCCACACCGATAGCAATCCCGGTGGCGGCGGGACCGCGCACCACGGCCCCACGGGCGGCGGACGCGGTGATGGGCACGGCACGCCGGGCCATTCGTCGTCAGGCGACACCAGCACGGGGGTCGGGCTCGACCCTCGGCCCCGGGGACATGCGAATCCCGAGTGGCTGAACAAGCGACTGGCAGATCCGGATCTCCCGTTCTGGAGGCGGAGAATCGCCGAGGGGCAGGAGTTCAACTACGACAACCACTATCGCTACCCGGAGAACGAGGTGCGCACCTCTGACGGCCGATACCTCGATTCCTACAATCCACCGACCGAAATCGTCTCGCGTAAGCACACGCAGCTCGATGAGGTGAAGCCCGAGACGGCAAAGCGCTATCTCGACGAGATCAGGAACAAGTACTGGCCAGGCACGGGCTTGCCGGGAGGCCGTGAGCTGCGTGGACAGCCGTACCTCGAGGTGCCTTCGCAGAGCGGCCCCATCCCACGCGAGGTCATCGAGTATGCCAACTCCTTCGACCCCCCGATCATCATCCGCGACCCAAGCGGTCACGAGTACAATTAGGCCACGATGTCACACAGCTACTTCTACGCGACGCAGGTGTCTGCGCGGCCCGACTCGTCGGACCGCAGGTGGGGAATCTACTTCACGAAGAACGAGTTGACCGAGGACGAAGCACGTGCCCGATACGCGCTCGAGCCGCTGGATCGCGAGAACGGCTTCTTCGGCGTTGTCCGAATCACAGAGGGCGAGGACCGACCCCGGTCGTATCTGCGCGTCGGTCCGCACGCGAACGGCATGGAGCTCGAGAAGCTGAACGAACACGGTACGGTCGTCTCCTCGTACACGTGGGGGGCGTATGCGCACGGCGAAGTGCAGCCTTCGCCCTTGCCGTCGCGCGTGTTCCTCGGCACGATCGTGTACTACGGCTATCCCGACGAAGACCAGTTCTGGCCGTTGCGCAAAAGCATCGGCAGCGTGATGATGGACTTCCGCCAGAACGGGTACGTCCGGGAGGACACGATCCAGCGCGGTCCCGTCGGTGAGCCCGACGCCGTGACGACGCGAGAGTTCGAGGGCGTCGACGTGTCTGCGAACTGGTTCGATATCCCGGAGTTCGGTGACTGGGAGGCGTTCTTCCACCCCGAAGGCGCGTGAAGCGCGACGAGCTCGAACCTGCAGGCCATAGGGGCATACGAACACATCGCCTTCGTCTGACAGTTCGCGGGGCTCCTGAGGACGCCGACTCCCGCTATGACCCGGCCTGGTCCGCCCCCGCCTTCGGGGCCTCCGCTCCGGCGGGGACCCAGTTCAGCGGATCCGTTGCCAGCGCGCCCGCGCGGCCCGGGGCCGCCTGAACCGCCTGAACGTCGCGGCTCGAGACGATCACGACAGGATCGATCGCGATCGGCAGAGCGATGCGCTGCGCGACGATGTCCGTCTCGATCTCGACGCGGAGGTCGCGGCGTTCGTACGGATCCGTCACGGTGCCGAGGCGTTCGATGAGCGCATCGCGCTCCTCGCTCGCGTTCTGCGTCAGGTTGCCGTCACCCGGGCCCCACTGCCGCGCGAGCTCGTCGGGACTCTCGGGCAGGTCGATCCGCGTCAGCACCGCATCGTATGCACCGCCGACCTCGATGACGTCGTCAGGATCGGCGCTGCCGCAGTCACGTGCGGTCCACCCGGCGTCGTCGAGGGCCGTCTTCATGCGTTCGAACGCCCCGCGGGCGAACGCCTCGTCGGTGTCGTACAGGATGCACACGACCGTGTTCTCGGGCACGCCCGCCGACTTGCGCAGCGCTGCCGGATCCTGCGCCGGTTCGAGGTGAGCCATGACGCCGCTGTCCTCCACCGCGATGTCATAGCCGTCATCACCGGGCGCGAGCGACATCGCCGCGGGCGACTCGTACGCCGCGGACCAGTCGCCGGCGACCTGCGCGACGATGTCGCTGCGCGGGATCGAGCGCAGGAACGCCGTGCGGGCATCCGCGTCGCGGAACGGCCATGCGTCGGCACGGGTCAGAAGCGCCCACAGCTCGCCGCGTCCGGTCGTCACCATGCCGTAGTCGTCGCGCTCGAGGTCGCGCACCTGCACGAAGTCGGCCTCGGCGACCGGCAGCTGGGCCACGTCATACTCGTCGCCGATGCGGTCGAAGACATCTGCGGCGCGGTCCTGGTGGAACACGATGCGCTCGAAGGCGCCCGCCGCCTCGCCCGTGTACTCGCGGTTCGCGACGAGCGTCACCACCTGCTCGCCCTCTTCGGCATCGCCCGTGATGCTCTCGATGCGGTAGGGCCCGCTCGCCAGCAGCCTCTCCTCGCTCAACGGAGAGCGTGCCGAGATATCGAACGCGCTGGTGAACGCGGACGCGAGCTCCGCGAGGTCGTCGCGCTCGATCGCGTCGATCACGGCCTGCTTCGCGGCCATCGGATCGTCGATGCCGAACGCGATCCCGCCGACGATATGCGCGGGTGCCATGACCTGCAGCGCCGTCTGCCAGTCGGCGGCCGTGCCGTCGAACGTCACATCGATGCGCCGTTCGAACTCGTCGTACGTCGGCGCCTCGCTGCCGGCGAGTCCCGATCCGGCGGTCTCGAAGCCGCCGTCTCCCGGATGCGCGGCGGCGGCCCATGCGAGCATCAGATCGGCGCTGTCGAGGGGGATCCCGTCAGACCACCGCGGCTCCGCGAGGTCGTAGCGCACCGTCATCGCGCCGTCCGACTCGTCGAGGATCCGCGCGGTGCCGAAGCTCTGATCCGCGGTGACCGTGCCCTGCTCCATGCGCGCGAACTGCGCGTGCGTCAGCTGCGCGATGTCGTCGTCTCCTGGCGACAACGGCTGCGCGACCGACGTCAGCGCGCCGCGCCACGCCACATCGGCCGACGTGTCTTCGACGACGGCCTTGTGCAGCGGGGCACCGCCGCACCCCGAGAGCACGAGCACCGCGGCGGCCGCTGACAGGCACGCGAGCGCACGACGGATCCTCACTCGGTCGTCTCCGCCTTCGCGGCCTCGAGGCGCGCCTGGCGCCGGGCTCGGCGCGCGGCGCGCGCCTCTTCTTCGCTCATGCCCTCGACCGGCCCCGCGGCCGCCGCACGCGCCGCGCGGCGAGCGCGACGCGCCGCGCGCTCGTCGGCCTCGGTCATCGGCGCACCGGGTTCGGGCTCCGGCTTCTCGGGGAAGCTGAACGGCGGGGCCGGGCGGGCGGGCTTCTCGTCGTGAGCGATCGGCATCTGCGTGAGCATCGCACGCCCCGCCTGCACGAACATCCCGCGCCCCGCGGGGAACTCCGCGCGCTTGACGCGGCCGAACGGCACCTTGAACAGGCTGTCGCCGTCGAGGCCCTCGGGCTTGAGGGCGATGCCCTGGCGCCCCGACTTCCACGCCCCCATGACGCCGGATCCGCCCGTCGCGCGCGAGATGTCGACGTCGCCGAGCAGCATGTGGTCGCTCTCGTTCAGCGCCTTGAGCAGCGCGCGCATCGGTCGCTCGGCCGCGCCGTCGGCGAGGTGCGGCATGTCCTCGCAGACGATGAGGATCCGCGAGGTGAAGGATTCGTCGGCGAGCAGCTCGGTGACCTGCGTCGCGAGCGCGGCCTCGTCGTCGGCCTTCGTGGCGCTGCGCGCCCAGTCGCGGAAGTCCGCGAGCTCGCTGCGACGCGTGCCGAAGTGGAACATGACCACGTTCGGGTCGAAGCGCTCCATGGCGATGATGAGCGACTTCATCGCGTTGGTCTTGCCGGCCGAGGGCGGCCCCGCGACCATGAACGACCCGACGGGGTCGAAACCGCACGGTGCGAGCGTGTCGTCGGCGACGCCGAAGACGGGCTTGCCGTCGACCGTGTCGGGCATGTCGCGGATGTCGACCTCGGTCGGCAGCGACCCGATCTCGGGCGCCTCCCGCGCGCCGCGGGCGCGCAGCTTCTGCGCGAGCCGGCCGATGGCCCTCGCCTGCTCGGCGGCGTTCGGGGTGCCGCCCGGAACCGCCACCTGCAGCTCGTTCTTGTCGATCGCGGCGCGGCCGGGAGGCGACTGCTCGTCGAGGATGTCCTTCGGGGCGCCCATCATCACGTACCCGCTCGGATCCGCGAGCCGCATCACGATGCGGCGTGTGATGTTCGAGGCGACCGCCGTCGGCACAGCGCCGCCTCGATCCGCCGTGATCACCGCGTGCACGCCGAGCGGACGGCCCTCGCCGAGCACCCGCAGGAACCCGCGGTAGAATGGCGTGCGCACCGACGTGGTGTCCCACTCCTTCTTGAACTCGGCGAAGTTGTCGATCAGCAGGATGATGCGCGGCATCGACGGATCCACGAGGTCGCGGTACTCGGTGAGGGTCGACGCGCGCGCCGCAGCGAACGCGGCCGACCGCCGATCGAGCTCGCGCATGAGGGTTGCGAGCAGGCGCTGCACGCGCTCGGCGTCATCACCCGCCACGATCGACCCGACGTGAGGCAGATCTTCGAGCACGCCGAGCGCGCCCGAGGCGAAGTCCATGCCGTATACCTCGACGGTGCCGATCTCGGGCTGGGCGCCGGCGGCCGTCGCGATCGTCTTGAGCAGCGTCGATTTTCCCGATCCCGATGTGCCGTAGACGGCGACCGAACCGTCGCGGTCCGGGCGGTAGTGCGCGGGCACCTGCTGCTGGCGCTCGGGAATGTCGACGAGCCCGAGCACGATCTCGCTGTCGCCGCCTCCCTCGAGGCTCGCCAGATCGATCGCGGTGGGCAGCTCATCGAGCCACGGGCGGCGCGGGATCGGCAGCTGGGCGCGTTCGGCCGCATCGATGATCGTGCGCACGATGCGCTTCTGATCGGTCGGGCCGAGATCCTCGTCGTGCACGTCGACGTCGACCGGCCCATCGGGCTCCCACGGCATGACGGATCCGAAGCGCAGCTCGGCGACCGCCACGTCGGCGTCGCTCGACCGCTCGTCGCGCGTCCACCCGCCGGCGTACGCCGACTGGAACGGCGTCAATCGGCCGGGCCCGGTCTTGGCGATGCCGCGTCCGGGGATCGACGGCGGGAACGTCGCGGCGACGACATCGTCGACCACGTCGCGCGAGTCGCCCTCGTCGGCCATGCGCAGCGCGACGCGCAGGTTGGTGTTCGCCCGCAGGTTCTCCTTGATCACGCCCGCCGGCCGCTGCGTCGCCATGATCAGGTGGATGCCGAGCGAGCGGCCGCGCTGAGCGATGTCGACGACGCCGTCGACGAACTCGGGCACCTCGCCGGCGAGCGCCGCGAACTCGTCGATCACGAGCACGAGCGCGGGCGGCGTCTCCGGGTCCTGCCGCTTCTCGAGTTCGAGCAGGTCCTTGACGTTCTTGCGGTTGAACAGGTGCTCGCGGTGATGCAGCTCGGCGCGCAGGCTCGTGAGGGCGCGGTGCACGAGGTGAGGGCTCAGGTCGGTCACGATGCCCACGCAGTGCGGCAGGTCGACGCAGTCGGCGAACGCGGATCCGCCCTTGTAGTCGACGAACAGGAACGTGACGCGATCGGGGCTGTGGGCGCTGGCCATGCCGAGCACCCATGCCTGCAGGAACTCGGACTTTCCGGCGCCGGTCGTGCCGCCGACGAGCGCGTGCGGGCCCTGACCGCGCAGGTCGAGCGTCATCGCTCCGCTCGCTCCCTGGCCGACGATGGCGCGCAGGTCGCCGGCGCGCTTGAGTCGCGGGCGCGGGGTGTCGTTGCGATCGATGATCGTGTTGTTCTGGCGCCAGCGCTCGATGATGACCTCCGGCTCGTCGGCGACCTCGGATCCGACGAGCGAGAGGAATGACACGGAGTGCGGGATGTCGGAGTCGTCGTCGATGACGATCGACGCGTCGACGACGGGCGCCAGGCGACGCGCGAGCATGCTCATGTACGTGTTCGAGACGCCCTCGACCGCCGCATGCTCGTACCGCTCCCCGGAGCGCACGAGCCCGATCGTGGCGTCTTCGAGACCGCCGTCGACATCGACGAAGCTGCGGCAGATCGCGGGCAGGGCGGCGGTCGTCGGTGCGACGAACAGCGCGTGCACGCCTACGTTCGCGCCCTTCTCCAGCACCTGGATCAGGCGCGCACGGTCGACGGGAGCGTCATCGGTGACGATGACGATCACCGAGACGCCCTTGGGCGGCGCCTGCCGTGACGCGGCGCGGCTGACGTCGGTGCCGAACAGCATCGGCGTCCACTCCTCATCGAGCGGACCGCGCGGCTCGGAGACCGGATCGAGGCGGGTGACGTACTCTTCGAGCGCCGCGAGCAGCGCGGTGGCCGCCGGCGCGGAATCGACGAGCGGCAGATCGGCGAACGGGCTCGTCTCGCTCGACGTGTGCGGCAGCCACTTGAGCCATTCGAGCTGCGACACCCACTCGGATCCGGCGAACGCCACCGTCACGACCTCGTTGGGCGCGTGCAGACCGAACAGCTGCACCGCGAGGCCGCGCATCGCGTCGGCGGCCGTCGTCATCGGCCCGGCGACACCGATGGATCCGGCCTCGCTGAGGGTCTCGAGCACCGGAACATCGTGCACGTAGCGGTACCGCTCGCGCAGCCTGTCGACCCGGGCGATGTACTCGGGCAGCCCCTGCTGATCGTCGGACTCTCGAACGGAGCTGCGCGAGACGGCCGTCGACGTGCCGAGGCGCAGAGCGAGGAAGTTCCAATGCTCGGGCCGCCTCGTCCAGAGCAGCGGTCCGAGCCGCATCGACTGTTCGAAGACGTCGGCGACCGGCGGCGCCTCCTCATTGCGGGCCCGTTCCTCCTCGGGCTTGGCGAGGTAGAACTCCTCCTCCAGCGTCTCGAACTGCCGTTCGAAGAGCATCACGTCGTGATTGCGCTTGTTCTTCTGCTGCATGCGCTGGTTGACGAAGTTGCCGAGCGCCATGAGCGGCGTCATCACGAGCAGCAGGAGCGTTCTCGGGCGCTCGGTCATCAGATACATCGCGCCGGCCATGATGATCGGCGCGACGAGCATGATCCACGGGAACAGCTTCTGCGTGACCTCGGTCGGCATGCGCGGCGGCAGCTTCTCTTCGCCCGGATACCGCACCTCGACGCGCGGGCTGCGGTTGAACAGCAGGTCGCCGCCGCGTTCCAGCACCGGATCCTCCGCCGCCGCATCGACGTCGGCCGAGTAGAACAGCACGAACGTCGTCGCCCCGATCACGAACTTCTGGCCCGGCTCGAGACGGGCGCGCGTCACGGTCTCGCCGTCGACCTGCACGCCGTTCGCCGAGTTGAGGTCGGCGATCTCGATGAAGCTCGACACCTCGAGCCGCGCGTGCCGCTTCGAGACCGATGCCTCGGGCAGCACGATGTCGTTGCCGCTGGTGCGCCCGACGAAGGAGTGCCCCCGCGCGACCGGAAAGTCCTGACCGGCGAAGGGTCCGTCGACGGCGCGCAGGACCGCGATCGTGCGCCGGCCGTCGACGGCGGTCATGCCGTTCGGGCCCAGGTTGTGCACCGCAACGGCGAATCCCGAGCCGATCGGTGCCTCGCTCAGCGGCACGTCGGGCCGCAGCGGCTCCATGTGCTCGGCCGTCGGCGCCGCCACGGCCAGCGTGAGCACATCGCCATCGTCGGCCCGCATCGAGTGCGACGGCTCGGTCAGCATGATGTGCCGCGCGACATCGCCGGCCGTCGCGAGCGAGTCGGCCGTGACGACGACGTCGACGACGTCGGCGCCATCTCGATGCAGGGTGAGTTTGACCTTCACAGAAGCGAGCCCATCAGTCGGTGTGCGCGGCGGTGATCACGAGCGAGCGGTCGCCGAACCGCACGCGATCGCCGGGAAGTGCGCGGATCGGTGTGCGCGGCGGGATCGCGCGGGTCTGCCCCGCGCGCTCGATCTCGCAGCCGTTCGTAGAGCCGAGATCGACGACCTCGACGCCGTCGGGCAGCGGGCGCGCCGACAAGTGGGTCTTCGAGATCGAGCGGGTGTCGTCGGGGATCGGCACGGCCGTCGCCCCCTGCGGCACGTCTTCGGCGCGCGGCGCGCGGCCGAGGATGACGAGGCCCGCCACCGCCACGCGCTGCCCCGAATCGATCGCGAGCTCGTGCGTGTGCGCCGGCGCCGCCGCCGCGGGCACCGGATCCGGGCGCCGGGGCGGTGCCTGCACGGGCGGAGCGCCGCGGAGGTCGCCGGGAACGCCGAGCACCACGCTCGACGACTCGGCGGGCGCGGTGCGCCGAGGATCCGTCGTCGCGCGGGCCATGCCGAGCACGCCGCCGCTCACGCGCGCCGTGGGCCGGAACGCGATGCTCTCGGCATCGTCGGACGACGACGTCGCGAGAGAGACGCGCCGTTCGCGCTCGGGTGCCGGCTCGACCCGCACCGCCTTGCGCGCGATGCGCATGCGCTTCTCGTCGTACGGATGCAGGCCGCGCTTGACGTCTACGAGCCACACCCGGCCGACATAATCGTGCCATCCGCGCCGGCGGTCTGCGGGATCCCAGAAGGGCGAGAGCATCATCAGCACCGGCCCGACGACGACGAGCGCCGAGGCCGTGACGACGAGAAGGCGCAGCACGATGCGCCAGAACCCCGGCCGCTCGAGCGTGGCGACGTTGACCGACCGCACGCCGAAGAACGCCTTGCCGAGCGTGGCCCCGCGCCGGCCGTGCGCGGCGAGCTGCGACACCCCGAGAGCAATGACGAAGACCACCGAGATGCCCGCCATGACGACGGCGAAGACGAAGTTCGGGTGGTAGACGAGCCCGTACAGGCTCACGGCCCCCGTGAGGTACAGCAGCATGAGCGGAAGGGCGAACACCAGCAGCGGCAGCTGGACGAGCCAGAACGCGGCGAGATCGACCGCGAACGCCGCCGCGCGGCGCAGCATGGGGGCGCGGATCAGGCCGAGCGAGGCGGCGTATGCCGGATCCGGGCGCCCGCTGTCGTCGAGGCCTTCGATCTCTTCATCGTCGTCCTCGATCTCCCAGATCGTGGTCACTCGCACCCCTTTCCGCTCCAGCATCCCAGGTTACCGGGGACGGCATCAGCACGTCGCGGGGAGATCTGCCCGCCGCGCGACCTGCGCGGGCCGGCGGAGGCGCTTATTCGCCGTCGAGGTCGCCGGCGTCGAGAAGGGAGAGGTCGACCCGGCTGACGAGGTGCGACGAGACGGCATACTCGACGAGGCGGGCGCGGCGATTCATCGCCAGCTTGCCCGGCGCACCGCGCAGACCCTGCACGCCCATGCGATCGAGTTTCTCGCACACGTGGTCGAGCTTTCGGTTGAACTTGCTCATCGACCAGCCGAGGCGCTCGGCGGCCGATGCCGACGACGGCAAGTTGCTGATCGATACGCCCTCGCGACGCAGCATGGGCTCGGCGAGCGCCACGATGAGCTGCTTCTGCGACGGAGTGAAGCGCACCGGCATGACGGTGGTGTCGCCGACGACCGATTCCTGCACCTGGTTCGAGACCGCGTACGGCGCGACCTTGACCTGCAGGATGATCTCGTAGGTCGTCGGCCCCGCCGTGAACACGACCGTGCTCTCTTCGAAGACGATCGGAAGGCGCGCGCCCGGCGACAGCCACGACTGCACGGTGCCGTTGGCGCTCGAGACGGTGGCCGACAGGCGGGATCCGACGTTCGCGAGCCACCACATGCCGTTCGCGCACGACACCGCGAGGAACGAGCGGTGCAGGTAGGGGTTGTCGTCGACCGCCAGATCGCCTTCGCGGCCGATCGTGAACGATTCGGTCGGCTCGACCGAGAACGTCTCGCCCGAGAAATCGACGGACAGCACGCTCAGCCCGCGACGGTTCTCATGACCGGGGACCGCGGTGTCGACATCGACGTCGTGGTCGTCGGCGGGCAGGTTGGTGGGCAGGCTCATAATGCCCCCATCATCGCAAACTTTCGCGAGAATCCGAGGATCGATGCGCCGCGGCGTCGTCGGTGCGCCGCGCAGCGACGGATCCTCGATCAGCGCGCGGAGCGCGCCGGGTCACTTCTGCGGCGAATCCGTCTCGTCGTCCGACGCCTCGCCCTGTTCATCGTCGCCGTCGTCGTCGTCGTACGACTGCAGCACGCCGCGATCGTGCGGCTTCGCGACCTCCTGCGGATCGACGACGAGCAGCAGCAGCGCGAGCGAGAGCACGACGACGATGAACACGATGCCGGCGACGATCGCCGACAGGCGCCACGCCGCGGCGGCCGTGCCGCCGCCCTGCTCGGTGAACGCCCCCATCGACATCGCCGTGACGAACCCGGCGAAGAGGGCCGCCACCAGCGACCAGCCGAGCAGGTGAACCGGCTTCATGAGGTCGCGGCGGGTGAGCTTGTCGGTCATGAGGCGTCCTTCGTGACCGCGGTCTCCGCGACGACGGTCTTCTGTGCGGGTGAGAGCGCGCCGATCCCCAGGTAGACGGCGACGATGGCGGCCCAGCCGCCGAAGAGGCCGACACCGATGATCGTGCCTGTGAGGGTGAAGCTCTGGCCCGCTTCCTCGACGAAGTAGTCGAGCGAGTATGCGGGCGACACGAGCAGCGTGACGATCGCGAGCACGCAGGTGAGCGCACCGACCGTCAGACGGTCGCGGGCCTCGGCGGATCCGCGGTGCACGAGCCCAGCGGCGAGCTCGACGATGCCGGCGGACGCGGCCCAGATCAGGAGCGCGAAGTGGAACCGCGCCCCCGACTCCCCCGGCAGCGCGACCACGAGCAGCACCCCGAGCGCATAGGCCAGCGCGAGCGCCCAGCGCGGTGCGCTGAACCCGCGCAGAACCATCTCGACGACGAGCACGACGAGCGTCACGATCAGGAACGCGAGGAAGACGATGAGCGCGAAGTCGCCCGAGCGATCCTGGGCGAAGGTCACGACCGCCGCGGCGATGGCGGCGACCATTGCCCGCAGGATGAGCATGGTGCGCGCGGTGCGCGGCGATGTGGTGCGGCTGAGCATGCGATTCCTCTGGCGTTCGTACGGCACACCCATCCTATGGCCGCACCCTGTGAGGGAACGCCTCGGATCACATGACGCGGCGCCCGTGGGCGAGGTGCACGACGCGATCCGCGATCGCGAGATCCTCGTCGTCGTGCGTGACCCACCCGACGGCGCGGCCGCACGCCGCTTCGATCGTCAGAATCTCGCGCATGCGCTCGCGGCTCGCCGCGTCGAGACCGGCCGCCGGCTCGTCGAGCAGCAGGATCTCGGCGTCGCGCGCGATCCCCTGCGCCACAAGGGCGCGCTGCCGCTGACCGCCCGACAGGGCGTGCAGCGACCTTCCGGCAAGGTCGGCCATGCCGACGCGGTCGAGGGCGACCTCGACGGCGTGCGCGGCCTCGCGGCGCCCGGTGCGCGACCCCCAGGTTCCCATCGCGACCGCGTCGCGCACCGTCATCGGCAGCGTCTGCGGAACGCGCGCCCGCTGCACGACGAGCGCGACGCCGCCGCGGCGCTCGACCCGGCCGTCGGTCGGCTGCCGCACGCCCGCGAGGATCTCGACGAGCGTCGACTTGCCCGAGCCGTTCGGGCCGACGATCGCCGTGATCTCGCCCCCGGCGAGCGCCGCATCGACGCGGTGCAGCACCTCAGCGCCGGCATACGAATAGCAGACGCCGGCGGCGCGGAGCAGTGATGTCATTACTCTATTGTAAGTGATAACCATTCTCATTCGCATGTAAGCTGGCTCACTGTGTCCTGGTTCCTCTCTCCTTTCGCCGCCGACTTCATGCTGCGCGCGCTCGTCGGCGGCGTGCTCATCGCGGTCATCTGCGCCGTCGTGGGCACCTGGGTCGTGATCCGCGGCATGGCGTTCCTCGGCGAGGCGTTCAGCCACGGCATGCTCCCGGGCGTCGCCATCGCCACCCTCGCCGGTTGGCCCGTGGTCATCGGAGCCGCGGCGAGCGCGGTCGTGATGAGCGGCGCGATCGGCCTGCTGCAGCGGCGCGGCCGGCTCTCGTACGACACGAGCATCGGCCTGCTCTTCGTCGGCATGCTCTCGCTCGGCGTGATCATCGTGTCGCACTCCGGCAGCTTCGCCACCGACACGACCGTCATGCTGTTCGGCGACGTGCTCGCGATCACGCCCGGCGACCTCGCGATGCTCCTCGGCGCCCTCGCGGCGACGCTCGTCATCGCGGCGCGGCTGCACCGGTCGTTCGTCGCGGCCGCGTTCGACTCCCGCATCGCCGAGACGCTCGGCCTGCGGCCGCGCCTGGCGCACATCGCGCTCACGGGGCTCGTGACGCTCGCGGTCGTCGCCTCGTACCAGGCGGTCGGCACGCTGCTCGTCGTCGGCATGCTCCTCGCCCCGGCGGTCGCGGCCGGCCGGTGGACGCGCCGGGTCGGGTCGACGATGACCCTCGCTACCGTGTTCGGAACCGTGGCCGTCGTCATCGGCCTGCTCCTGTCGTGGCACGCGGGCACCGCCGCCGGCCCATCGATCGCCGGATCCGCCGTCGTCCTCGCCGCCGCATCGGGCTCCGCCGCGAGCGCCGCGGAGCGCTTCGCCCGCTCCCGAGCGTGCCCCGCCCGCCTCGCGCAGCTGCTCTCGCGCGAAGCCCCGATCTCCGTTCCCGTCGCAGAAAGCACCTCATGATCCGATTCCGATTCGCGCTCACCGCCGCTGCCGCGGCCCTCCTGCTGGCCGGATGCGCCGCGGCAGAGCCTGCCGACGCGCCCGCCGAGGACACGCCCGCCGCTTCCGATCACGGCGCGCACGCGGGCGCGGAGGAGACCGGCGAACCGCAGACGGCGATCCTCTCGGTCTCGCCGGGCGGCGATGCCGCGGTCCTCGACCTGCTCACGGGCGACGAGTCCGCGATCGGATCCGTGGGGGCGCCGTCGGCACTCGCGAGCGACGGCCGATACGCCTTCGTCACGACGACCGACGGCGTCGACATCGTCGACGGCGGCGCCTGGAGCTGGGACCACGGCGACCACTTCCATTTCTATCGCGGCGAGCCGGCCCTCGAAGGATCCGTGCCGGGCGAGGGCCCTGTCGCCGTTGCGACACCGCCGCTGTCGACCCGCGGGGCGACGGGCCTGTTCTTCTCCGACGGCACGGCGGTCGCGCTCGACATGGCCGCGCTCGACGAGGGCGAGATCGCCGAATGGTTCCGCCTCGACACAGGTGCGGCATCGGGCGTCGTCGCGCCCGCCGGCAACTACGCGATCGTCGCCGCCGGCGATACGGCGGTCGTCTACGACGACGCCGGCGAGAAGACCGGCGAGACCGCCGACTGCGCGGATCCGTCGGGCGCGATCGCCACGCGCGTCGGCACGGCGATCGGCTGTGCCGACGGCGCCCTGCTCGCGACGACCGATGCGGGCCCCGTCGAGTTCGAGCGCATCCCCTACCCCGACGACGCGCCGCGCACGCAGGGGTTCGCCGGTCGGGAGGGACGGCCCACCGTGGCCGGGCTCTCGGGAGAGAGCGCGTTCTGGCTGCTCGATACCCGCACCCGCACGTGGACTCGGACCGAGGTCGACGCCTCGCTCACCGATGTCGCGGCCGCGGACGACGCCGAGGCCAGCGTCGTCGCGCTCGACTCCGACGGGCGCGTGCGGGTCTTCGGCGACGACGGATCCGAGCGCGGAGCCACCGAGCCGATCGCGGATGAGGGCTCGACGCTCGTCGTCGACGCGCAGCGCGCCTACGTCTCGGTGCCGTCGTCGGGAACGGTCTACGAGATCGACTACGCCGACGACGCGCGCATCGCTCGCAAGCTCACGCCCGAGGCCGGGCTCGCCTTCTCGACGGTGGTCGGACGATGAGGCGGCGCACCGGCATGCGCCTGCGCGCGTCCGCCCTCGCCGTCGCGTGCGCGCTCGGCCTGGCCGGGTGCGCCGCAGCCGACGGCGGCGACGATCCGCGCGTCGTCGTGACGACCAACATCCTGGGCGACGTTGCGAACGAGCTGATCGGCGATGCCGCCGAGGTCACAACGCTGATGAAGCCGAACGCCGATCCGCACTCGTTCGAGATCTCGGCGCAGCAGGCGGCTGCGCTGCAGTCGGCAGATCTCGTGATCTCGAACGGCCTCGACCTCGAGGAGGGCATCGAGCAGCACCTCGAGTCGGCCGCCGACGCCGGGGCGCCGCGGTTCGTCGCCGCCGACCATCTCGAGACCCTCCCCTACGCCGATGCGTCGAACGGCGCGGATCCGCATTTCTGGACGGACCCCGGACGCATGATCGACGTCGTCGACGCGCTCGAGGCACAGCTCGACGAGATCGGCATCGACGTCGCGGCGAATGCTGCGGCGTACCGGGAGCAGCTCGACGAGCTGGACGCTGAGATGTCCGACGCGTTCGCACGGATCCCGAGCGAGCACCGCGCGCTCGTGACCAATCACCACGTGTTCGGCTACCTCGCCGACCGTTTCGATTTCGAGGTCATCGGGGCCGCGGTTCCGGGCGGCACCACGCTCGCCTCCCCCTCCGCGGCCGACCTCGACGAGCTCGCCACCGCGATCGATTCGAGCGGCGTGCCCGCGATCTTCGCCGAGTCCTCGCAGCCCGACCGCCTGATGCAGGTGCTGCGCTCCGAGGCGCACATCGATGTCGAGGTGATCGAGCTGTTCACCGAGTCGCTGACCGCATCGGGCGGCGGCGCCGACACCTACCTCTCCATGATGCGCGAGAACACCGAGCGCATCACCACTGGTCTGACCGCAGAAAGGACATCATGACCAACCGAAACCGACTCCTCGCCGGCGGCTCCCTCGCCGCCGTCGCACTCCTCGCCGCGGGGTGCGCGACAGACGCCTCCCCCGACGACGCGTCCGCAGGATCCGCTGCCGAGGCGCCCGCCGACGTGACCGCCGGCTCCCGCATCGCTGTCTCGCTCGACGGAGAGGTGGGAGTGCTCGACGCCGACACTCTCGAGCTGATCGAGACGTTCCCATCCGACGACTTCACGCGCGTGAACCCCGTCGGCGACGGACGCCACGTGCTCGTGACGACCGCCGAGGGCTTCCAGGTGCTCGACACCGCGGCGCCCGCGCTGACCGACACCGTGTTCGAGGCCGACGCCGCGGGCCACGTCGTGCGCCACGCCGACAAGACCGTGCTGTTCTCGGACGGCTGGGGCGAGACGACGATCTTCGACACCGACGCGCTGCTCGAATCCGACGGCGCGCTGCCGGAGGTGCGCCAGTACGAGTCGGAGGCACCGCATCACGGCGTCTCGATCGTGCTCGCCGACGGCACGCTCGTCACGACGGTCGGCACGGCCGACAGCCGCTCGGGCGCCGTCGCGCTCGAACCGCACGACGACCACTACCACGAGCTCGCGATCTCCGATCAGTGCCCCGAGATCCACGGCGAGGGCACCGCGGCCGACGAGGTCGCCGTGTTCGGCTGCCAGAACGGCGCACTGCTGTTCAAAGACGGCGAGTTCCTGAAGCTCGACGCGCCGGACGACTTCGGGCGCATGGGCAACGCCTACGTCGCGGAGGACGACCCGATCGTCGTCGGCGACTACAAGAACGATCCCGACGACGAGGGATACCTGCTGAACAGCATCGCGCTCATCGACACCGCGAACGAGACCTACACGGTGCAGGACCTCGGCGACGTCGAGTTCACGTGGCGCGGCGCGGGGCGCGGGCCCGGCGGGCTGTTCTTCATGCTCGGCACCGATGGCGCGATCCACTCGCTCGACCCGGCGACGGGCGAGTTCACGGACGACGAGTTCCCGATCGTCGACCCGTGGGAAGGACCGGATGACTGGCAGACGCCGCACCCCGGCATGATCACCGCGGGCGACGTCGCGTACGTCACCGACGTCGACGGCCAGCGGCTCGTCTCGGTCGACCTGACCACGGGCGACATCCTCGCGGAGGGCGAGGAGCTCTCCTCGCTCCCGAACGAGGTCGCGGTCAACCTGTAGCCACGAAGGAACGGCTGTGGGGCGGATGCAGATCGGCACCCGCCCCACAGCCGTTCGTCGCTCAGGCCGGCGCGTAGCGCCGGGGCGGGAACGCCCGAGCGACCTCGCGCCGCAGGTCGTCGAGGTCGCCCTCGATGAAGCCCGCCGCCCGGCCCTGCACGAGCAGGTTGCCGATCGCGGTCGCCTCGACGGGGCCCGCTTCGACGGGCACGCCCGCGCGGTCGGCGGTCAGCTGGCAGAGCAGCTCGTTGAGGGACCCGCCGCCCACGATATGGATCGTCTCCACCGGGATCCCCGACAGCTCGCTCGCGGTGCGAACGGCGCCCGCGAACGCCTCCGCGAGGCTCTCGACGATCGAGCGTGCGAACTCCGCGCGGGTGGCGGGGACCGGCTGATCATGCTCGGCCAGCCACGCCGAGATGCGGCCCGGCATGTCACCGGGCGGCATGAAGACGGGGTCGTTGGCGTCGAAGATCCCCACGGGCGCGTCGACACCGGCGGCCTCGGCGAGGAGCGCCGGCAGGTCGATCGTCTCGTCCGACTCGCGCTCCCATTCGCGGATGGTCTCGCTCAGCAGCCACAATCCCATGACGTTGTGCAGGAACCGGGTGCGGCCGAACGCGCCGCCCTCGTTGGTGAAGTTGTGCTCGCGCGCGGCGTCGGTCAGCACCGGTTCGCGCGTCTCGACGCCCACGAGGCCCCACGTGCCGCACGAGATGTACGCGGCGCGGTCGGCACGCATCGGCACGGCGACAACCGCCGAGGCGGTGTCGTGGGATCCGACGGCGACGACGGGCGCGGATCCGCCCAGCTCCTTCGCGACGCGCGGGAGGAGATCGCCGATGCGCTCGCCCGGATCCACGAGACGCGGCAGCAGGCGCTCCGAGACGCCGAGGCGCTCGGCGAGCGTCGTGTCCCACTGCTTCGTCGACACGTCGAGCAGGCCGGTCGTCGACGCGTTCGTGCGCTCGGCGACCTTCTCGCCCGTCAGCAGCCAGGCGAACAGGTCGGGAACGAGCAGCATGGCGTCAGCCGCATCGATCACACCGCGCTCGCACGCGAGCTGGTAGAGCGTGTTGAACGGGAGGAACTGCAGGCCGTTGCGGCGGTAGAGCTCTTCGAAGCTCGCGATCCGGTGCACGTCCTCCACGCCCTGCGCGGTGCGCTCGTCGCGGTAGTGGAACGGCGTGCCGAGCATGCGGTCGCCGCGCAGCAGCGCGTAGTCGACCGCCCACGAGTCGATGCCGATCGACGAGATGTCGGGTGCGACGCGGAACGCCTCGCGGAGGCCCTCGGTGACGCCGCGGTACAGCGCCATGAGATCCCACTGCAGACCGCCCGGCGTCATGATCGGGTCGTTCGCGAAGCGGCCGACGGTCTCCATCTCGATGGACCCGCCCGTGAAGCGTCCGACGATCACGCGGCCGCTGGTGGCGCCGAGGTCGATGGCGGCGACTGAGTTCATGTTGTCTCCAGATGCATGAGTACGGCACAGACCGAGCAGACCGGGGCTCTGAGCCCCCGACCGGCCGATCTGCGTCGGATCTGCCGTCGTTGTGCGTGCGCGGACCCGATCGGGGCCCGCGCCCGCACACGACAGCGAGATCAGCGGACGAACGCCTGGGCGACGCCCGAGTCGACCGGGATGTGCAGGCCGGTCGTGCGACTGAGCTCGGGGCCCGTCAGCACGTACACGGCGTCGGCGACGTTCTCGGGAACGACCTCGCGCTTGAGGATCGTGCGGTTCGCGTAGAACTGACCGAGGTCCTCTTCCTTCACGCCGTAGGTGGCGGCGCGGTTCGCGCCCCAGCCCGACGAGAAGATGCCCGACCCGCGCACGACGCCATCGGGGTTGATGCCGTTCACGCGCACGCCGTGCTCGCCGAGCTCGACGGCCAGCAGGCGAACCTGGTGGGCCTGGTCGGCCTTCGTCGCCGAGTACGCGATGTTGTTCGGGCCCGCGAAGACCGAGTTCTTCGAGGAGATGTAGATCACGTCTCCGCCGAGGCGCTGGTCGATGAGCACGCGGGCCGCGGCCTTCGACACGAGGAAGGAGCCCTTCGCCATGACGTCGTGCTGCAGGTCCCAGTCCTTCTCGGTGGTCTCGAGAAGGGGCTTCGACAGCGACAGGCCCGCGTTGTTCACCACGAGGTCGAGGCCGCCGAAGGCGAGGACCGCCTCGTCGACCGCAGCCTTCACGGCCGCTTCGTCGGCCACGTTCGCCGCAACGCCGATGGCGACATCGGAGTTTCCGAGCTCGGCTGCGGCGGCCTGGGCCTTCTCGAGGTCGAGGTCGGCGATGACGACGCACGCGCCCTCGTTCGCCAGACGGGTGGCGATCGCCTTGCCGATGCCCGACGCGGCGCCCGTGACGAAGGCGATGCGGCCCTGGTGGGTCTTCGGCTTCGGCAGACGCTGCAGCTTGGCCTCTTCGAGGGCCCAGTACTCGATGCGGAACTTCTCCTCATCGGAGATCGGTGCGTAGGTCGAGAGCGACTCCGCACCGCGCATCACGTTGATGGCATTGATGTAGAACTCGCCGGCGACGCGGGCGGTCTGCTTGTTCTTGCCGTAGCTGAACATGCCGACGCCGGGCACCAGCACGATGAGGGGATCCGCACCGCGCATCGCCGGGCTGTCGTCGGTCGCGTACGCGTCGTAGTACGCGGCGTAGTCGGCGCGGTACTCCTCGTGCAGCTCCTTGAGACGCGCGATCGTGTCTTCGACCGACGCGTCGGCCGGCAGGTCCAGGATCAGCGGCTTGACCTTGGTGCGCAGGAAGTGGTCGGGGCAGCTGGTGCCGAGTGCGGCGAGCTCGGGGGCGCGCTCACTGGCGAGGAAGTCGGTGACGACCGGCGCATCGGTGAAGTGCCCGACCATGGGGGCGTCCTGTGACGCGATGCCGCGCACGGTCGCAGCGATCGCGGCGGCCTTCGCGCGACGCTCCGCCTCGGCGAGCGCCTCGTATCCGGGGCGCACCGCGCCGAACGGATCCTTCTTGCCGTTCTCGGCGATGTACGCCGCAGCCGTCTCGATGATCCAGAGGGAGTTCTTCTCCGACTCCTCCGACGTGTCGCCCCAGGCGGTGATGCCGTGGCCGCCGAGGATGGTGCCGACGGCCTGCGGGTTGGCCTTCTTGATCTCGGCGATGTCGAGACCCAGCTGGAAGCCGGGGCGGCGCCACGGAACCCAGACGACCTTGTCGCCGAAGATCTTCTTCGTGAGCTCCTCGCCGTCTGCGGCCGTCGCGATGGCGATGCCCGAGTCGGGGTGCAGGTGGTCGACGTGGGCCGCGTCGACGAGGCCGTGCATCGCCGTGTCGATCGACGGGGCCGCGCCGCCCTTGCCGTGCAGGCAGTAGTCGAACGCGGCGACCATCTCGTCTTCGCGGTCGATGCCGGGGTAGACGTTCACGAGCGCACGCATGCGGTCGAGGCGCAGCGCGGCGAGGCCGGACTCCTTGAGCGTGCCGAGGTCTCCGCCGGATCCCTTGACCCAGAGCAGCTCGACGGGCTCGCCGGTGACCGGGTCGGTCTCGGTGCCCTTGGCCGACGTGTTGCCGCCGGCGTAGTTGGTGTTCTTGGGGTCGGAACCGAGGCGGTTCGACCGGCTGATGAGGTCTGCGACGGTGGGGTTCGTCATGAAGATCCTTAGACGGCGAGGCGAGAACGGATGTTACTTCTTGTAATTATCACATTACATAACTAACAGCACAAGCGCCTGGGCGCCTATCGCAGCTCGACCCGCGAGCGCAGATCGTCGAGGCGCTCATCCGACGGATCCAGTTCCGTCACGAGCACGGACACCTCGTCCCAGGCGAAGCTGCGCGCCAGGTCGCGCCCACCGACCTTGGTCGAGTCGGCGAGCAGGATCACATCGTCTGCGGCGCGGGCGAACTCCACCTTGACCTGCGCCTCTTCCAACGACACGTCGCTCGCGCCGAACGTCGCTTCCACGCCGTTCGCGCCGGCGAACACGGCACGGTAGCCGTGCGATGCGGCCGCTCGGCACGCGACGGGCCCGACGAGGCTGTCGGTGAGCTCGTCGATCTCGCCGCCCGTGAGGATCGCGCGTTTGACGCCCGCGCTCCGCACGGATCGGAAGTTGTCCCACGAGTTGGTGACGACCACGAGATCCTGATGCTTCGTCAGCACGGATCCGAGACCGCCCGCCGTCGTCGACGCGTCGATCGCGATCGCCCCCGTGTCGGGGACGAGCGCCGCGGCCTTCTGCGCGATGCGGGCCTTCGCCGCACGGCCCTGCGCGCGCCGGTCGCGGAACGAGCGCGGACCGACGACGCGCGTCGCACCCCCGCGCACCCGTCGCGCGAGCCCCGCAGCTTCCAGATCGGCGAGGTCGCGACGGATCGTCATCTCCGACACACCGAGCTCCGCGGCGGCGGCCACGAGCATCACGCTGCCATCGCGCTCGAGCATCTCGGCGAGGATCCGGCGGCGCTGCTCTCCGTGCACCGAGCTTGTCATCGACATCCCACGAGCGTATCCGGCGCCGGGCACGTGTCGCCCCGTCACTCGGGCGGCGGAAGCAGATCCGCTGGACGGTAGGTCGGTGCGCTTGCATCACGGGAGCGGACGCTTCCGGTGACGCAAACGGATTCTCACCCACGAGCAAAAGTACGTTCGTGTCACGGGGGCGGGCGCGGAGCGCCGCTGATGATGCCGCAACATCCAGACGGGCGACGCACCGCACGTCCGCGTCCCCGCAGCGCGGACGCTTCCCATGACCCAAACGGTTCCTCGCGGCCACACGAAGGTGCGCTTGCGTCACGGGAGCCGAACGGCAACGCTTCACATGACGCAAACGGATCCACACTCACGGTGGAGCGCACCTTTGCGTCACCGGAACGGGCTCAGAGCGCCGCTCATGACGGCCCAAGGCGCGTCCGCGTCACCTCAGCGAGGACGCGAACCCCTCCCATGACGCAAACGGATCCTCGCGGCCACACGAACGCACGTATCCGTCATCGGAACCGAGCGCGGCCGCTTCCAGTGACGCAAACGGCTCCGTGTTCACGAGCCAACATACGTTTGCGTCACCGGAGTGCAGTACCGCTCATGACGACGCGCCGCCTCGGCGGGCGACGCAACGCACGTCCGCGTCACCTCAGCGAGAACGCGAACCCCTCCCGTGACGAAAACGGATCCTCGCGGCAGCACGAACGTACGTATCCGTCACCGGAACCAAGCACGGACGCGTCCCGTGACGAAAACGGATCCAGACTCACGAGCAAAAGTACGTTTGCGTCACGGGAACGCGAATGGGGCGGATCCGGCTCGCGGATCCGCCCCGACTCACGTGCTTACGCGCCCCAGCCGGCCTGCTGGCCGCCGACGCGCTCGGCCTCGATCTTCTCCTGGTAGCCCGAGGCGAGGAACGCCGCCATCGGGTCGGCCGGCAGGCCGCGCGACTCGCGCCACTCGGCGAGCGCCGGGCGCACGTCGGCATAGAACGCGTCCATGAAGACCTGGTTCGCCGCGAGGACATCGCCCGAGACCTGCGCCGCACGCAGCGCCTCGGTGTCGACGAGCAGCGCGCGCGCCGTCATCTCCTGCACGTTCAGCACAGAGCGGGTCTGGCCGAGGATCTTGTTCTCGACGTTGTGGCACTGGTCGAGCATGAACTGCACGTCCGGGTTGTTGAGGCCGCCGCCGCGGATGACCTCGAAAATGATGCGGAACAGCTGGAACGGGTCCGCGGCGCCGACGATCAGGTCGTCGTCGGCGTAGAAGCGACTGTTGAAGTCGAACGAGCCGAGCTTTCCGAGGCGCAGCAGCTGCATCACGATGAACTCGATGTTCGTGCCGGGCGCGTGGTGGCCCGTGTCGAGGCAGACGAGCGCCTTGTCGCCGAGCGCCGAGACCTGGGCGTAGCTGGTGCCCCAGTCGGGAACGTCGGTGTGGTAGAACGACGGCTCGAAGAACTTGTACTCGAGCACGATGCGCTGGTCATCGCCGAGGCGCGCGTAGATCTTCTGCAGCGACTCCTGCAGGCGGTCCTGACGGCCCCGCATGTCGGCCTGGCCCGGGTAGTTCGAGCCCTCGGCGAGCCAGATCTTCAGGTCGCGCGAGCCGGTCTTGTCCATGACGTCGATGCACTCGAGGTGGTGGTCGATCGCCTTGTTGCGGATCGTCGCGTCTTCGTGGGTCAGGGCGCCGAACTTGTAGTCGTCGTCCTGGAACGTGTTCGAGTTGATCGTGCCGAGCGAGACGCCCTCATCCTCGGCGTGCTTGCGCAGCGCGTCGAAGTCCGACAGGTCCCACGGGATGTGCAGCGCGACCGTCGGCGCGAGGCCGGTGAGCTTGTGCACCTGCGCGGCGTCCGAGATCTTCTCGAACGGATCGCGCGGGGTGCCCGGCGTGCCGAACACCTTGAAGCGCGTGCCGGAGTTTCCGAAAGCCCAGCTCGGGAGTTCGATGGACTGCTTCTCGAGTTCGTCGAGGATGTCCTGGGAGAGGATGCCCATGGAGGCGCCTTTCTGTCGTGGAGCGGCCATCGTCGGCCGCCGTGGTCGTGTCAGGAAGTCGCGCGCGCGGCGCGGAGTTGGGTTTCGAGGTGGAAGACCTCGGGGAAGGTGTCGGCGTTCTGATCGGCGCGGCCGTCCTGGTCGACGAAGAACCGCCCCATATCGGCTTCCCATCGCGCGGCGACCTCGCTCTTCGCGAGGTATGCCTGCGCTGCCGCGTCGTCGTCGGCCTCGTAGAAGCCCACGAGCTCACCGCCGCCGAGGTGGAAGATCGAATAGTTGCGGCGCCCCGAGGCCGCGATCTCTTCGAGCATCTCGGGCCACACGGGATCATGCCGCCGCAGGTACTCGTCGAGCATCTCGGGCTTCACCCGCAGTCGAAAAGCGATGCGCGCCATCGAACACCTCCGTCGTGTCGGCTGCAGAAACTTGAATCGTTTCATTATGCTCATACGACAGGGCTCGGAGCAAGTCCGGTCTCGAAACTCCCAGTTTCGTGGTCAGCGGCGGCCGTGCCATAGGATTCCCCTCGGGCATGAAGGAGGACCGATGGCGGTCAGCATTCGCGAGGTCGCGAACCTCGCAGGCGTGTCGGTGGGCACGGTATCCAATGTTCTCAACCGACCCACCGCCGTCGCACCGCGCACCGTTGATCGCGTGCGACGCGCGATCGACGAGCTCGGTTACGTGCGCAACGACGCCGCGCGGCAGCTGCGCGCAGGGCGGTCGACGACCGTCGGTCTCATCGTGCTCGATGCCCAGAACCCCTTCTTCGCCGACGTCGCGCGGGGCGCCGAAGATGCAGCCGCAGAGCGCGGACTCGCGGTGCTGACGGGCAACAGCGACGAGCAGCCCTCGCGTGAGAACGCATACCTCGATCTCTTCGAAGAGCAGCGCGTGCGCGGGGTGCTCCTCTCCCCCAGCTCCGAGACGCTCGAGGCGGCGCAGCGCCTGCGCGACCATGGGATCCCCGTGGTGCTCGTCGACCGCACGGCGCCCGGATCCGATTTCTCCGCCGTCGCGGTCGACGACGAGCGCGGCGGATTCATCGCCGCGAGCCACCTGCTCGAGCACGACCGCCGACGCATCGCGTTCGTCGGCGGTCAGCGCGCGCTCCGCCAGGTCGATGATCGCTTCGCGGGCGCGAGCCGCGCCGTCTCGGGCGTGCCCGAGGCGACGATCGAGCACGTCACGACCGACCAGCTGACGGTGCTGGCGGGGCGCGAAGCAGGATCCGTGATCGCGGCCCGTGCGCCCGAGGACCGCCCCGACGCGATCTTCGCGGCGAACGACCTCGTCGCCGTCGGTGTGATGCAGGCGCTCGTGATGATCGGCGAGCTGCGGATCCCGCAGGACATCGCCCTGATCGGGTACGACGACATCGCGTTCGCGCAGTCGACCGTCGTTCCGCTGACGTCGATCCGCCAGCCCGCCGAGCTCATCGGCACGCGCGCGCTCGAAGTGCTCGCGCAGCTGATCGACGACCCGACGCGGGCGCCCGAGACGATCGAGTTCGAGCCCGAGCTGGTCGTACGCGCCTCGACGACCGGCTGACGACCGGCTCCGTTCCGCTGGTTGCGCGGCGACCGGGGAAAGGTGCCCTTGGACGTGCGCGCCAGGAAGCGTCGGCGCGACTGACGACCGCTTCCGTCTTCCTCGTCACCCTCATGGACGGCGGATGATCAGAATCGTGCTGGTCGCGCGCTCACGCCCGAATCCATACCGGCGTGGGGAACTCGCTCGGCGACTCGGGCCGCCGCCGTGACATCTGCTGACACGCGGCCGTGTTCGCGGCAGGATTGAGACATGACCGACACCCCGCACGCTTCTCGGCCGTGGCTCAGCTCATACGCGGAGGGCGTCCCCACCGAGATCGACGAACCGTCTCAGACGCTGACCGAGATGATGTCGGCCAGCGTGAGGGCGTTCCGCAGGCGCCCGGCGCTGGAGTTCTTCGGCGCCGTCACGACCTACCGGGAGCTCGGCGAGCAGATCGAGCGCGCGGCCGAAGGACTCCGTCAGCTGGGAGTCGGGAAGGGCGACCGGGTCGCCCTGATCCTGCCCAACTGCCCGCAGCACGTCGTGGCGTTCTATGCGACCCTCCGCCTCGGCGCGATCGTCGTCGAACACAATCCGCTCTACACGCCGCGTGAGCTGAGGCATCAGTTCGAGGACCATGGTGCGCGCGTCGCCGTCGTCTGGGACAAGGTCGTCGACACCGTCGACGGCTTCCCCGCGGATCTCAAGGTCGAGCACATCGTGAGCGTCGACCTCACGACGGCGATGCCGTTCCCAACGCGCCTGCAGCTGCGCCTGCCGGTCCCGAAGGCGCGCGCTGCCCGAGCGAAGCTGACGGGCGACCCGCACGCACGGCACCTCGTGCCCTGGAAGAAGCTCCTCGACCATCGGCGGCTGTCCAAGCGCATCGCGGGCCCGGAGCTGGCCGATACCGCGCTTCTGCAGTACACGAGCGGAACGACGGGCACCCCGAAGGGCGCGATCCTCACGCACGCGAATCTGCGCGCCAACGCGATGCAGGGGCGCGCGTGGGTGCCGGGGCTCGTCGACGGCGAGGAGACGTTCTACGCGGTGCTGCCGCTGTTCCACGCCTACGGCATGACGCTCTGCCTCACTTTTGCGATGAGCATCGGAGCGAAGCTCGTGCTGTTCCCGACCTTCGACATCGAGCTCGTCGCGAAGGCTGCGCGCACCAGCCCGCCCACCTTCCTGCCGGCCGTTCCACCGATCTACGACCAGCTCTCGCGTGCGGCCGGCCGCCACACCCTCGACCTCTCCACCGTCAGGTTCGCGATCTCCGGTGCGATGAGCCTCCCCGTCGCCACGGTGAAGCGGTGGGAAGAAGCCACGGGAGGCCTGCTCGTCGAGGGCTACGGCATGACCGAGAGCTCACCGGTCGCGCTGGGAAACCCCATGGGTCCGACTCGCCGCCCCGGAACCGTCGGGGTGCCGTTCCCGAGCACGGAGATCCGCATCGTCGACCCCGCGAACACCGACGTCGACCTGGCCGGGGGCGAACGAGGAGAGCTCCTCATCCGCGGTCCGCAGGTGTTCTCGGGCTACTGGAACCGCCCTGGGGAAAGCGCGGATGCTCTGCTGGCCGACGGCTGGCTGCGCACCGGCGACATCGCCGAGGTCTCGGCCGACGGGTTCGTGACGATCGTCGATCGCCTCAAGGAGCTCATCATCACGGGAGGGTTCAACGTGTCGCCGAGCGAGGTCGAAGACGCGCTGGAGGCGCACCCCGACGTGATCGCTACGGCCGTGGTGGGCCTGCCGCGATCCGGCGGAGGCGAGGACGTCGCCGCAGCCGTCGTGCTCCGCGAGGGCGCAGAGCTCGACACGCGTGCGCTTCGAGACTTCTGTCGCACACGGCTCACTCCCTACAAGGTGCCCAAGCGCATCACGGCGGTGGACGACCTCCCACGCTCCCTCATCGGCAAGGTGCTCCGCCGCCAGGTGCGCGACCGACTGCTGAGCGGGCGGTGACGCTCCCCTCGTCGATGTCGACGGAACCCGATCCGGCCGGTAGCGAGCATTGCCGTCCGTTTCGGACGAGAACACCTGCCAGGATGCCGAGGCCAAGGGGCGACGCCAAGAAGTCGTCGGATCCGAGTGCGGCGGAGCCGGGCATCTCCAGGAGGGTGTCCGGTGAAGCAGCACCGATCCGTTGCGGCACGATCCACATCAGACTGCCGACCCGGCACCCCGTTCCCGGGAGCGGGTGAGACACCGGCGCGACCTGTGCGGATCCCTGCGATGAGCCGGATGCTGCCGACCAACCAGGTGAGTCTGCGTCCGTGCATGATTGCGCGGCAACGGCGTCAGAGCTGATGCACCAGCAGCGTCTACCCGAGGTCGATGGGCGACTCCGGCGGCCGACACCGACGAGAGTATCGTAAAAGGGGCAGGGCACTGCGGTCGGATTCGACGAAAGCGCCCGTCTATCCGCTCACACACCGAGGAGAGAGTCAATCCGTGTCGAAGACTGAGATGACAGCTGGGGAAGTTTGGGACTCGTTGGTGGAAGGCAACGACCGGTTCGTCTCCGGCCGGCCGCACCACCCTCATCAGACGCCCGAACGACGCGGTGAGCTCGTGGGGGAGCAGACCCCGCATGCGGCGATCCTGGGGTGCTCCGACTCGCGAGTGCCGGCAGAGATCGTCTTCGACTGCGGTCTGGGAGACCTCTTCGTCGTACGGAACATCGGGCAGGTCGTGAACGAGACGGTGATCGCAACGATGGAGTTCGCCGTCGTCGCCCTGGGTGTTCCGCTCATCGTCGTCAAAGCACACACCTCCTGCGGTGCGGTCGCTGCCACGATCGAGCAATCGGGCAGCACCCCGCCCGATACGACGCCCGCGATCAGGAATGCACTCGACCTCATCCGTCCGGCCGTCGCGGAAGAATGGCTCTCCGCGCCGAGAGCGTCGCATGTCGTCGATGCTGAACTGATCGATGCGAACAGCGCGGGTCGTCGTCACGTGCGGAGAATGATCGCGGAGCTCACGAGCAGGTCCGAGGTGATCGCCGAGGCGGTCGACCAGGGGAAAGTCAGCATCGTCGGCTGCCAGTACGACCTCAACCACGGTCGCACCGTCCCGGTCACGTCGGTCGGAGCGCTCAACATCTAGGTTCGCCCGCCGACGGGCTCAGCGTCCGCCGCAGACGACGCGTGTCGGCGCCGTCTGCGGCGGGCTTTGGAAGCCTGAACCGGGCTGAGAGCCTGCGCTCTACTGATCCCCGTCGACGCGCGGCACGACGCCCTCGATCTCGTCGGAGCGGTAGGCGGCCTCCACGACCGCCATGGTGTGCACGACGTCGTCGACCGACGTCGGTGGCGTGTTCGAAGAACGGGGCGATCTGCTCCGTCGTCCAGCCGGCCGGATCTCCCGTTGCGGAGTACAGCCCGCTGACCTTGCCGAAGACGTTCGGATTCTGCGCGGCATCGGAGATCAGGCCCGACCACACCTCGCGGGAATCGCCTCCGATCGGCGGCTTGCCGAGGTGGTCGATCACGATGCGCAGGTCGGGGTGGCGCTCCGAGATGATCGGCACGAGCTCGAGGTGACGCGGGAGAACCGCGACGAGGTCGAAGGTGAGCCCTTCGCGCTCGAGCACCCCGAGCCCCTCGTCGACCTCGGGGCGCAGCAGCCAGTCGGCATCGGGAATGTTGTGGATCAGGTTGCGCACGCCGACGATGAGCGAGTCGTCGCGCCACGATTCGGCGAGGCGCGCGGCTTCATCCGGACGATCGAGCGGCGCATACGCCACGATCGCCGCCACCTCCTCGTGGGCCGCGGCCGAGGCGCGCATCAGCGCGGTATCGTCGGCGTGGTCGGCGGCCTGCACCTGCACGACGCGATCCACGCCCGCCTTGCGCAGCTCCGGCAGCAGCTCGCCCAGCTCGAACGCGCGGTTGATCGACGCCGGCTCCTGGCCGAGCCATCCATAGTCGCCGCGCGTCGGATCCCACACGTGCTGGTGCGCATCGATGGTCGGGAACGCCATACGGTCATCTCTCCTTCGAGTCGACGGAACGCCAGTGAACAAACGTTTGATCCGATCATCGCGCGTCAGGCCGTCGGCGTCAACACCTTCGTGCCGGGGCCGGACCGCCCCCTGCGTCAGGCCCCGGCGCGGGAGCGCGGGGCGACGATCACGTTGACGCCCATCTGACGCATCTCGTCGAGGTGCCGCGCGTCGGTCGCCGCATCGACGATCACGGCGTCGAAGTCGGCGAGGGGCTGCATCGCGTGCAGCGCGCGCTTGTCGAACTTCGTGTGGTCGGCGAGCAGGATCCGCCGGCTCGCCGCGTCGAACATCGCGCGTTTGACGTCGACGGTCTCCATCGTCTGATGGAACGCGACGCCGTCGGTGATCGCCGAGGTCGACATCACGAGCACGTCCGCGCGAAGCCCGGAGATGGTGCCGGTCGTGATGCGCCCCATATAGGAGCTGCACCAGTTGTAGTACTGCCCGCCGAGGCCGAGCAGCGTGATCCCCGTCACCGAGCGCAGCTCGTTCATCACCGTGAGCGTGTTCGTGATGACGGTGAGCGGTCGCTTCTCGTGCAGGTGCGGCACGAGGTGGAGCGACGAGGTGGAGTCGTCGAGCATGATCGCCTGGCCCGGCTCGATGAAGTCGAGGGCCGCCAGCGCGAG
The DNA here is from genome assembly GCA_019117025.1 of Candidatus Microbacterium stercoravium. Lineage (GTDB taxonomy): Bacteria > Actinomycetota > Actinomycetes > Actinomycetales > Microbacteriaceae > Microbacterium > Microbacterium stercoravium. The sequence continues at coordinate 14,617 of DXAM01000069.1, read as the reverse complement.
CGCCCGCTTCTCCGAGATCTCGCGGCTCGCTCGGTAGACATCGCTCGACTCGACGAGCCCCGTCGACAGCGCCGTCGCCACGCCGCGGTCTTTGCGCAGCAGGCCGCGCGAGGCGAGTTCGTCGAGATCGCGGTGAACCGTCATCGTGCTGATGTCGAAGCGCTCGGCCAGATCGGTGATCCGGATGGATCCGGCGGCCATCACGGCCTCTGTGATCGCGTTGCGCCGGTCGGTCTGTCGAGACTGACGCGACATGGCCGAATCGGCCGCGACCGTACCTTCGGGTCCCACCATCGTCCTCCCCCTCTGTGCTGTTCGAGCGCCTCGATCGATGCGGGGCGGCCGCGAGGCCGCCCCGCATGATCAGGATCCGTTCACCGTACGAGAAACGAGCGGACTCACTCCTCGTAGACGAACGGCGACACCATCTTGTCTGCGTTCTCAGCCGTGATGAGGATGCAGTCGATCGCCTGCTTCTCGGTCTCCGGCGCTTCACCCGTGCGGATGAATTCGTCGGCGAGTTCGACGGCCGTCTCCGAGAACTGCGCCACAGGCTGGAGCACCGTGTACGCCATCTCACCGTTCTTCACGGCTTCCACGGCATCCGGAGCGCCATCGAATCCGCCGACCACGACGTCATCGAGCTTACCGGCCTCCTTCAGAGCGGCGATCGCGCCGAGCGCCATCTCGTCGTTGCCGGCGAGCACACCCTTGATGTCGGGGTTCGCCTGCATCAGCGCCTGCGCCTTGTCGTGACCCTCCGTGCGGTCCCAGTTGGCGACCTCCTCGCCGACCTTCTCGAGATCGGGATACTGCGTGATCACCGTGCTGAAGCCGTTGGAACGGGTCTGCGCGTTGTTATCGCTCGGCGCTCCGAAGAGCTCCACGTAGGTGCCCTCCTCGTCCATCTGCTTGACGTACTCCTGCGCACCGAGCGCCGCGCCCTGTGCATTGTTCGAGACGAGCTGCGCCTTCGCGAGGCCCGCCTCGTTGATCTCGGCGTTGACGAGGAACACCGGGATGCCCGCCTCGTCGGCCTTCTTCACGGCACCGATCGATCCGTCGGCGTTGGCCGGGTCGAGGATGATCGCGACCGAGTCGTTCGCGATCGCGGTGTCGATGAGCGTGTTCTCGGTGTTGGTGTCGCCCTCGTGGGCGCCGACCGTGGCCTCGTAGCCGAGCTCTTCGGCCTTCGCCTCGGCCAGGTCGCCCTCGGTCTTCCAATAGGGGTTCGCCGGGTCATTGACGATGATGGTGATGAGGCCGCCGGCCTCGCCGCCGCCCGACGTGTCGTTCTCGGGAGCATCGCCGGCGTTGTCGGATCCGCCCGATGAACAGGCCGTGAGGCCCACGATGAGACCGCCGACGGCGATCATGGCTCCCACTGTCTTCTTACGGAACATTCGCTGTGTCCTTTCTCAATGGTCCGGCAACGGTCATCGGTGCCGGATATGCCGTTCAGGACTCCGTCGAGCCCGTACCGGTGGAGGTACCGGTCACGGCGGGAGTCTTGACGTTCTTGTCGCCCTTCGCCTTGCCAGCGGCAGGCCGGCGACGGCGTCCGTACTGCAGGGTGTTCAGCATCACCGCGATGACGATCACCGCTCCGATGAAGACCATCTGCCAGTAGGCCGACACCCCGACGAGCACGAGGCCGTCGGAGAGGAAGCCGATCACGAAGGCGCCCAGCAGCGTGCCGCGCACGTTTCCGCGGCCGCCCGTGAGCGCTGCTCCGCCGATGACGACCGTCGCGATCGCCGTCAGCTCGTAGGTGTTGCCGGCGTTCGGGTCGGCGCTCGTGAGCGTCGAGGCGAGCACGAGGCCCGCGACCGCCGCGCACAGGCCCGACACCACGTACACCCAGATCTTCACGCGGTTCACCGGCACACCGCTGAGCTCCGCGGCGCGTTCGTTGCCGCCGGCCGCGTACAGCCACCGCCCGAACTTCGCACGGCCGAGCACGGCGCCGAGCACCAGCGCGACGACGATCATGACGAGCACGCCGATCGGAACGCCGAAGATGCGGTTGAATCCGAGCCACGCGAAGCCGGTGTTGCCCAGTTCCTCGCGCCCCGACAGGTTGTTGATCGTCAGGCCGCCGGTCATCAGCAGCGCGAAGCCGCGCACGGCGTAGAGCATGCCCAGCGTCGCGACGAACGGCGCGATCTTGAACTTCGCCACGAGGATCCCGTTGACGAGGCCCGCGAGAGCGCCGACCCCGCAGGCGATCAGCACCGTGACAGGCACGCTCGGGTAGATGGTGACCCCGAAGAGGTCGAGCGGCACGCCGCGCAGCATGAATCCGGCGACCACCGCAGAGAACGCGAGCGTCGATCCGACCGAGAGGTCGATGCCTCCGTTCAGGATCACGAGGAGCATGCCCATTCCGAGCAGCGCATAGATCGCGACGTGGCTCGTCATGATCAGCACGTTGCTCCACGTGAGGTAATTCGGCGAGATCAGCGAGAACACCACGATGATGAGCACGAGCGCGAGGAACGCGCGCCCCTCGAGCAGCAGCTTCGCGATGGAGAACTTCTTCCTGTTCTCAAGGATGGCAGTTGTTGTCGTCGTCATTGTCTCTTCCGTCCGAGAGTCAGGCTTCGCCCGAGGCGGCCATGATCATGTCCTTGGTGGCGTCGGGCCCGAACTCCGCCGAGACCTGCCCGCGGCTCATCACGATGATGCGGTGCGCGATGCTGAGGCACTCGCCGACCTCGCTCGTCGTGTAGACCACGCCGACGCCGCGGCGCGCGCGCTCGGCGAGCAGCCGGAAGACCTCGGCCTTCGCCCCGACGTCGATTCCGCGACTCGGCTCGTCGAGCAGCATCAGGTGCGGGTCGGTCGCGACGATCTTGCCGATCACGACCTTCTGCTGATTGCCGCCCGAGAGTCCCCCGATGTTGAGGTCGGGGCCCGGCGTCTTCACGGTCACGGCATCGATGAGCTCGTTCGCCCGGCTCTTCTCCTTCTTGCCGGAGATCGCGAGCCCCGACATGCTCTTGTCGAGGCTCGCGAGCGTGAGGTTGCGGCCCACCGAGAAGGTCTGCACGAGCCCGTCGCGCTGGCGGTCCTCGGGCACGAGGCCGACGCCCTTGTCGATGCGCTCCGCGATCGAGTCGCCGAGGATCGATCGGTCGTGCAGGCGGATCTCGCCGCTCTCGACCCTCTCGCGCCCGGCGATCGCTTCGAGCAGCTCGGTGCGTCCAGCGCCCATGAGCCCGTAGATGCACACGATCTCGCCCGCTCGCACCTCGAGATCGATGCCGTTCACGACCGCACGCTCGGGGTTCTCGGGGTCGAGAACCGTGAGATCCTCGATGCTCAGCACGGGCTCGCCGAACTCGTACCCCTCCGGAGGCGATCCGAGGTCGAAGTTCTCGCCCACCATGTTGCGCACGATCCAGGCGAGGTCGATGTCGGCCCGCTCCGCCCGGGCGGTCATCGTGCCGTCGCGCAGCACCACCGCGTGATCGGTGATCTCGAGCGCCTCCTCGAGGTGGTGCGAGATGTACACGATCGCCACGCCGCGTGCGAGCAGCTCGCGGATGATGCCGAAGAGCGTCTCCACCTCAGCCGCCGCGAGCGCGGAGGTGGGCTCGTCCATGATGAGGATGCGGGAGTTGACCGACAGCGCACGAGCGATCTCGATGATCTGCTGCTGGCCGACGCGCAGATCCGACACGAGGGTGTCGGGCTCGATCGCGAGCTTCATGTCCTGCAGCAGCGCCCGAGTCTGGCGGCGCTCCTCCGCGAAGTCGACGCCGCCGAACGGGCGCATGATCTCGCGCCCCATGAAGATGTTGTCGCGCACCGTGAGGTTCGGTGCGAGGCTCAGCTCCTGGTGGATGATCGAGATGCCGTGCTCGGCCGCTTCCGTCGTCGACGCGAACGTCACGGGTTCGCCGCCGAGCAGGATCTCGCCCGACGTGGGCTGCTCGACGCCCGAGAGGATCTTCATGAGCGTCGACTTGCCGGCGCCATTCTCGCCGAACAGCGTCGTCACGGTGCCCGAACGGATCTCGAAGTTCACGCCCTTCAGCGCGCGCGTGCCGCCGTAGTTCTTCACGACGTCGCGCGCTTCGAGGACGACCTGATCGGTGCTCATCGTCGTCACTCCATCTCGACGGAGACGGGCGTCACGAGCCACGCCTCCGGATTGATCAGCGTGAACGCCCCGGTGATCGTTGCGGTGCTGCCCGGCAGCTGCTCGGCGTCGATGCCGTCGAGCACCTCGGCCTTCATCTGCGTGTTGAGCGCGGCCGCGGCGTTCTGGTAATCGATCTGGTTCGTGAACTCGCCGAACGAGATCTCGCCGGTCGCATCGCGCAGCTCGGTGCCGTTGATCGCGGGGCCGGTCTGCACGCGCACGGCGAGGTCGTCGGGAAGGCCGTCGACAGCGAAGTCGAAGATGCCCGAGGATCCTTCGCCGAACGTGCCCGTCATGGTCACGCTGAAGACGGGCCCGCCGGAGCTCTCCACGGCGTACTCGCTCACGGCCGCCTCCTGGTCGGCGGCGATCGCGGCGGCTAGCTCATCGGCGCCGGTCGCGCGCTCGGTGACGCCCTCCTGCACGGCGGGGAAGGTCTCGGTCCCGAACGTCTCGGGATCGAACTTCTCCTCCGCCCCCGGAACCTCGGCACCGTACGGCACCACCCGGGTGCCGAGCGCGATGAGCGCGATCACCGCGACGATGACGATCGCGAGGATCCCCCGCTTCGCGCCCTTGCCCAGCCCCCGGCGGGTGCGCACAGACTCAGCGGCGGTCACAGGAGCACCCGCGACTCGGTGTCGTTCGGGCGGATCTGCAGCTTGCGGCCGTCGCCGCGGCGGAACAGGTCGAGCGCGTCGGCGTAGTCGTCGAGCGTGAACGAGTGGCTGATCATGGCGCGGGCGTTGATGGCGCCGGCCTCGAACATCTCGACGGCGCGGCCGAACGAGTTGAGCACGGCCATCGTGCCGACGATCGAGATCTCGTCGCGGTAGACGCGGAACGGCGAGAACCGCGCGGTCTTGTCGGCGGGAGCAACGCCGAAGTCCTGGAAGAAGCCGGCGGGCTTCACCCGCGTCAGCGCGTCTTCGATCGCGCGGATGTTGCCGGTGCAGTCGATCACGACGTCCCACTTCTCGCGATCGGCATCGTCGGCCGACGCGAAGCGCCGCTCGATGCCGCACTCGGCGGCCGCCGTGAGCCGGTCGGGGTTGAGGTCGACGATGGTCACCGTCGCCGCGCCCGCGCGGTGGGCGAGCTGGGCCATCAGCAGGCCCATCGTGCCGGCGCCGTACACGAGCACATGGTCGCCCATGCGGCGCGGGAGCACGTCCCAGCCCCGGATCGCGCAGGCGAGCGGCTCGATGAGCGCCGCCTCGTAGATGTCGGTCTCGGGCTTGAGGCGGAAGACGTTGGTCGAGGGCGCCGTGAAGAACTGCTGCGAGGCGCCGTCGGACGCGACGACGCCGAGGCCGTTCCACTTCGGGCACAGGTTCTGGTGCCCGTTCAGGCACTGCTCGCACTCGCCGCAGGTGGTGCTCGGATTGACCGCGACCTTGTCGCCCACGCGGAAATCGAACACTCCGTCGTTCACGCCCTCGCCGAGCTCGACGATCGTGCCGGTCGCCTCGTGCCCGGGAACGAGGGGGAACACGGTTCCTTCGAACTCGCCGTCGAACACGTGCGTGTCCGTGCCGCAGATCCCCACGGCGGCCGTCTCGATCAGGATCTCCTTGTAGCCGGGCGTGGGCTTCGGCCGTTCCTCAAGGGCCAGCACCCCTTGATCTTGAAAAGCGACTGCGCGCATCGTTGCTCCGTTCGCGTCGGGCGCGAAGCGGTCTTCGCTTCGTGCCTGTGGGCGGTCATCCGCTCGGCATCACCGTGTTCTTCGACACGTGATCCGTGGTGGCTGACCCATCGACAGTGTTACGTTTGAGTATCTTAGAACGTGATCTACGTTAGATTCAACGTCAACATCGTGACACATGTGTAACGAATCGCGGGAACCGACATCGAGGGAGATGAACTGATGGGTGCGAGTGAACCCAGGCGACACGAGGGATCCGCGGGTGTTCCCGCGACGCAGCGCGCTGCCGTGTTGCATTCCGCGCGAGATGTGAGAATCTCGTCCCGCCCCGTTCCGACGCCCGCGGCCGACGAAGTGCTCGTGCGCGTCACCGCCGTGGGCGTATGCGGCAGCGACGTGCACTTCTTCCACGACGGGCGCCTCGGCGACTGGCGGGTGGAGGATCCCCTCGTGCTCGGACACGAGTCGGGCGGCGTCATCGTCGCGGTCGGCGACGACGTCGACCCCGCTCGCGTCGGCGAGCGGGTGACGATCGAGCCGCAGCACCCCTCGCCCACGTCGGCCGAGACGCTGCGCGGCGAGTACAACCTCGACCCCGAGATGCGCTTCTACGCGGTGCCCGGCACCGACGGGGCTTTCCAGGAGTTCGTCACGATCCAGAGCCACTTCGCCTTCGCCATTCCCGACAGCGTCAGCGACGAGGCCGCAGCACTCATGGAACCGCTGTCGGTCGCGATCGCCACTGCCCGCAAGGCGGCGATCCAGCCGGGCTCGCGCGTGCTCATCGCCGGCGCGGGGCCGATCGGCATCCTCTCGGCGCAGGTCGCGCGCGCATTCGGCGCAACCGAGGTCATCGTCTCCGACCTCGCAGAATCTCGACGCCAGTCGGCGCTGAGCTTCGGCGCGAGCCGCGCGATCGATCCTGCCCAGGGCGAACTCGACGAACTGCGCGGCACGCTCGATGCGTTCATCGACGCATCGGGCGCCGCGCCCGCCGTGCGCAGCGGGCTGCTCACCGTGCGCCCCGGTGGCCGGGTCGTGCTCGTCGGCATGGGCATCGACGAGCTGCCCCTGCCCATCTCGCACATCCAGAACAACGAGCTCATCATCACCGGCGTGTTCCGCTACGCCAACACCTGGCCCGCCGCGATCGCGCTCGTCGCCGACGGCCGCGTCGATCTCGACCGGATGGTGACCGGCAGGTTCGGTCTCGACCGCGTCGCCGATGCGCTCGAGTCGACCGCCGACCCGACCACCATCAAGTCGATCGTCACGCCGAACAGCTGATCACACGCGCCCCGGGGAGGAATCGTGCAGGCATCGCTCTCGCGCGCGAGCGGGATCCGCTCATTCGGTGAGCAGCCGCGTCACGCGCTCCGACGCCGTGATCATGTGCACGGCCATCGCCGAGGCCGCGGCGTCGGGATCCCCCGCGTCGAGCGCGTCGAGCACGGCTTCGTGCTCGACGGCCGCGATCTCCGCGTCGGCGATCGAGTGCACGGCGCGATCCGCGTGCACCTGCAGCAGCGACCGCACGACGTGCAGCAGGTCGTGGAGCGTTCCGTTGTCGGCCGCCTCAGCGATGTCGAGGTGGAACGCCAGGTCGGCGCGGGCGAATGCGGCGAGATCGTCTTCCGCCTCGCGCATCGCGCGCACGTGCGCGCGCATCGCCTCGCGAGCGGACGCATCAGCCCGCGTCGCCGCAATGCGCGCGACATAGATCTCGAGCCCCGAGCGCAGTTCGAGCAGCTCGCTCGTGTTGCGCTCGCCGATCAGCAGGCCCCAGCGCAGCGTCTGCGGCAGCAGCTCGCTGGCCTGTCCGCGCAGGAAGGTGCCGGATCCGGGTCGCACCTGCACGATGCCGAGGATCTCGAGCGCGGCGAGCGCTTCGCGCACCGCGGAGCGCCCGACAGCGAGCGACGCCGCCAGCTGACGCTCGGACGGCAGGCGCGTGCCGGGCTCGATGGAACCGCTCGTGAACAGGTCGAGAAGCCGACGCGCCACCTCGCTGACGGGCGTGCCCGTCGGCAGCGTGCCGAGCGCATCGACGATCTGCTCCGAAGACGAGGAATCGCCTGCCATCACATGCCTCCCTGTCGGGGCCGAGGCACCTGGCGGCCCCGCGCGTTCGAGCGGTCGGCCCGCTCCGCCGCGTGCGGGATCCGATCCGCCCATCACACTACACATCTACGAAACACCCCGATCGATCGACAAGGAGAGATCCCCATGCCGACATATTTCCGCAGCAACTTGTTATTGGTCAACCGGTTTGCCAAACTGAGGGCAACACGACTCGACGTCGCTCAGGAACGGACGCAGCGATCATGACGCGCCTTTGGAACGATCCCGCAGACTTCGCGGACGAGATGATCGACGGCTTCGTCGCCGCGAACCGTCGCTACGTGCGTCGCGTGTCGGGCGGTGTGGCCCGATCCACGAAGACGCCCGACGGCGAGGTCGCGCTCGTGATCGGCGGCGGCAGCGGGCACTACCCCGCGTTCGGCGGGCTCGTCGGCCCGGGGCTCGCGCACGGCGCCGCGATGGGCAACCTCTTCGCCTCGCCCTCGACCCAGCAGGTGCTCTCCGTCGCGAAGGCGTCCGAGAACGGCGGCGGCGTGCTGCTCAGCTACGGCAATTACGCGGGCGACGTGCTCAACTTCGACGCCGCGCAGGAGCAGCTGCGCGAGGCGGGCATCGACTGCCGCACCGTAGCCGTCACCGACGACGTCTCGAGCGCGCCGGTCGCCGAGAAGCACAAGCGCCGCGGCATCGCCGGCGACCTGTCGGTGTTCCGCATCGCGGGCGCGGCGGCGGCGCGGGGCGACTCGCTCGACGAGGTGGAGCGCCTCGCGGCGCACGCGAACGAGCGCACGCGCTCCTTCGGCGTCGCGTTCACCGGCTGCACCCTGCCCGGCGCGCCCGAGCCCCTCTTCGAGGTCGAGCCCGGCCGCATGGCGATCGGCCTCGGCATCCACGGCGAGCCGGGGCTGCGCGATGCCGACATCCCGAGCGCGGACGGACTCGCCGAGCTGCTGGTCGAGCGTCTGCTCGACGAGCTGCCCGACGGCGTCGACTCGGCGCGCGGCGCCCGAGCGGTCCCGATCCTCAACGGACTCGGGTCGCTCAAGTACGAGGAGATGTTCGTCGTCTATCGACGCATCGCCCAGCTGCTCGAGGCCGCCGGCGTCGAAGCGGTCGATCCGCACGTCGGCGAGTACTGCACGAGCTTCGACATGGCGGGCACCTCGCTCACGCTGCTGTGGCTCGACGACGAGCTCGAGCGCCTGTGGGAGACGGGGGCCGACAGCCCCGCGTACCGCCGCGGATCCGTGGACCACTCGGGCGACGTCATCGCCGAGGACGAGGCCGACGAGGCCGCAGAAGAGATCGGTCGCGCGGACGAGGCGGGGCGCGCCGTCGCGGCGGTCGTCGCACGCGCGTTCGACATCGCCTGCGCCACGATCGACGCGAACGTCGACGAGCTCGGGCGCCTCGACCAGATCGCCGGAGACGGCGACCATGGCATCGGCATGCAGCGCGGGGTGCACGCCGCGCGCGATGCCGCGCACGATGCCGTCTCCCGCGGCGCGGGCGGGGCCACGACCCTCGCACGCGGCGCGGATGCGTGGTCGGACCGCGCGGGCGGAACGTCGGGCGCGATCTGGGGCGCGATCCTCACCGCAGTCGCCGCGCACATCGATGATGAGGGCGAGCCCGATCGCGATGCCCTCGCGGCAGGCCTCAGCGCGGCCTCCGCGCGCGTGCTCACGTTCGGGGCCACGCCGGGCGACAAGACGCTCGTCGACGCATTGACTCCGCTCGCCGAGCGCTTCGCCGATCGGATCGCCGCCGGCGATGCGATCGGCGCCGCATGGTGCGACGCGGCCGATGCCGCGACCGCTGCCGCGAAGGCGACCGCCGACATGCTGCCCCAGATGGGGCGCGCTCGCACGCACCACGAGAAATCGCTCGGCACACCCGATCCCGGGGCGCACTCGCTCGCCCTCATCGCGCAGGCTCTCATCACTCTCAACGACCGGAAGAAGGCATGATCATGGCTGAAAAGCTCCGCATTGTCATCGGCGGCGACGACGCCGGCTTTGGATACAAGGAGATCATCAAGAAGGATCTCGAGGCGCACGACCTCGTCGAGAGCGTCGTCGACGTGGGCGTCTCGGAAGACGGGCACACGCCGTACCCGAAGGTCGCGATCGAGGCCGCCGAGCGCGTGGCGCGCGGCGAGGCCGACCGCGCTCTGCTCATCTGCGGCACGGGTCTCGGGGTCGCGATCTCCGCGAACAAGGTCGCCGGGATCCGTGCTGTCACGGCGCACGACAGCTTCTCGGTCGAGCGTTCGGTGCTGTCCAATAACGCGCAGGTGCTCTGCATGGGCCAGCGCGTCGTCGGCATCGAGCTCGCCCGCCGCCTCGCGAAGGAATGGCTGACGTACCGCTTCGACGACTCGTCCGCCTCCGCGCAGAAGGTCGCCGTCATCGACGAGTACGAGACCACCGGAAGCTGCTGATGTCGGCCCCTCCCGCCGGAGAGCGACGCCCTCCGGTCACGATCGGCGTGAGCCTGAAGATGTACTTCGGGCACGAGCGCGCGCTCGCGTGGTTCGACGACGTCGCCGCGCGCGTGCGCTCGCACACCGCGGTGGCAGACGGATCCGTCGAGCTGTTCATCACGCCGACGTACCTGCAGGTCGCTCCGGCCGTCGCGGCCTTCCGCGGCACGCCGGTGCGGGTCGGCGGGCAGGACGTCGCAGCGTGGGATGAGGGCGCGTACACCGGCGAGGTCTCGGCCGCGGAGCTCGCCGAGGTGGGCGCGTCGATCGCCGAGGTCGGGCATGCCGAGCGCAGGCGCCTGTTCGGCGAGACCGACGACGACGTCGCGCAGAAGACGCGCGCCGCCCTGCGCGCCGGCCTCACGCCGCTCGTCTGCATCGGCGAGCAGGACCAGCAGGATCCGTCGGCCGCCGCCGAGATCGCCGTACGGCAGCTGCGGGCGTCGCTCGCGGGTGCGGAGCGCGGATCCGTGATCGTCGCGTACGAGCCCGTCTGGGCGATCGGCGCGGCAGAGGCGGCGGGCGAGACCCATGTGCGCGTCGTCGCGGGCGCCCTGCGCGAGGCCCTCGACCACGATCCGGCGCGCGCCGGCTCCGCCGTCATCTACGGCGGCGCGGCCGGGCCGGGTGTGCTCACCGCCCTCGGGAGCGCCGTCGATGGCGTGTTCCTCGGGCGCTTCGCGCACGATCCCGATGCGCTCGTGCAGGTGCTCGACGAGGCCGCCGCCGTCGCGGAGGGCCGCTCGTGATCGGACTCGGAACCTACGCGTACTTCTGGCAGCACGCCGAGGGGCTCTCCCTCGTCGGCGCCTTCGAGGACACGCGCGCACAGCGCGTCGACCTGTTCCAGATCTGCGACTACGCGCCGCTCGAGCAGATGACCGACGCGGAGCTGCGCGATGCGGCGAGCGCCGCACGCGACACCGGGCTCACGATCGAACTGGGCACGAAGGGCATCGAGCCCGAGCGCCTCGAGAGGTTCCTCACGCTGGCGGAGATCTTCGATGCCCGCGTCGTGCGCAGCATGCTGTACGGGCCCGAGTCGCGGCCGTCGCTCGATGACGCGCGGCGCACGCTGGCCGACGCGATGCCGGCGTACGAGGCGGCGGGCGTGAGCCTCGCCCTCGAGACGTACGAGCAAGTGCCCACGCGCGACATCGTCGGTCTGATCGATACCGTCGGAAGCGACGCCCTCGGCGTGTGCCTCGATCCGGCGAACGTCGTCGCGCAGCTGGAGAGCCCGCGCGAGTGCGTCCGCGAGACCTCGCGCCTGGTGAAGAACGTGCACGTCAAAGACTTCGCGTTCGCACGCCAGGACGGCTGGGTCGGCTTCACCTACAGCGGCGCCCGCATGGGCGAGGGCCTGCACGACTACGGCCAGCTGCTCGACGTCGTGCGGCCCCGCGAGCGCGGCATCAATGAGGTCGTCGAGCACTGGCTGCCGTGGCAGACCGACGCGGAGACCACGATCCGAACAGAGCGGGATTGGACCCGCGCCACTCTGGAATATCTGAGGAGCACGCTATGAGTGAGAAGTACAGCATCGCCGTCATCGGCGCGGGTGGGAAGATGGGCATGCGCGTGTCCAACAACCTCGTGCGCACGGAGCACGACGTGCGCTATGTCGAGAACTCCCCCGCGGGCCAGGAGCGCACGCGGGAGGCCGGGCGCTCGCTGACCGATGCGCCGACCGCCGTCGCCGACGCCGACATCGTCGTGCTCGCGGTCCCCGACCTCGCCCTCGCCGCCGTGACGGCGGAGCTCGTGCCGCAGATGAAGTCGGGAGCCGTCTGCCTCACGCTCGACCCGGCGGCCGCGTATGCGAACCTGCTCACGACGCGCGACGACGTGATCCAGGCAGTCGCCCATCCGTGCCACCCGTCGATCTTCCTGCAGCGCGAGACCCCCGAGCAGTGGGCGGACACGTTCGGCGGGATCGCGGCGCCGCAGGACGCGATCGCGGCCGTCGAGAGCGACGACCCGGCGAAGAAGACCCTCGTCGAGGAGACCGTGCGCGCGATCTACGCACCGGTCATCGACGTGCACTTCGTGACGATCAAGCAGCTCGCCCAGCTCGAGCCGACGCTCGTCGAGACCGTGGCGTGCATGGTCGGCGAGCTGCTCAACGAGGCGCTCGACGAAGCGATCCACACTATGGGCGTTCCCGAGGCCGCCGCGCGCAGCATCATGTACGGCCACACGCAGGTGGCGCTCGCCAACGGCCTGCGCGGCGACAACCCGTTCAGCGATGCCTGCCTGATCGCGATGAAGTACGGGCGCGAGTCGATCATCAAGGACGACTGGAAGAAGATCTTCCGCGACGACGAGCTCGACAAGAACCTCGCGAAGATGCTGCACCTCGACAAGATCGAGCGATGATGGCGCGCCTCGGAGACAAGACCGCCCTCGTCACCGGAGCGGGCTCGGGCATCGGCGAGGCCGTTGCCCGGCGGTTCGCCGCAGAGGGCGCACGCGTGATCATCGCCGACCGCGACACCGCGGCGGCGGGTCGCGTGGCCGCCGACATCGGCGACGCGGCGCGCGCCCAGACCGTCGACATCTCGCAGGAGGAGCAGGTCGCGGCGGCGTTCGACGAGATCGCCGCTGCAGGATGGGCGCCGAACGTCGTGGTAGCGAACGCCGGTGTGCAGCTGTTCGGCCAGGACGCCCAGATCGCCGACCTCGACCTCGAGGTCTGGCGCCGCACGGTCGACATCAACCTGACGGGCACGTTCCTCACCATGAAGCACGCGGTGCGCTCGATGCTCGCGGCGGGCGGCGGATCCATCATTCTGACGGGCAGCCCGACCGGCGTGACGGGCGAGGGCAAGGACTTCACCGCCTACAGCACCACGAAGGCCGGTGTGCACGGGCTCGGGCGCACTGTCGCGGCGGCGTATGCGACGCGCGGCATCCGCGTGAACACCGTCGTGCCGTCGTACGTCGAGACGCCCCTGGTCAGCGCGATCAGCGGCGATCCCAGTGAGCGCGCGGCGATCACGTCGCGCATTCCGATGGGCCGCCCCGCGACGCCCGACGACCTCACCGGTGTCATGACCTTCCTGGCCAGCGACGACTCGGCGTTCGCCACGGGCGCGGCCTTCACGGTCGACGGCGGCATGACGACGCTGTAGGAACGGCGAAAGGACCACCGCGATGACCTGGACGCGCGAGCGGATTCGGCCGATCGACCTCGGCGACTGGCAGCTTCAGCTGCGCGACGACGACCTCGCGCAGCTGACGTTCCGCGGGCGCGAAGTGCTGCGCTCCGTGCGCGCCGTCGTGCGCGACCGCGACTGGGCGACCGCGGTATGGGCGGTCGAGCACGTGTCGGTTGCGGGATCCGGCGCGACGATCTCCCTCGTATCCGATGCCTTCGGCACGCGCTTCGAAGGATCCCTGTCGATCACTGCCGACGGCGCATCGCTCTCCGTGTCGCTCGCGGTGAGCGCCGACCGCGAGTTCTGGACCAACCGCACGGGCCTCGTCGTGCTGCATCCGGCCCGCGTCTCGGGTGCGCCGCTCACCGTGACGCACACGTCCGGCGATGTCTCGCACATCGCGTTCCCCGAGGAGATCTCGCCCCACCAGCCGGCGTTCGACATCCGCGCGCTGGCCTCGGAGGGCGTCACGGTGACGTTCGAGGGCGATCGCTTCGAGATGGAAGATCAGCGCAACTGGACCGACGCCTCATTCAAGACGTACAACCGCGCGCTGGCGGATCCGTTCCCCTATCTTCTCGAGAGCCCGGTCGTCCAGAGCGTGACGGTGACGGTCGACGACGCCGGTGCGCCGGCGCCGCACGAGGCTCGGCCCGCGGGCGAGGCCCTCGTGCTGCGCGAGCGCGAGGCCGGGCCCATCGCGTTCTCGGTCGGCGCGTCGACGGCCCCGGGCACCGGGCCCGCGGATCCGGTGGGGCACGACCTGCTCGTCGAGGTCGACCTCGGTTGGGCCGGCTGGTCGTCGGTCATCGAGCGCGCCGCCGCGAGCGGCCTGCCGCTGGACGTGCGGTTGGTGCTCCCCCTCGAGGACGCCGAACGGGCGGTCGCGCGAGCCATCGATGCTCTTGCTGACGTGCCGCTCGCCCGGATCGCGGCGATCCAGCCGCCGACGCACCCGCACGAGCACATGTCCGATGCGCAGTCGACGCGCATCCTCCGCGCGGCGCTCGGTGACCGGGACGTACCGGTGATCGGCGGCACCCGCTCGCACTTCACCGAGCTGAACCGCGGCCAGCACCTGGTGCCCGACG
>DXAM01000068.1 GCA_019117025.1 Candidatus Microbacterium stercoravium | reverse complement strand
GACGGCGTCGACCTCACCGCCGCCCTGTTCTCCGAGTCGACGGGTCGCGTCATCGTCACGGTTCCGCGCGAGGAGGATGTGAAGTTCCGCGGCCTCTGCGAGGGGCGCGGCTACCCCGTGCTGCGCATCGGAGTCACCGACACCGAGCCCACGCTCGAGGTGCAGGACGTCTTCTCGTACTCGGCGGCACAGCTGCGCGAGATGTCGGCGTCGACGCTGCCGGCCCACTTCGGGGCCACGATCGCGGAGCCCGCGTGAGCGACCGCATCCCCCCCGAGCTCGAGTACGCCGATACCGACGCCGACCCGCGCCGGGATCGGCGCAACCGCCGGATCCGCGGCGTCGCATGGGTCGTCGTGGCCGCGCTGATCATCGGCGGCGGCGGATCCACGATCCTCCTGATGCTGTTCGGGTGAGATCGCGCGGATCTCGCCCGATGCCCTGACCTCGCCGGTGAGCGGGGCCGCGGCGCCGTAGGCTGGGTTGCGTGGACGCGCTCTTCGGCTTTCTCGGCAACTACTGGTGGCTGGCGCTCGTCTTCGGCGGCGCCATCGCCAGCGGGCTGAGCGCGCTCGGAAGCTGGTGGTCGAAGCAGGCCAAGCAGCGACACAAGAATCGCATCGAGGTGCTGCGCGTGAAGGCCGAGATCGCGCAGTCGAAGCGGTCGAACGATCCGCAGGCGATCGCCGAGGCCGACGCCGCGGGCCGCGCGAGCCGCATCGAGCGTCTGATGTCGACGCACGACGAGGTGTCGAAGCGCTGGCTCGAGTACGAGCTCGACGCCGGCAAGCTCATCGCGTTCCCGACGATGAGCGATGGTCGGGATCCGCATACCGCCGCGTTCCTGCGCGCCAAGAAGGTGGCCGACGGGCTGCGTCCCGAGTCGTCGGAATCGCGCATCGACGCCGAAACCTACGCCGAGTACCGCGACGCCGTGCACGACTACGAGGTCGCGTTCGACGTCGCCGAGCAGGAAGCGCGCCGCGTGCGGGCCAGCGGGTTCACCGAGTCGGAGCGCCAGCGCCTCGACCGCGCGCAGCACATGCTGAACGTGGCCGTGGATCAGTCGGCCACCGCCGCCGAGCGCCAGACCGCGTACCGGCGGGTGCGCGAGGAG
This sequence comes from Candidatus Microbacterium stercoravium, assembly GCA_019117025.1. Lineage (GTDB taxonomy): Bacteria > Actinomycetota > Actinomycetes > Actinomycetales > Microbacteriaceae > Microbacterium > Microbacterium stercoravium. The sequence continues at coordinate 2,762 of DXAM01000068.1, read as the reverse complement.
CTCGACGGCCTCATCGTGATCTCGAACGCCGCCGACTCCGAGCTCAAGCGCCGCGTCGCCGGCGAACTGGAGGCCTGACCCCTACCGCGGTCCCCTCGTGCGACGGCAATGTTCGTCGCGCGCTTGACGTATACCCAGTTGCATGGTTCATTAGTTGAGTAACTAACCACATAACCCGGGAGCGTGACATGGACGAAGGCAAGCCGCTTTTCGTGCAGATCGCCGAGATGGTCGAAGACCAGATCGTCGACGGCACCCTCCGCGAAGAGGAGAAGGCTCCATCGACGAACGAGCTCGCGGCCTTCTCGCGCATCAATCCCGCAACCGCAGCCAAAGGAGTGAACATGCTGGTCGACAACGGAATCCTCTACAAGCGTCGCGGCATCGGCATGTTCGTCTCGGCGGGCGCCCGCGAGCGAGTGCTGAGCGACCGCCGCTCGGCGTTCGCCGCCAGCTACATCGCCCCCCTCATCGCCGAGGCCCGCAAGATCGGCCTCTCACCCAATGACATCACGCAGCTCGTCAACGAGCATGCGTCCCACCCGACTTCCTGACCCACCCGAGGAGCACCACATGGACCCCGTCATCCAGGTCCGAGACCTGACGAAGACGTACAAGGACACGACCGCGCTCGACGGCGTGAGCTTCGACATCGAGCGCAATTCCATCTACGGATTCCTGGGCCGCAACGGCGCCGGGAAGACCACGGCGATGTCGATCCTCACGGCGCAGAACTTCGCGACGAGCGGATCCGTCAAGGTCTTCGGCGAGGATCCGTACGAGAACGCGCGGGTGCTGAACCGCATGTGCTTCGTGCGCGAGAGCCAGAAGTACCCCGACGAGGCGAACGCGCGCGTCGCGTTCCGCTCGGCGGCGATGTTCTTCCCGAACTGGGATCAGCAGCTGTGCGAGCGGCTGATCGACGACTTCCAGCTGCCGCTGAAGACGACGATCAAGAAGCTCTCGCGCGGCCAGCTCTCCGCGGTCGGCGTGATCATCGGCATCGCCTCGCGTGCGGAGATCACCTTCTTCGACGAGCCGTACCTGGGGCTCGACGCCGTGGCCCGGCAGATCTTCTACGACCGGCTGCTCGAGGACTACACGGAGCACCCGCGCACGATCCTGCTGTCGAGCCACCTCATCGACGAGATCGCCAACCTCATCGAGCGCGTGCTCGTGATCGATGGCGGGCGGATCCTCATGGACTCCTCCGCGGAAGAGGCCCGGGAGCAGGCGACGAGCGTCGTCGGCGACAAGGAGGCCGTCGAGCAGCTCGTCCAGGGCCGCGAGATCCTGCACCGCGAGTCACTCGGTCGCGTCGCGAGCGTCACCTTCCTCGGTCAGCTCACAGGCGACGAGCGCCGCCGTGTGGAGGCCGCAGGCCTCGAGCTCGCCCCGGTGCCGCTGCAGCAGCTGATCGTCCGACTCACCCAGCACCAGGGCGAGACCGCCCGCGAGACCGAAGGAGCACTGCGATGACCGCCCTCGCCCCCGCCGCGCCGACAAGGCCCGGCAACCGCACGCTCAACGTCGTGCGGCTCCAGCTGATCAACACCCAGTCGTTCGTGTGGGTGCCGCTGCTCGTGCTGGCCGGCGCCGTCGTGGTGTCGCTCGTGATCATCTCGCTGATCCCGGGCGATGACGTCAAGGTCGTCGGCGCCGCGAACGCGCCGCTGTGGTACTTCCTGGCGCTCGGCATTCAGGCCATGACGCTCGCGTTCCCGTTCTCGCAGGCCATGAGCATCACGCGCCGAGAGTTCTTCGTCGGCACCCTCATCATGGGCGCGATCGGATCCGCGATGATGGCCACGATCTTCATCGTGCTGGCCGGGATCGAGGCGCTGACGGAAGGCTTCGGATTCAATGGACGGATCGCGTACCTGCCGTACCTGTTCGAGCCCGGTTGGGTGTCGGCGTGGTTGAGCTACTTCACCGCGACGATGCTCCTGTTCGTCGTCGGGTTCTGGATGGCGACGATCTGGAAGCGGTTCGGCACCCTCGCGGTCGTGTCGGTCGGCGTCGCGCTCGGCCTCATCGTCGTGGGCGCGATCTTCGTGATCACCAAGGCGGGCGTCTGGATGGACGTGCTCGCGTGGTTCAGCACCACGGGATCCTTCGCGCTCACGCTCTACGGCCTTGCCCTCACCGCCGTGCTCTCCGTCGGCGCGTACGCCACGCTCCGCCGAGCGACCGTGTGACCACGACGAAGCGCTGACTCCCCGACCGGGGGTCAGCGCTTCGTCGTACGCCGGTCTAGCCTTGCGTCTCGCCCTTGGCCTTGATGTGGTGGTGGATGACCTCGGCGACGACGAAGTTGAACCACTTCTCGGCGAAGGCCGGGTCGAGGTCGGCGTCGTCGGCGAGCTCGCGCAACCGGGCGGTCTGACGCTCCTCTCGCGCCGGGTCACTCGCCGGCAGGTCGTGCGCGGCCTTCAGCGCCCCGACCTGCTTCGTGCACCGGAACCGCTCGGCGAGCATGTACGTCAGCGCCGCGTCGATGTTGTCGATGCTCGCGCGCAGACGCAGCAGCTCGGCCATGGGATCCGTGGGGGCATCGCTCATGACGACAGCGTATCCGCGCAGCGCCCGCCCCGCGAACAGTCCGCCAGCGGTGCGCAGGCTCAGCTCACCTTCGGGTCCGGCAGCTCGGGCGCGGTCGCCGCCGGTGACTGCTGCAGCGCCTCGAGCGCTGCCTCGACTGCCCGGTCGAGCTGCGGATCCGCGTCGGAGAAGAGATCGGCCGGGTCGTGAACCACCTCGAT
>DXAM01000067.1 GCA_019117025.1 Candidatus Microbacterium stercoravium | reverse complement strand
GCGCTCGACCTGCTCGGCTCGGCGTTCGAGCATCCGATCACGGCGGTCGACGAGCTGGGTGCCGATGGCCTGCTGCGGCGGATCGACGCCCAGCCGTGGCGCGGCGAACCGTGGCGCAGCGGGCACTTCGTCGACATGGTCGGCACGGCGCTGCTATGGAACACCCATCACGAGACGCCCGGCCGCGCGTCGACGGCCGCTGCCCTGTTCGGCTGGCTCGCGACGCACACGGATCCGCGCACCGGCATGTGGGGAACGCCGGGCACCGCAGACGGTGACCTGCAGATCGTCAACGGCTTCTACCGCGCCTCGCGCGGCAGCTACGCGCAGTTCGGCGTCGCGCTGCCGCGTCCGCGCGCGGTCATCGACACCGTGCTGGCGCACGCTCGCGAGGCCCGCTTCTTCGCGAGGGAGCGCCAGAACGCCTGCAACGTGCTCGATGTTGCGCACCCGCTGTGGCTCGCGAACCGGGACCAGCCCGACTATCGCGCCGACGAGATCCGCCGCGTCGCGACGGTGCTGCTCGAAGACGCGCTGACGCACTGGGTGCCGGGCGAGGGCTTTCCGTTCGCCGCGGCGACGGCCGGCCCGCAGCGCGATGCCCAGCGGCCCGGTCTGCAGGGCACCGAGATGTGGCTCGCGATCATCTGGTACCTCGCCGACCTGGCGGGAATTTCGAGCGTGCTCGGGTATCGCCCGGCCGGCATTCACCGCCCGGAGCCAGCGATGGTGCTCGGTGCCTGAGTCCATCCGCGTCTGAAACCGGTTGCTGATGATAAACTCGGCCTAGAGTTTTTATTCACTCCAGTGTGGGGGCGGAACATGATCGTCGGCGTGACCGGAAGCAGCGGCAAGCTCGGACGGGCGACGGTCGATCGTCTGCGCGGCGAGGGGCACGAGGTCGTCGGGTTCGACCTGATCGGCGCGCCGGGTGCGGGGTTCACGCGCGTCGACCTCGGTGACTACGGCCAGACGCTCGACGCCCTGCTCGGCGTCACCGCCCGCCACACGGGATTCGACGCGCTCGTGCACCTTGCCGCGATCCCGGTGAACGGCATCGTTCCCGACGTGACGACCTTCCACACCAACGTGACGGCATCGTTCAACGTGCTGCATGCGGCGCACCGCGCCGGCATCGCCAACGTCGTCATCGCCTCCAGCATCACGGCCATGGGATTCCCCTTCGACGAGGCACCGCCCGCGCTCCCGGTCGACGAGACGTACACGAGCGCGAACAATACGTACGGCCTCGGAAAGGTCGCGGAAGAGGCGATCATCGAGCAGTTCGCACGCTGGGGATCGGCCGCGTATACGGCCCTGCGCTTCACGAACGTCGTCGCCGAGAACGAATACGACACCTTCGACCGCGCGGCCGAGCCCGACTACCGGCGCGACCTCATCGGCAGCTGGATCGATGCCCGTGACGGCGCCCGCGCCGTGTCGCTCGCGCTGCACCATGCCGCGCCCGGCTTCCGCGTCTACAACGTGGCCGCCCCGATGTCGGGCATGGCGGATCCGTCGCGGACCGTCGCCGAACGATGGTTCCCGGGAACGCCCGTCGCCGATGATCTCGGCGAGTACGAGTCGCTCATGTCGACCCGCAAGATCCAGCGCGAACTCGGTTTCACGGCCGAGCACGACTGGCGCTGAGAAGTTCCGCACCCGATCGAGGAGGATCCGTGACCCACGCCCTGTATCAGCCCATCGAGCTCGCCTTCCGCGGCGAGGCCGCCGTGCCGGCGGGATCCGTCGCGCCCGTCACGGTGACGTTCCGCCATGACTCAGGCGAGGAGGTCTCGGTCGACGGATTCTGGGACGGCGGCACCGCATATCGCGCGCGCTTCCTGCCGGAGGCGGAGGGGGCCTGGACGTGGGAGGTCGCCCGTTCGCTGACGCCCCTCGACCAGACGTCCGGATCCTTCGACGTCGCGGCCGCTGAGGGGCACGGCCCCGTGCGCGTGGCCGAGACCTTCCACTTCGCGCACGCCGACGGCACACCGTTCCGCCCCGTCGGCGCGACGGTGTACAACTGGATCCACCAGGACGAGCCGCTGGTCTCCGACACCGTCGCATCGCTCCGCGACGCGGGGTTCAACAAGCTGCGCTTCATGGTGTTCCCTCAGGCCGGCGGCAGCGTCGAGCACACGCCGACGCTGATGCCGTTCGAGAAGACCGATGATCGCTGGGACGTCACGCGACCGGTGCCCGAGTTCTTCCAGCGGCTCGACGGACTGGTGCGCGACCTGGGAGAGGCGGGGATCGAGGCCGACGTGCTGATCCTCAACGCCTACGACCGCGGAGTGTTCGGGCTCGACGAGCTCACCGAGGAGGAAGACGCGATCTACGTGCGCTACCTCGTCTCGCGCCTCGCGGCCTTCCCTCATGTGTGGTGGTCGCTGTGCAACGAGTACGATCAGCTGCTGCGGCCCGAAGACCGGTGGGACCGCCTGGGCGAGTTCGTGGCGCGCATCGACCCGTACGATCACCCGCGGTCGATCCACAACTGGATGCACATCTTCGACAACAACCGCCCGTGGGTGACGCACGCGTCGATCCAGAACGGATCCGTGACGGAAGCCCCGGGTCGCGCGCGCACCTACCGCGACGCGTACTACAAGCCGATCGTGCTCGACGAGATCAAGTACGAGGGCGATGCCGAGGCGCGCTGGGGGCGGCTCAGCGCGAAGGAGCTCGTCGACCGGTTCTGGATCACGACGATCGAGGGCTGCTATGCGTCGCACGGCGAGAGCTTCGTCACCGACAGCGGCAGCCTGCACATCGTGGAGGGCGGCCGGTTGCGAGGCGACTCGCCCGCGCGCCTCGGCTTCCTGCGCGGCGTGCTCGACGACCTCGTCGTGCCGGGCCTCAACCCGATCGACAAGTGGGACGACCCCGAGTACGGCGCCGGCTGGGCGCCGAAACAGTACCTGATCTATCTCGGCTCCTCGGCGCCGGCCGCGTGGCGGATCCGCATTCCCATCGGATATGCCGACGAGACGAAGCCGCAGGAGGGCGACCGGTACGCGGTCGACCTGATCGACACGTGGAACATGACGATCACGCGCGCCGGCACGTTCGCTCTCGACGAGGTGCACCGCGACTTCGCGTTCGCCGGTTCCGACCCGATCGCGATCCCCGAGGGAGAGGCCATCGCCGTCAGGCTCACGCGCGCCGACCTGGCGTGACGTGGACGCGGGCGCTCGTTCCGGTGGGAGAAGCCCAGCGTTGGGATCAGTCTCGTTCCGACATGATCAGCCGCGCGTCTGGCGGCGACCTCCGCGGGCAGAGCCCTTCTTCACGGGGTCCAGCGCGGCCTTCAGCCACGCCATCGAGGAGGCGCGGCCGGTCTCGATGTACTCGCGGGCCTTCGCGAAGTCGACCCCCCGCGTGACGTTCGCGTTCTCGGCGATCTTCTCCGCGCTGTCGGTCTCGAACACGCGGCGACTGTCGCCGAAGCCCAGCGACGTCATCAGATGCGTGAAACGGTCCGCCCCGCGTTTCGTGTTGTACAACGACGAGAAGGGTTTTTCGAAGATCGCAGCGAACGCGGAACCATGGAAGCTGTCGGTGACGACATAGCTCGAGTCGCGGTAGCCCTGCAGGAAGTTCTCGGGAGCGTCCTCCGCCATGATCTCGGCGCGGGGGTCGTCCGCGAACAGGGAGGCGGTCAGCTCGCGCCCCTCCTCGGGGCTGGGGATCACGAGGATCTTCTCGAAGCCCAGCTTGTCGGCGACCGCCTGCGCGACGTCCGTCTTCTCCGGCGTGGGATCGAGGAAGAAGACCGCTATGTAGTCGCCTTCGGGCGTCACCGCACCCTTGGATGCCAGGTCTCTGTAGTGCTCAGTGGGCAGCAGGAAGACGGGGTCCACCACCCGGCTGGCCTTCACGCCGAAGACGTCGCGCGCCGTGTCGATCGCGTACTCCTCCCGCACGGAGATCGCCTTGAACCGCTGCAGGTTCGCAGCGTGCTTCGCGACGAAGGGCGGTTCGAACATGTCGGTGCCGCGGTTGCCGAAGGAGGTCCCGTAGGAGACCCTGTCGTTCCGCGGACCGACGAAGTCGAGGAACAGGTCGTCGTGCACACGGCCGATCAGCGGGTTCCAGAGCTGGTCGCTGCCGACGACGAAGGTGCGGCCGAGACTCTCGACGGCCCGGGTCACCCCGTAGTAGGTCAGAATCGACCCGTAGTTCTTCCCGTACCACCACCCGAGAACGGCGACATCGTACGTCTTCCAGGTGGACATCTTCAGCGCGGTGACGGTGCGCAGTGCGCGCATGAGGAAGCGCGGCCGTTCCCTTCTGCGAACGACGGCAACGATACGGGGGGAGTAAGGCGGCCATGGCGTCAGTGTGCCATCCAGGGTTAGGCGTGATGGACAGGGACGTCGTTTCCTGACTTCCGCGTGGCCCGCTGTCAGTCTCTGGCACGCGGACCGTGGCGTTGCCGTCGAACGCGACGTCCCCGGACATCACAC
>DXAM01000008.1 GCA_019117025.1 Candidatus Microbacterium stercoravium | reverse complement strand
GGGGATGAGCGGTCCCACCATCCCTCAGGTCATGCCCACGACCGAGCATCTCTTCACCTCTGCCGCGCCGACGGCGCCCCGCAGGAAGAGGGGATGGCGGGACTCATACGTGTGGCGCCACCGGGCGCTGTACCTCATGGCGATTCCGGGCATCGCGTACTTCCTGATCTTCAAGTACCTGCCCATGGGCGGCCTCGTGATGGCCTTCCAGGACTTCACGCCGTACCTCGGCGTCTTCGGCAGCGAGTTCGTCGGTTTCGATCACTTCGTGCGCTTCTTCACGGAGGAGACGTTCTTCATGCTCCTCAGCAACACGATCATCGTGTCGCTGCTGCTGCTCGTCTTCTCCTTCCCGGTTCCGATCGTGCTCGCCCTGCTGCTCAACGAGGTGCGCGCGAAGATCTTCCAGCGCTCGGTGCAGACGATCATCTACCTGCCGCACTTCATGTCGTGGGTGATCGTGGTGTCGCTGTTCTACGTGCTCTTCACGACCGACGGCGGAAGCATCAACAACCTCATCGAGTCGATGGGCGGCAAGCCGATCGCGTTCCTCACGGATCCCGCCTGGCTCCGCCCGATGTACGTGTTCCAGGAGATCTGGAAGACCGCCGGATGGGGCACCATCGTGTACCTCGCGGCGATGACCGCCGTCGACACGCAGCTCTACGAAGCGTCCGAGCTCGACGGCGCCGGGCGCTGGCGGCAGACCTGGCATATCACGCTCCCCGCGATCCGCCCCACGATCGTCGTGCTGTTCATCCTCGCCATCGGCGACTTCCTCGAACTCGGATTCGAGCACATGTTCCTCGTGCTCAACTCGCTCAACCGCGAAGTCGGCGAGATCTTCGACACCTACGTCTACGTCGCGGGAATCCAGAACGGGCAGATGAGCTACGCGGCGGCCGTCGGACTGTTCAAGGGCCTCGTCGGACTGATCCTCGTCGTTCTGGCGAACAAGCTCGCCAAGCGTCTCGGCGAGGAGGGCGTGTACTGATGTTCTCCTACGAGGGCCTGCTGCGCATCAACACCTTCCTCTCCGGCGCCTACCGCATGGCCTACCTCAACCTGCTCTGGGTCGTGACGACCGTCGCCGGGCTCGTCGTCTTCGGCCTCGGCCCCGCCTCGTACGCGCTGGCGTCGTACGTCGACGGGTGGCTGCGGCGCGGCGACCAGCCCCCGATGACGCGCACGTTCTTCGCGAGCGTTCGCGCCCAGTTCTGGCGCTCCGCGGCCATGGGCTGGATCCTCATCGCGGCGGGAGCCGTGATCATCACGAACGTCTTCGCCGCGACGAGCTGGTTCCTGCAGTTCGCGAACGTCCTCGCCCTGTTCGTCCTCTTCGTGGCCGGCGCCTTCGTCTTCCCCGTCGCCGTCGCGACCGATCAGGTCGCACTGCACCGCCGTTTCGGCGCCGCGCTGCTGATCGGCTTCGGTTCGCTGCACTGGACGATCATCGCGACGGCCGCGTCGGCCGGCGCGGCTTGGCTGCTGGTCACGTTCGCCCTGCCCGTGGCCCCGTTCTTCGGCCTGGTGGTGCCGACCACCGCGGTCGGCCTCATCACCCGCTCGGTCTTCCAGAAGCTCGTCACCGAAGACGAAGCCCCGACAGGGCGCGCAGCGTCGCGCGCCCTCATCCGCGAAGGAGTCCCCTCATGACAACCACACGCAAGTTCGCGGCGGGCATCGCCGCGCTCGCCGCGGCATCCGTCGCTCTCAGCGGCTGCGGCACGGGCGGCGGCGAATCCGGCGACCCCGACGCGATCTCCTGGATGGCCGCGCTGCACACCCCGACCACGCCGGAGCCCGGCGGAGCGATCGAATCGGGCCTCGAGGAGCTCGCAGGCGTCGACCTGGAGTTCCAGTGGATCCCCGATGCGTCGCGCGACGAGAAGCTCAGCGCGGCGCTCGCGTCCAACACCCTCGCCGATATCGTCACCCTCCCCGGAGGCGGCATCACCACCGTGATGCGCGCGCTGACCTCGGGCCAGTTCTGGGACATCGAGGAGTACCTCGATGAGTTCCCGAACCTGTCGCAGATCGACCCGCAGATCGTCGAAGCGGCGAAGATCGATGGCCACCTCTACGGCGTCCCGGCGCAGAAGCCGAAGGCGCGCTACGGCGTTCTGGTGCGTCAGGACTGGCTCGACAACCTCGGCCTCGAGGTGCCCCACACCATCGAAGAGCTCTCGGACGTCGCGCGCGCGTTCGCGGACGAGGACCCCGACGGCAACGGAAAGGATGACACGACCGGCTTCTACGACCGGTCCGAGAGCTTCGACGTCGGCTTCCGCAGCCTCTCGGGCTATTTCGGGGCCGGCAGCCTCTTCGAGCTCACCGATGACGACGAGGTCGTCTCCTCGTACGGCACCGATGCCTTCAAGGAGGCCATGGAGTGGTACCGCGGCCTCTACGAGGACGGCGCGATCAACGGCGATTTCGTCACAGTGCAGAAGCAGAACCAGCAGGACGGCGTCGCGCAGGGCAAGGGCGGCATCGTCGTGACCGGCCTCTTCGAGGCGAAGAACTATGCGGCGCTCGCGAAGAGCTCGGATCCGGACACCCCGATGGCCTGGGCGCTCATCAACGACATCACCTACGACGACGTACCGCGCCGAATCCTCTCGGACACGAACGGCGGCATGGGCGGCTGGTACGCGATCCCGAAGTCGCAGGCGAAGACCGAAGACGAGCTGCGCGAGGTGCTCGGCGTGCTCGACAGCCTGCTGACGGAAGAGGCGTTCAGCCTCATGACCAACGGCGTCGAGGGCACGCACTTCGAGTTCGACGACCAGGGATCCGTGACGATCCTCGATCAGACGCTCTGGGAGCAGCAGGTGCAGCCGTTCTCGTCGTCGCGGATGTCCGAGACGATCATCACGTACCCGAGCACGCTCGATTACGTCGACGAGGGCAACGAGAAGATGGCGGAGAACGACGACTACACCGTGATCAACGTGGCCCAGTCGCTGACGTCCGAGACCTTCGACAGTCGCTGGACCGAAGTGCAGCAGCACGTGCGCGACGCCTACAACAAGTACATCGTCGGGCAGCTCGAGATGGCCGATTACGAGGCTGTCATCGACGATCTGCTCGCCGGAGATCTCGGAAAGATCCAGGACGAGTACACCGCGGCCTACGCCGACGTCAACGGCTGACGCTCTCACCCCTACAGAAGGAACACCATGAGAATCCACCGCAGAATCGGAATCAGCGTTGCTTCCGTCGCGATCGCCGGGGTCGTCCTCGCCGGTTGCGGCACGGGCGGCGGCGGCCAGAGCGCCGCGGAGACGAAGGAGATCACGTGGATGACGATCCTCCACACGCCCACGACGCCGGAACCGGACGGGCCGGTCGAGAGCGCCATCGAAGAGGCGACCGGGTACGACGTCACGTTCCAGTGGGTCCCGGCCGCGAACGGCAATGAGAAGCTCACCGCCGCCATCGCGTCCGACACGCTCGCCGACGTCGTCTTCACGGGCAGCTTGGGCTTCACCTCAGCGACCATCCGTAAGGCGATGACATCGGGCCAGTTCTGGGACATCGAGGAGTACCTCGACGACTACCCGAACCTGTCCGCGGTCGTGAACGACCAGGTGCTGCGCGACGGCAGCGTCGACGGCCACCTCTACGGCATGCCGCAGGTGAAGGAGAAGGCGCGCTACGGCGTGCTGGTCCGTCAGGACTGGCTCGACAACCTCGGCCTCGACGTGCCGCACACGACCGAGGAGCTCGCCGACGTCGCGCGGGCGTTCGCGCACGACGACCCCGACGGCAACGGCAAGGACGACACGACCGGATTCTACGACCGCCTGGAGAGCTTCGACCTCGGCTTCCGCAGCCTGTCGGGCTATTTCGGCGCCGGCAGCGTGTTCGAGCTGACGGACGACGACGAGATCGTCGCGAGCTTCGGCACCGATGCCTTCAAGGAGGGCATGGAGTGGTACCGCGACCTCTACGAGGACGGCGCCGTCAACAACGAGTTCGTCACCGTGCAGAAGCAGAACCAGTACGACGCGATCGCCCAGGGCAAGGGTGGGATCGTCGTCACCGGCATCTGGGAGGCCCGCAACTTCCAAGCCCTCGCCGAGAGCGCCGATCCGGACACCCCGATGGAATGGGCGCTCATCAACGACATCACGCACGACGACGTCCCGCGGCGGATCCTGACGGACACCGCCGGCGGCATCGGCGGCTGGTACCTCTTCCCCAAGTCCGAGGTCAAGGACGAGGAAGAGCTGCGCGCCGTGCTCGATTTCATCGACAAGATGAACACCGAAGAGGTGTACAGCATCATGTCGAACGGCGTCGAGGGCGAGCACTTCGAGTTCGATGACAACGGCTCCGTGTCGATCCTCGACCAGAGCACGTGGGATCAGGAAGTGCAGCCGTTCCAGGCTTCGCGCATCACCCAGAACCTCGTCACCTATCCGAGCAACGTGAAGTACGTCGATGAGGCCGCGGAGAAGATGGACGAGCAGGAGGAGTTCGTCGTCACCAACATCGCTCAGTCCCTGACCTCCGATGCGTACGACAGCCGCTGGAGCGAGGTGCGCACTGCCGCGAACGACGCCTACAACAAGTACATGGTCGGACAGCTCGACATGGCGGGCTACGAAGCCGCCGTCGACGAGCTGCGCGCCGGCGACCTCGGCACGATCGAGGACGAGTACACGGCCGCATACGCCGAGCTCAACGGCTGACCGCTAAGACGAACGACAGGTGCAGAGCATGAGTCACGATCTGAGAACTGCCGAGATCCAGTCGGCGATCGACCGCGCGGCGGCGTCCGGTGGCGGAGTCGTCACGATCTCCCCCGGCGTGCATCGCACGGGTGCTCTGCGCCTGCGTTCGTTCGTCGAGCTGCACCTCGAGAACGGCGCGCGGCTCGAGTTCGTGCCGGATCCGCGGCTCTACCCCGTCATCGACGCGTCGTGGGAGGGCGCGCCGGCGCGGATCCATCAGCCGTGCATCTTCGCGGATGGCGAGACGAACGTCGCCGTCACGGGCCTCGGCACGATCGACGGCGGCGGATCCCGCTGGTGGGAGGCCGTGCGGGCGGGCGATGAGCTCGAGGCCGCACGCCCGACCCTCATCAGCTTCCGACACTCGACCCGCGTCACCATCCGCGACGTGGTGCTCGAGAACTCCCCCGCGTGGACCGTGCACCCCTACCGGTGCGACGACGTGCGCGTATCCGGGGTGCGGATCAAGAACCCCGCCGACTCGCCCAACACCGATGGCGTCAACCCCGAGTCGTGCCGCAACGTGCGCATCACGGACTGCCACATCGACGTCGGCGACGACTGCATCGCCATCAAGGCGGGCACCGAGGCGTCGTCGCAGGATCCCGCCCCGTGCGAGAACGTGCTCATCGCGGGCTGCACCATGCTGCGCGGTCACGGCGGCGTCGTGATCGGCAGCGAGATGTCGGGCGACGTGCGCGGCGTCGTCATCAGCGATTGCATCTTCGATGGCACCGACCGCGGCGTGCGCCTGAAGACGCGCCGGGGCCGCGGCGGCACCGTCGAGGATCTGCGCATCACCAACATCGTGATGCGCCGCGTCGCCTGCCCGTTCGTCGTCAACCCCTTCTACTTCTGCGGCCCCGACGGCAAGCTGCCGCACGTCTCCGACCGCTCCGCGCTGCCGGCGGACGAGACGACCCCCACCATCCGGCGCGTGTTCATCTCGAACGTCTCGGCGTCGGACGTGACCTCATGCGCCGGCTTCATCTCTGGCCTTCCCGAGCGGCCGCTCGACGACATCACGATCCTCGACGTGTCGATCGGCTTCGCCGACGACCCCCTCCCGTCGGTTCCCGCCATGGCCGATGGCGTGCCCGAGATGGCCGCGGCCGGCTTCCAGATCGATTTCGTGCGCAACTCGCGCATATCGGGCGTGAGCCTCACGGGCGTCGTCGGCGACGCCGTCGTCGCGGGGCCCGGCGCCGAGAACCTCACCGCGGAGGTGACGAGCAATGAGCGTTGACGCGCCGAACAGGCCCGCGCCCGCTCGGCGCACGGTCTCACGCACAGCCGAGACATGGATCACCGGCATCGGGCTCGGCCTCGCCGCGCTCCTGCAGGGCGGCTTCACCGTCACGATCAACAATGCCTCGCGCGCCGAGTTCGATGACAAGATCGCACCCGCCCTCGCCTCCGCCGGGCTCTCCCCTACAGGAGATGCATACGAGACCGCACGCACCCTCGCCGCCTGGTTCGGCTTCTCGCTCGTGATCATGATCCTCCTCGCCGCGATCGCCCTGTTCATCGCGTCCCGCCGCCCCGCCCGCCGCTCCACCGGGTGGTGGCTCGCGGCCGCGGGCGCGGTCTGCCTCGTCGGAACGCAGCTCGTGCTGTACCCCGTCGCGTTCTTCTTCTTCCTCGCCGCCGCACTGTTCGCGGTCCGCCCGACATCGCAAGGATCTCCCGCATGACGAACGTCACCACGGCCACTGTGCCGATCAAGTTCCGCACCAAGGGCCGCCGCATGACGCCGGGCCGACGCGTCTTCGCGGTGATCAACGGCATCGTGCTCACCGCGTTCGCGCTCATCTGCGTGCTGCCGTTCATCAACGTGCTTGCGAGTTCGCTCGCCACGCCGGGCGAGATCGCGACGACCCCGTTCATCCTGTTCCCCAAGACGTTCACGCTCGACGCCTACAGGTACATCCTCTCGACGCCGACGATCTTCCGCGCCATGGGTGTCTCGGTGTTCGTCACGGCCGTCGGAACCTTCCTCAGCCTCGTGCTCACCTCGTTCATGGCGTATGCGCTGTCGAAGAAGCACCTCCGGGGCCGCCGCGTCATCAACTTCCTCGTCGTGTTCACCATGCTGTTCTCGGGCGGCATGATCCCGACGTTCATGGTCGTCAACGCGTTCGGCCTGATCGACTCGCTCTGGTCGCTGATCCTGCCCGTGGCGATCAACGCCTTCAACTTCGTGATCATGCGCAGCTTCTTCCAGGGCATCCCCGAGAGCCTCGAGGAGTCGGCGCGCATCGACGGCTGCTCGGAGTTCGGCGTCTTCCTGCGCATCGTGCTGCCGCTGTCGCTCGCGTCGATCGCCACGATCGGGCTGTTCTACGCGGTGTTCTACTGGAACACCTACCAGAGCGCGATCCTCTACATCAACGATTCGACGAAGTGGCCGATGCAGGTCCTGCTGCGCCAGATCGTCATCATCGCGAGCGGCATGAACGCCGACGACGGTTCGGTCGAGGTCGTGCCGCCGGCTCAATCGGTGAAGATGGCCGTGATCTTCGTCGCGACGCTGCCGATGCTCATCGTGTATCCGTTCATCCAGCGCTTCTTCGTCAAGGGCGCGCTGATCGGATCCGTCAAGGGCTGACGGATCCGTCAGCGTGCGAAGGTGCCCTGTCCGGTCCACGCATCGGGCGCGCCCGGACCGAAGCCCTGGGCCTGCACCGTCACGAGATCGTCGTCGGTGCAGACGATGCGCACGCGCAGCCGGGCGATGTCGTCGCCGGACACGTCGAGGCGCGCGTCGAAGACGCCCGGCGCGCACCATCCGCCCGTCACCACACCCGGACCGACGCCCGGCACCTCGACGGACTCCTCCCGTCCGGGGTGCGCCGTGACGCGCACCGCGCCCGCGTGCAGGGTGACGGCATCGGCCGACAGGTCGACGTCGATCGACGCGGGCAGCCCCGTGCCCGACACGGCGACGGCGGTGCCCGCGACGTCGCGCGCGAACGCGGCGTCGTGCACGGGCGCGGGCCAGGCGATCGAGGCGGGGGCGTCGCCGAACGGCTCCTCGAGCGCCTCCAGCAGCATCCAGCTGAGCCGCTGGTCTCCGGCGTTGCAGCCCTGGGCGTCGGCCGTCATGACGACAGCCAGGTCGCGGCTCGGATCGCCGTACACGTACTGACCGCCCAGCCCCACCATCATCCAGCCGCCCTGCGGCGGCAGCCACGTCTGGGCGCCGTAGCCGAATCGGTTCGTCGCGCCCCAGGTGACCATTCCGGTGTCCGCCCGGTGCGCGACCAGCTCGTCGACGACCCGGCGCGGCAGCACGCGCGTGCCGCGCCGCTCCCCGCCGCCCAGCAGCATCTCCGCGATGACGAGGATGTCCCGCGGGCGCGCGATCATGCCGGATCCGCCGTGGCCGATGCCCTCGGGGCCCGTGAGCATGCGCATGCCCTCGCCCAGCCCGAGCGGCGCATAGATGCGCTCGCGCACCGATTCCTCCCACGTGCGCCGCTCGATCCGTTCGATCAGCGCGGCCAGCGTGTACGAGGCGCTCGTGTCGTAGTGGAAGAGCGTGCCGGGCCGGTGCGACGGCACGGTGCGGAAGAAGCTCTCGAGCCACTCCCCCTCCTTCTCGACGTACGTCGTGCCGGTGTAGGGGGTGCGCATCGACAGCAGGTCGGCGATCGTAGCCTTCTCCAGCAGCGGATCGACGGGACGCTTCTCGGGGAAGTGATCCATCAGCGCGTCATCGAGCGACAGCTCCCCCTCGTGCGCGAGGGAGAGCACGACGATGGCGGTGAAGCTCTTCGACACCGAGTACATCCGGTGCGGCACGTGCGGCCCGACGCCGGCGGCCCCGGCGCTGTACACGAGCTCGGCGCCGATCGAGGCCTCGAGCGAATGGATCGCGATGTCGTGCGCGTGCGCGGCGGCGATGAGGCGTTCGAACGAGCCGGTCATGACGCCTCCGTGAACGCGCTCCGGAGCGATGTGAAGGTGCGTTCGAGTCGCAGCGCGCGGTCGAGCTCCTCCTCGATCCCTGCGATGACGCGGCGCCGCCCCGCGTCGTCGACGACGGCCGAGACGGCGTGCGGTGCGACCGGCCGAGGTGCGGGCGCCTCGACCACGCTGTCGACGAGCCGCATGAATGCGCCCGTCCGGGCGATCGGCGCGAACAGCCCTGCGCGGCCCTCGCGCGCCGCCAGCAGGTTCTCGAGCAGGTCGGCGCGCGAGGTGCGGGTGCGGTCGCGCACCGCGCCGTCGGGGCCGCGGAGCTCGACGACGTCCTTCGTGTACCAGAGGCGCAGGGCCCCGGAGGTTCCCGTCACCTCGACGTACGGATCCGTCTGAACCGACGCCGCGAGCGTGACCGCTGTCGTGAGCTTCAGGCCGCCGTCGAGGGTGAAGACCGCCACCGAGGTGTCGTCGGCCTCGATGTCGGCCGCGCGCCACAGATCGACCTCGAGCGAGCGCACGCTCGTGGTGAGGGTCGCGCCGGCGAGCGCGAGCGCCGTCGCCGTCGCGTGCGCGAGCGGGTTCGTGAGCGCGCCGTCGGCGACCACGCGGCCGTCGAGCACGCGCCGTCCCGCCCACGCGGAGCGCGTCCAGTACGCCTCGTCGCGCACCCAGGCCCCCGTCGCGGAATAGCGCACGACCTCGCCGATCTCGCCTGCGTCGATCCTCGACCGGATCAGACCGATCGCCTCGGAGCCGAGGCTCTGGAAGCCGACCTGCACGAGGCGTCCGGTGCGCTGGGCGACCGCCGTGAGCCGCTCGAACTCGTCGAGCGTCGCGGTCGTCGGCTTCTCGAGCAGCACGTCCATACCGGCCTCGAGCGCGGCCGCCGCGAGATCGTAATGCGTGTGGATCGGCGTGCAGATGACGGCCACGTCGGCGCCGCCCGCGGCGATCAGCTCGGCGCCGCCCGTGAACCGCGCGACGCCGTCCGGGAGGTCATCGGCCGCGGGCGGATGCGGATCCGCCACCGCGACGAGCTGCACCGCGCCCTCGTCGTGCAGGCGGCGGCCCTGCGCGAGGTGCCCGCGACCGTGGCCACCGGTTCCGATGAGGGCGAGACGAGGACGAGTCATGCGGAGACCTCCGGGTGGGTGCGGGTGAGCAGGGCGGCGACGACGTCGTCGAGCGCGGCGTCGTCGGGTGCGCCGTCGATCACGACGACGGCGAGGTCGAGGTCGAGGGGCGCACCGCGCTCGACCGCGCGGCGCGACTGCGCCGCGATCGCGGGGCCGAAGCCGACGTAGCCGTCGGCGCGCACGAACCAGGGCAGGCCCGAGCCGGTCACGGCGACGAGAGCGGCGTCGGGGCCCGAGACGATGAGCCAGGGCGACGACGAACCGTGTGCGGCCGCGGCGCCGCGCCCGTCGATCGTGCGCACGTCGGCCCGCGCGAACGGCGTGCGCCAGAAGATCCCGCCGTAGAACGCGCCCGGTCGCCCGTTCGTGTGCGAGCTGCCGATGCTGACGCCGTCGCGCTCCGCCGAGAGCGACGATCGCCAGGTGAGAGCAGGGTGCCCCGCGATGCTCCTCACGTCGATGGCGCGGCGTTCGGTGAGCACCCGCTCGCCGTGCCGATCCCACCAGGAGATGAGCTGTCGCGCGCCGTCGGCGGACACCGTCTGCTCGTCGACGGTCTGCCGGCCGTGGTTGTCGAGCATGCTCGGGCCGACGCCCGAGACGAACGTGCTGCCGCCCCAGAAGTTCGTGCCGGCGACGTCGGGCGTGGTGACGCTCACGCCGAAATGGTGCCGATGGTCCTCGGGCATCGTGTCGGTGACGGCAGCCCCGCCCGGCGTCGTGACCGTGACGTAGGGGCGCGGCGCGTGCGCGGCCGCGATGTCGTCTCCCGGATGCAGCGCCGCGATGGCCCGCCCGGCCGCATCGCGCAGAACCGCGGTCATCGCGCCGCCCCGGTGCTGGATCTCGCCGCGAGCTCGGGCGCGAACATCGTCGGCTCGAGGTCGGCCTCGCCGCGCATCTGCGCCAGCAGCGTCGTCCAGATGCGCTCTCCGACGTCGCCGAGCCGAGCCGTCATAGTGGTGAGGCTCGGCGAGGAGTACCGCGAGAACGGGATGTCGTCGAAGCCCGCGACCGAGATGTCCTCCGGGACGCGCACGTCCTCCTCAGACAGCCGTCCGAGGAAGCCGAGGGCGACGACGTCGTTGAAGGCGATCACCCCGGTCGCGCGCGTCTCGCGGACGGCCGGCCAGGCGCCGTAGCCGTCTTCGAACGCGGATCCGCACGGAACGCCCACGATATCGACGTCGGGATGCTCCTCGGAGACGAGATCGAGGCCGTCTTGGCGCGCCATGTTCGAGCGGGCCTGCGGCGGCCCCTGCAGGTAGGCGATGCGGGTGTGCCCGAGGGCGATGAGATGCCGCGCGACCTGCCCGATGCCGTCGGCGTAGTCGATCAGCACGGCTCCGGCGCGCTTGCCCGTCGTGCGGTTGAACACGACCACGGGGCTGATGTTCGGCAGCAGCTCGAGCAGCTTCTCGCGCGACATGCGGGGCGCGAACAGCGCGATCGCGTCGGTGCGATTGCGGATGTCGAGCACGGTCTCGCTCTCGGCGTCGCTGTGCTCCTGCGTGTCGGCGACGAGCACGCGGTAGCCGTCGCGCTCGGCGGCGCGGTTCAGCCCGTGCAGCACCTGGTGGAACATCGGGTTCGCGAGATCGGGCACGACGACGCCGACCGTGCGGCTCTCGCCCAGCGACAGCGAGCGCGCCGTGGCGCTCGGCGAGTAGCCGAGCTCGGCGACCGTCGCGCGCACGCGCTGCGCGATCTCCTCATTGACCGTCGCCACGCCGTTCATCACGCGCGAGACGGTGGCCTTCGACACCCCCGCGGCGGCGGCGATGTCGGAGATGGTGGCTTCACGGGAGGTGCGCTTGGTGGCCATGCGTCAATCCTCTTCCAGAACGAGCCGGAAGTCCTGGAACCGCGCCACGGCCCCGGGGTCGCCGAATCCGTTTCCGGCGAACAGGGCGATCTCCGCGCCGATCCACCGTCCCTTCGATGCAGCGGCACACGGATCCACGCGCATCTCGCGCCCGTCGACCGTGACGATCGCAGTGAGCGCCGCGTCGGCGGCGCACGCCAGCGCGACCTCGACGCGCCCACCGGCGTCCGCGCGCAGGACGACGCGCTCGGCGAGGTCGTCCTCCGCGCGTGCGGCGACGACCACCTCGTCGCCCTGCTCGCCGCGCACGATGCCGGCCCAGAGATAGTCGCGGCCGAGGACAGCGAGGCCGGCGCGCGATCCGGGCGGGCCGTCGAGCGCGACGCGCACGCGCGAGCTCGAGGCCATCCCCGGCAGCGGCTGCCCGATCACGCTCGGCAGGGCGCGCAGGTCGCCGGAATCGTCGGCCGAGCGGAGGTGCAGCCCGTCGGCCCCGGGCACGAGCCGGTCGGCCGCGGGCTTCGCCTGCCACGTCCACGTCGGGCCCGGGAGGCCGTTCGCGAAGTCGTCGGAGCGGGCGATCGTGCGGCGCCCCTGCGCGGTGCCGTGCGGCGTCGGATAGCTGAGCACCGGTTCGCACGGACCGCCGTCGACCGCCTGCCCCATGACGGGCCAGCCGTCGTCGTTCCAGGCCATGGGCTGCAGGTGCACCACGCGCCCGAACGGGCCGCGGTCCTGGAAGTGCAGGAACCAGTCGCGGCCGTCGGCCGAGGTCACCCATGCGCCCTGATGCGGACCGTTGACGGGCGTGGTCCCCTGCTCGAGCACGCGGCGCTCCTCGTACGGCCCGAACACGTTCCGCGAGCGGAAGACGGCCTGCCATCCCGTGGCCACGCCCCCGGCGGGCGCGAAGATGTAGTACCAGCCGTCGCGCTTGTAGAACTTCGGGCCCTCGATCGTGCCCCACCCGTCGATGTCGCCGCCGTCGATGACGTCGCGGGCCGCGCCCGTGGTCTGCCGCAGGTCGGCGTCGACCGGCACGACGGAGAGCACGTTCTTCCTGCCCGAACGCGATTTCGCCCAGCCGAACACGAGGTAGGCGCTGCCGTCGTCGTCCCACAGCGGGCACGGGTCGATGAGTCCGAGGCCGCCGAGCAGCAGCCGCGGCGGGGACCACGGCCCCGCGGGGTCGGGTGCGGTCACGACGAAGATGCCCTGGTCGGGATCGGGGTACACGATGATGTACATGCCGTTCCGGTGACGGATCGACGGCGCCCACACCCCACTGCCGTGGCGAGGCAGCTCGAACCACGCGGACGGCGTGCCGTTCGGCAGTGCATCGCCGACGCGCTCCCAGTTGACGAGATCGTCCGAGGCGTACACGGGCAGGCCGGGGGCCCGGTTGAAGCTCGAGGCGATCATCACGTACCGGTCGCCGACGCGCACGGCGTCGGGGTCGGGAAGGTCAGCGTCAATGATCGGATTGACGTACCGGGGCTCATCATCGAGTGGGGACATACCTGCCAGATTACATGAGAAACCGGTTTCTGCTAGGGTGGTCCTGCCCCCATGTCCTTGAGCTCTCCGAGGCCCCGATGTCCCATCGCAATGACGCGACCAGCGATCGCGAGCAGAAGCTCGCCCGCATCCACGAGCTGCTGGTCGCCCGCGACGCGCCGGCCGTGCACCTCACGTCGACCGCCGCGCTCGCCTGGCTGCTCGACGGCCCGCGCCCGGCCGTTCCGCTCGGCGGCGCCGCCGTCTTCTCCGCAACCGTGACGCGCGGGCGCCGCGTCATCGTGACCGCGCTCGCGAACGAGGTCGAGCGCCTCGACGCCGAGGAGATCGCCGGTGTCGAGTGGCGCACCATCCCCTGGCACGGATCGCTCGCCGCCGCCCCGGTCGACGCGCTGCACGAGACCGACCTCGCACCCGAGCTGCGCGCTGCGCGCGCCGCGCTCCTGCCCGTCGAGACCGAGCGCTATCGCGCGCTCGGCGCCGACACGGCCCGCGCCGTCAGCCGGGTGCTCCAAGATGCCCGCCCCTCCTGGACGGAGCGCGACCTCGCGGGGCGCCTCGCGCGCGCGGCGTACGAGATCGGCGCCGAGCCGGCCGTGCTGCTCGCCGCGGGTGAGCAGCGCGGATCCGTGCAGCACCCGATCCCCACCGACGCGACGCTCGGGCGTCGGGCGATGGCCGTCGTCACCATGGTGCGCCACGGTCTCCACGCGAGCATGACGCGCTGGGTCGAGTTCGCGCCGACCGGCGAGCCGAACGACGTCGAGGCCCGCCTGCGCGCGGTCGAAGCCGACGTGCTCGCCGCCACGCGCCCCGGAGCGGATCTCGACGGCCTGTTCGCCGAGATCCCCCGCGCCTACGCGCGCCACGGGTTCGGCGACGACGCGTGGACGCGGCATCACCAGGGCGGCGCGACCGGATACGCGGGCCGCGACCCCAAGGCCTTCCCCGGCATCGGCGGCCGCGTCGCGGAGGCACAGGCCTTCGCGTGGAACCCGTGGGTTCCCGGCGCCAAGCTCGAAGACACCGTGCTCGCAACATCCGCGGGGATCGAACTGCTCACGCACGACCCCGATTGGCCGTCCACCACCGTGCGCGGGCTCGAACGCCCGCTGCCCCTCGCCCACCACTGACCCCAGGAGTGAACATGACTCGCCGCTTCGCCCTCATCGGCACCGGATCCCGCGCGCAGATGTATCTCGGCGCGCTCGCCACGACGCATGCCGACGTCGGCACGCTCGTCGCATGGGCGGACCCGAACCCCGGACGCCTCGATTGGTCCGCCGCACAGCACCCCGAGCTCGGAGAGCCGCGCCGGTTCGACCCGGCCGACCTCGCCGACGTCGTGCGCGAAGAGAAGATCGACTCGGTCATCGTCACGACGCCCGATTTCCTGCACGCGGAGTACGTCACGGCCGCGCTCGAGGCGGGCGCCGATGCGATCGTCGAGAAGCCTCTCACAACGAGCGAAGAGGGGATCCGCCGGATCGCCGAGGCCGCCGAGCGCACCGGCCGCAAGGTGACGATCACCTTCAACTACCGCTACTCTCCGCGCAACGCCGCCCTCAAGCGCGTGATCGCCTCGGGTGAGATCGGCGAGGTCACGAGCGTGCACTTCGAGTGGGTGCTCGACACGGCGCACGGCGCCGATTACTTCCGCCGCTGGCACCGCGAGAAGCAGAACTCCGGCGGCCTGCTGATCCACAAGTCGAGCCACCACTTCGACCTCGTGAACTGGTGGACGCAGCAGGTTCCCTCGCGCGTGTACGCCTCCGGCGGCCTGCGGTTCTACGGCGCCGAGAACGCCGCGCGCCGCGGGCTCGGCGAGCGCCCCGAGCGCGGATCCATCGACGCGGCCGCGAACGATCCGTTCGCGCTCGACATGCGCACCGACGAGAAGCTGCGCGGCCTCTACCTCGACCAGGAGAAGCACGACGGCTACCTGCGCGACAAGGACGTCTTCGACGCGGGCATCACGATCGAGGACAACCTCGCCCTCATCGTCGACTACGCCTCGGGCGCGACGATGACCTACTCGCTGAATGCGCACTCGCCCTGGGAGGGCTACACGGTCGCCGTCAACGGCACGAAGGGGCGCGCGGAGCTGACCGTCGTCGAGCGCGGCGTCGTCACGACCGACGAGACCGGCGGAACCGTCGTGGATCCGAGCGCCCGCCCCGATCTCGTCGTCGCCGACCGGGCGCGCCCCGAGAGCGAGAGCCTCGTCGTGCAGACCCACTTCTCCCCCGCGCGCGAGGTGCCGATCCCGGTCGCCGAGGGCGGTCACGGCGGCGGCGATGCCATGCTGCTCGATGACCTGCTGCGAGGCGTCGGCGACGATCCGCTGGGGTACACGGCCGACTGGACCGACGGCGTGCGCAGCGTCGTCGTGGGCGTCGCCGGCAATGCCTCCCTCGCGTCGGGTCAGCCCGTGGAGATCTCCGACCTCGACCTCGGCCCGGCAGCGCGCGCGCTCGGCGGTGAGCGATGAGCCGCGTCGTCGTCACGGGCGGCGCCGGCCGGCTCGGGCGCAGCGTCGTCACCGCGCTGGCGGACGCGGGCCACGAGGTCACGTCGTTCGACCAGGGGCGCGCCGAGCAGCTGCCCGCTCGCCAGGTCGCGGTCGATCTGCTCGATCAGCGGGCGACGCTCGAGGCCTTCGCCGAGGCCCGCCCCGACGCCGTCGTGCACCTTGCGGCGATCGCGATCCCGGGGTCGGTGCCCGACCCCGACATGTTCCGCATCAACACGCAGCTCGTCTGGTCGGTGCTGCAGGCGTCGCTCGAATCGGGCGCCCGGAAGATGCTGCTCGCGTCGAGCCCGACCGTGATGGGGTACGGATCCCCCAGCGGCTGGACGCCCGCGTACCTGCCGCTCGATGAGGAGCACCCGACGGCGCCGTGGAACGGCTACGGGGCGTCGAAGGTCGCGATGGAGCAGATCGTGCAGATGGCAGTGCGCCAGCACGGGGCGCGCATGCGGTTCGGCGCGTTCCGCCCCTGCTTCGTGATCGCGCCGGAGGAGTGGGAGGGCGTCGCGACGCAGATGGGCCACACGCTCGAAGAGCGCATCGCGGATCCGTCGCTCTCGGCCGTCGCGCTGTTCAACTACGTCGACGCGCGCGACGCGGGCGAGTTCGTCGCCGCGTGGATCCGCGGGGCGGACGACGTGCCGAACGGATCGACGTTCTTCGTGGGCGCCCCCGATGCGCTGTACGACGGCGACACGGCCGACGGGGTGCGAGCGCACCTGCCGAGCGCCGCGCACGCCGCCGATCAGCTGACGGGGACGCAGTCGATGTTCTCGAGCGACCGGGCGGAGCAGCTGCTCGGCTGGCGCGCGCAGCGCCTGTGGCGCGACACGCTGGTGCGCACGGGAGCGTCGGCGTGACCGCGACGATCGCCGCGCTCGAGGCCCGCCTCATCGAGATCCCGCTGTCGCGCCCGTGGGGACCCGAGGTGACCGAGATCCGCGTGATCGAGGTCGTCATCACCGCGTCCGACGGCGCGACCGGCCGCGGGTTCTCCTGGACCCCCTCGATCGGCGCGCACGCCGTGCACGCGCTCCTCACGCACGACATCTCCGCCTTCGCCGTCGGCCGGCCCGCCGATCCGTCGATCTGGCACGACGCGTGGGCGCACCTGCACGAGGCCGGCGGCGGGGGCCTCACGACGATCGCGCTCGCGGGGCTCGATCTCGCCCTGTGGGATCTGCGAGCGCACCGCCGCGACCAGAGCGTCACTGACCTCATCGGCCGCCGGCACGACGCGCTGCCCGCCTACGGCAGCGGCGTGAACCTGCACTACACGCTCGACGACCTCGTCGCGCAGGCCCGCCGCTGGGTCGCCGCCGGGTTCTCGGCCGTGAAGTTCAAGGTCGGCAGTCCCGACCTCGCCCGCGACGTCGAACGCGTCGCCGCGGTGCGCGAGGTGCTCGGACCCGACCGCACGCTCATGATCGACGCGAACCAGCGCTGGAGCCTCGATGCCGCGACATCGGCCATGGAGCGCCTCGCGGCGTTCTCACCGGCGTGGATCGAGGAGCCGCTGCGCGCCGATGACATCGCGGCCCACGCCGAGCTGCGCCGGCGGATCGACGTGCCGATCGCCCTGGGCGAGAACCGGCACACCATCCACCAGTTCCGCGACGCGATCGATGCGGGAGCGGTCGACGTGATCCAGCCGAACATCGTGCGCGTGGGCGGGATCACGCCGTTCCTCGAGATCGCGGCCCTCGCGTCCGAACGCGGCGTGGGCCTCGCGCCGCACCTGCTGCCCGAGCTGTCGGCGCAGCTCGCCTACACTCTTCCCGAGAAGACGTGGGTCGAAGACGTCGAGGAGGCGGGCTTCGCCGAGCTCGGCGCACTCGAGGCGCCGACGGGCCTCGTGATCTCCGACGGCGTGGCGACGGGCGGGCCGCAGGTCGGCCTCGGGATGCGATTTTCATAGAGGAGAACAGATGACCGAGTTCACCGCCGCCTTCGATTGGGCGAAGCGCCACGTCGACGACGGCCGCCTGCCGCACGCCGTGCTCGGCGTGGCCGATGCCGACGGGATCCGCGCCCTCGAGGCGTTCGGCCCGGTCGCCGCGGACGCGACCTATCCCCTGTTCTCGATCACGAAGATCCTCACGGGCATCACCGCGACGCGAGCGATCGAGCGCGGCCTCCTCACGCCCCAGACGCCGCTGACCGATGCGCTGCCCGAGTTCGGGCGGGGCCGCGACGATGTCGTGCGCCTGTGGCACCTCGGCAGCCACTCGTCGGGCATCACGGAGCCCGCGCTCGACACGGCGGTGCCGCTGCGCACCGAACTGCTCACGCGCGGGCGGGACTTCCCCGCCGGATCCGCGTCGCGCTACTCGACGCTCGCCTACGAGGGCATCGCCGCCCTCTACGAGCACGCGACCGGCCGGACGTGGGATGCCGGCGTCGCCGAGTGGGGCGCGTCGATCGGCGCGACGGGTATCACGCTGGATCCGCAGGAGTACGTGCCGGTCGACGGCATCGAGGATTCCGATCTCGACTGGGACCGGTTCGTCGCCACGCGCGCGGCCGGCGCCGGGCTGTTCGCCCGCGCGGAGGACCTGCTGCGCCTCGGATCCGACCTGCTGCGCACGCACCGCGACGGCACCGCCGGCGTGCTCACGCCCGCGGGCCTCGACCTGCTGCGCCGTCCGACGACGACCGGAATGGCGCGGATGGATCCCTATCCTGCCGCACGCGGGCAGGACTGGGGATTCACGGCGAACCTGCGCAGCCGCGGTCCGGGCCTCATCTCGGTCGATGGGTTCGGGCACGGCGGCTGGGCCGGCACCGAGTTCTACGTGCACCCCGATCACGGCGCGGCCTGGGTGCTGCTCACGGCGAAGACGGGCCGCGAGGACATCGATACCGATCAGCTCGACAACGCGGTCGTCGCGCGGGTGTGAGGCGCGGGCCCCGATTGCGACGGTGTATTACCCCGCGTTCCGTCCCATGACGGGCCGGGTTCCCCGTCGCGTGCGCCGGTGCTTGACTCGTCCCATTCCGCACCCGACCCGGAGGGATCCCGCATGACCGCGACCGTCGCCACCCCGAATCGTCTCGCCGCGCTGCGCGCGAGGTTCCGCCCCCACTTCGAACGGATCGCGGCCGGCGCCGTCGAGCGCGACCGAACCGGCGCGCTGCCGTACGACGAGATCGCGGCGCTGGCGCGCGACGGCTTCGGCGCCGTGCGGGTGCCCGAGTCGCACGGGGGTGCGGGAGCGACGCTGCCCGAGCTGTTCGAGCTGTTCGTCGACCTCGCGGCCGCCGACTCGAACATCGCTCAGGCGCTGCGCGCGCACTTTGCCTTCGTCGAGGACAGGCTCGTCGCCGAGCCGGGAGCCGGCCGCGACGCGTGGCTCACGCGATTCGTCGAGGGCGAGCTCGTCGGAAACTCGTGGACCGAGGTCGGCACCGTGAAGGTCGGCGACGTGATCACGAAGGTCGCGCCCGACGGCCGGGGCGGGTTCCGCATCAACGGCACCAAGTACTACTCGACCGGTTCGGTCTTCGCCGATTGGCTCGACACCTACGCCGAGCGCACCGACACCGGAAAGCGCGTGATCGCAGCGGTGAGACGTCATCAGGACGGCGTCGCGCTCGCGGACGACTGGGACGGCTTCGGCCAGCGCACGACGGGCACCGGCACGTCGACCTTCACCGACGCGGTCGTCGACGAGGAGAACCTCATCGACTTCGACACCCGCTTCAAATACCAGACCGCCTTCTACCAGCAGGTGCTGCTGGCCGTGCTCGCGGGCTCGGTGCGCGCCGCCGAGGCCGACTTCGGGCGCGAGGTGAAGAACCGCACCCGCACCTTCAGCCACGCGGCCGCGAACGTCGCCGCCGAGGATCCGCAGCTGCTGCAGGTGATCGGCGAGGTCTCTTCGGCGGCGTTCGTGGCCGCCGCGGCCGTGCAGCGCGTGTCGGACGCGCTGCAGGAGGCGTACGAGTCGGCCCTCGCGCTGCGCGGCGGCGAGATCACCGAAGACGAGGACGAGGCCGCCAACGACCGTGCCGAGCTCGCCTCGGCGCAGGCGCAGGTCGCCCTCACGCCCCTCGCGGTCGATGCGATCAGCCACGCGTTCGACGCGCTCGCGGCCTCGGGCACGAGCGTGAAGAAGGGCCTCGACCGCCATTGGCGCAACGCGCGCACGGCGGGCAACCACAACCCGCGCGTGTTCAAGGCCCGCCTGATCGGCGACCTCGTCGTCAACGGCGCCGACCTGCCGCGGGTCTGGGCGATCGGCGCATCGAAGTAGTCGGTCGCTAGGCGACCGGGTCGGCCATCAGCGTCTCGAAGACGAGCTCGGCGGCTCCGATCAGCAGACGGTCGGCGCCGAGCGCCGCCGCCGAGATCTCGAGGTCCTCGGCCGGAGCGGCGAGCATCTGCGCCCGCACGGAGTCGTCGAACGAGACGGGATCCGCGCCGCGCAGGGCCGCGAGGAAGCCGCCGAGCACGACCGCCGACGGGTCGAGCGCGTTGGCGGCGTTCGCGAGGGTGGCGGCGAGGATGCGGCGCTGGCGCGCGGCCTCGCCGGGCTCCGGCCGTTCGAGGGCGGCCGCGAGGGAGGCATCGTCGTGCGCGCCGAGCGCGTCGAAGAGCCGCCTGCGGTTGACCTCGTCTTCGAGCACGCCGCCCGGCACGCGCCGGTCGGCCTCGTCGTCGAGGCTCGGCCGGTTCTGGCCCCATTCGCCGGCGTATCCGCCCGTGCCCGACACGCTGCGGCCGCCGAGGATCACTCCGCCGCCGATGCCGCTCGGGCCGCCGTTGAGGTAGATCACGTCGTCATGGTTCTGCGCCGCACCGAACAGCCACTCGGCGATCGCGCCGAGCGAGGCGTCGTTTCCGGCCGCGGCGCGCATCCCCGTCGCCGCGGTCACGAGCGCGGCGATGTCGACGTCGCGCCATCCGAGGTGCGGCGCGTTGCGCACGATGCCGTCGGCGGCCCGCACGAGCCCCGGAACCGCGACGCCCACGCCGAGGATCCGGGCCCCGCGCAGCGGCCCCGAGCCCCACTGCGCCATCACGGCGGCGACGCGCTCCGCCACTTCCTCGGGCGAGAGCACGTGATCGGTCTCCTGGCGCACCCGCGCGCGCACGGCGCCGCCGAAGCCGACGGCGCCGATCTCGAGCGCGTCGACCTCGGGGTTGACCGCGACGGCGACCACGCCGTCGGCCGGCACGACGGTCGGCGACGGGCGGCCGACGCGGCGGGTCGGGTCGGGTTCCTGCTCCGACACGAGGCCGTGCTCGGCGAGCCGCATGACAAGGCCGCCGATCGTCGAGCGGTTGAGCCCCGTCTCCTGCGTCAGCGCGGCGCGCGAGAGCGGACCGCGGTGGTGCACGAGGCGCAGGATCGCGCCGAGGTTCGCCCGGCGCACGCCCTCGACGTTCGATCCGCTGCCCATGCCGTCCCCTTACGTTGTGGCTGACAGCTTATCGGGCGCCTCCGAGCGCACCTGCTCCGACAGAACCGAGACCGGCTCGGCGGCGCCTCCGACAGAACCGGGCGTCACGTCACGGTGACCTCGACGAGTCGCCGGTCGCCCGCCGTGACGAACATGCCCGGGATGTCGAACGACGCGCGCTCGGTCGCCTCCGTCTCGGCGTCCCGGCCGGCCCAGACCTCGACCTCGCCCGCTTCGACGACGCGCCGCATGCGGCGGTCGCTGAAGGCGAACCGGGTGAGCGGCACGTCGAACGCGACCGTGCGCGCCTGTCCCGGCTCGAGGTCGACGCGCGCATAGCCGAGCAGCTGTGCGACGGGCCGGGTGACGGAGGCCACCACATCGCGCCCGTACAGCTGCACGATCTCGGTCGCCCGCACTGCCGACGTGTTCGTCACGGTCACCGACGCCGAGAACGCGTCGTCCTCGACCGCGCCGCACGAGAAGTCCGAGTACTCGAACGCGGCGTACGTCAGGCCGAAGCCGAACGGGCGCACGGGCGTCGGGTCCGCCGAGGTCACGCTCGACGGGCCGCCGAGCACGGGGCGCAGATAGCCGTACGGCTGCGCTCCCGCCGACGCCGGAAGGGTCACGGGCAGGCGACCCGACGGGGAGACGTCTCCGGCGAGGATCCGCGCGATCGCCGTGCCGCCCTCTTCGCCGGGGAAGAAGGATTGCAGCACGGCCGCGGGGCGGTGCTCGCCGTCGAGGGCCCAGCCGATCGCATAGGGCCGCCCGGTGAGCAGCACCATCACGACCGGGGTCCCCGTCGCGACCAGGCGCTCCACGAGCTCGCGCTGCACACCCGGCAGCTCGAGCGACGCGGCGTCGTTGCCCTCCCCTACGGTGCCGCGGCCGAACAGGCCGGCCTGATCGCCGACGACCACGACCGCGACGTCGGATGACGAGGCGAGCGCCGCCGCCTCGTCGAAGCCCGACCGGTCGTCGCCCTCGACCTCGCAGCCCGGGGCGTACGCCACCTCGCAGCGCGCGGCGAGCGCCTCCCGCACGGTGGCCATCTCGATGCCCACGGGCGTATCGGGGTGGTGCGCGAGCACGTGGTTCTGGAAGGAGTAGCACCCCTGCAGCGCCGCCGTGCGATCGGCGTTCGGACCGATGACGGCTACGCGACGAGGCGCGGCCAGCGGCAGTGCGCCGTCGTTCGAGAGCAGGATGACCGATTCCTCGGCGAGGCGCCGCGCGGTCTCGCGGTGGCGCGGCGTGTCGAGGTCGATCTCGGCAGGAGGATCCGCGTCGAACGCATCCGGCTCGAGCAGCCCCAGCTCCTCCTTCTGGGCGAGCAGTCGCAGCACCGCGGCGTCGAGGAGCGCCTCCGGCGTGCGCCCGTCGCGCACCCGCTCGATCAGCGGCGCGAGATAGGCGTCGCCGCTCGGCAGCTCCACGTCGATGCCGGCGGCGAGCGAGAGCTCGGCCGCCTCGCCGCGGTCGCGCGCGACGCCGTGCATCATCTCGAGGAACGCGACGGCGAAGTAGTCGGACACCACGACGCCGTCGAACCCGAGCTCGCCGCGCAGCAGGTCGGTGAGCAGCTCGGACGAGGCGGCCACCGGCACGCCGTCGATCTCGGTGTAGCTGTTCATGACGCTCTTCGCGCCGCCGTCGCGCAGCGCCATCTCGAACGGCGGCAGGAACACGTCGGCGAGCTCCCTCGGCCCCGCGTGCACGGGAGCATGGTTGCGCCCCGACTGCGAGGCGGAATACCCGAGGAAGTGCTTGAGCGTCGCGTGGATCCCCGCGGACTGCAGGCCGCGCACGTACGCCGTGCCGATCGTGCCCACGACGTACGGATCCTCCGCGATGCACTCGTCGACGCGGCCCCACCGCGGATCCCGCACCACGTCGAGCACGGGCGCAAGGCCCTGGTGCACGCCGAGCGCACGCATCGACTCGCCGATGAGCGTCGCCATCTCGGCGACGAGATCCGGATCGAACGCAGCCCCCCACGCGAGCGGTGTCGGGAACATCGCGGCCTTCCACGCGGCGAGCCCGGTGAGGCACTCCTCGTGCACGAGCGCGGGGATCCCGAGCCGCGTCTCGCGCACGAGACGGCGCTGCTCCCCCACGAGCCACGCGGCGCGCGCGGCCGGGTCGACGGGGCGCGTGCCGTAGACGCGCGTGTAGTGCCCGATCCCGTCGCGCGTGATGTCGGCCAGTCCGCGCGTCTCACCCGACGCGAGCTCGTCGGCCATGGGGGCGACGACCGCGCCGTCCTGGTCGAGCCAGTAGCCCACGATCTGCGCGGCCTTCTCCTCGAGCGTCATCTGCGCCAGCAGGGCGTTCGCCCGTTCGGATACCGTCACACCACTCACCCCTTCACGGCGCCCGTGAGGCCGCCGACGATGCGCTTCTCGAACAGACTGAAGAAGATCAGCGCGGGGATCATCGACAGCGACGTGTAAGCGAGCACCCGGGCCGTATCGACCGAGTACTGCGAGGCGAAGTTCTGCACGCCGAGCGGCAGCGTGAACAACGAGGTGTCGTTCAGGATGAACAGCGGCAGGATGTAGCCGTTCCAGGTCGTCACGAAGCACAGGATGCCGACCGTGATGACGCCGGGCAGGCTGAGCGGGATCACCATGCGCCAGAAGAATCCGAGACGGCTCGCGCCGTCGATCGACGCGGCCTCCTCGAGCTCCTTCGGGATCGCGCGCAGGAACGGCACGAGGATGATGATCGTGGTGGGCAGGGCGAATGCGATCTGCGGCAGGATGATGCCCGCGAGCGAGTTCACGAGGCCCAGATTGCGCACGAGCAGGTAGAGCGGCGTGATCGCCACGGTGACGGGGAACATGAGGCCCGCTGCGAACAGCGAGTACATCGCGCCCCGGCCGACGAAGTCGTACCTCGCGATCACGTAGCTCGCCATGACGCCCAGAGCGACCGTTCCGAGCGTCGTCGCGCCCGCCGAGATCGTCGAGTTGCCCATCGCGACCCAGAACTCGCCGCTGCCGAGCACCGACGTGTAGTTCGAGACCACCCACGGCGCGGGCCAGCCCGACGGATCCTCGGTGATCTGGGCGTTCGTGCGGAATCCGCCGATGATGACGTAGAGCACGGGCCCGACGCACACCGCCACGAGAACCGTGGCGAACAGGTACACCCAGGGGCTCGCGCCGCGCGTGCGGCCGCGCCGCGGCCCGCCCTTCGACGGCGTCGCGCGGATGGCGACGGCGGTTGCAGTCATGACTTCTTCCTTCCGCTCGGCCCCGTGACCGCGCCCGCCGTATCGCGCCGGAGCGCGAACCGCTGATACGCCAGTGCGATCACGAGCGAGATGAGGAACAGCAGCACCGCGACGGCGTTGCCGAACCCGTAGTTCCCGGCGAGGTGGCCGTTCTGATACATGTAGGTCGCCATGGTCGACGTTCCGGCGGTCGCGGCGACGTACTGCCCCCAGATGATGTTGACCAGGTCGAACAGCTGCAGGGATCCGATGATCGACAGGAACGCCCAGATGCGAATGGTCGGGCCCAGCAGCGGAAGCGTGATGCGCCACTGGGTCTGCCAGAAGCTCGCCCCGTCGATCGCGGCGGCCTCGTAGAGCTCTTCGGGGATGGACTGCAGCCCCGCGAGCATGAGGATCACCGCGAATCCGATGTACTTCCAGCTGATGATGAACATCAGGGTGCCCATCGCGACCGACGGGTCGGCGATCCAGGACTGCGCCGCACCTTCGAGCCCGATCTTCTCGAGCATCGAGTTGAGGGCGCCCGTGTCGCGCAGCATGAGCGACCATCCGGTGCCGACGACGACCTCGCTGATCACGTACGGCACGAAGATGAGCACCCGGATCAGGCTGCGGCCGCGCATGCGCTGATTCATCAGCAGCGCGAACAGGATCGCGAGCGGCCCCTGCAGGATCAGCGAGGCGACCATGATGAACAGGTTGTGCCCGACCGCGTCGCGGAAGTTCTGATCCTTCAGGATGAGCAGGTAGTTGTCGAAGCCGACGAAGTCGTCGGGGAAGCCGAACCCCTTCCAGCGGAAGAAGCCGTAGAAGGCGGCCATGAGCACGGGGAGGATCACGAACGTGACGAAGACCAGGATCCCCGGCCCCGCCAGGATCGCAATCTCCCCGCGCACACGCCAGTCAGCGCGACGTGCCATGCCGTGAGCCCTCAGCCGCGCGCGGCGGCGTCGGTCACCGTGTCGATGATCGACTGCGGTGTTCCGCTGCCCGCGAGCATCTCGACGACGGCGGTGTTCAGCGCGTTGCCGACGTTCTGGCCCAGCAGAGTGTCGAGGTAGAGCACGATGTACGACGCGTCGTTGTACGCGTCCATGATCGGCAGCAGCGCCGGGTCCGTGACCGCGGACTGCGCCTCGGCCGAGGCGGGGATCGAGTTGAACGCGCTGGCGTACTTCTCCTGCCACTCCTGCTCGATGAGGAAGTTCAGGAAATCCTCGCACGACGGGGGCGAGTCAGCGGAGCAGGCGAACCCGTCCGCACCGCCCATGATCGCGGTGGGGTCTCCGTCGCCGCCGTCCGTGGCGGGCAGCGGGAACCAGCCGAGGTCGGGCAGGGGCTCCTCGTCGGGCGTGAGCGAGGCGATGACGCCGACGTTCCACCCGCCCATGAGCTCCATCGCGGCCTTGTGGTTGGCGAGCAGACCCGCCGAGGATCCGGCGCCCTCCTGCGCGTCGGTCGTGAGGAAGCCCTTGTTGAAGGGATCCGTCGCGGCGAAGTCCTCGAGCTGCTCGGCCGCATCCAGCCAGCAGCCGTCCGAGAAGTCGAGCGTCGACGCGATCGTCTCGAGCGTCTCCTGCGAGCAGGCGCGCAGCGCGAACGAGTAGTACCAGTGCGCCGCCGGCCACGCGGCCTTGCCGCCGAGCGCGATCGGCTCGGTGCCGGCATCGCGCAGTTTCGAGACGGCGTCGTTCAGCTCGTCGAAGGTCGTGGGCGTCTCGGAGATGCCCGCTTCATCGAACAGATCCTGGCTGTAGAAGATCCCCTCCGGGAGCACCGAGGTCGGCACGGCGTAGACGGATCCGTCGATCGTGAAGGCGCTGAACGCGGCGTCGCCGATCGCGGTGCGCGTGTCGTCGGTGATGAGGTCCGTGAGGTCCTTGACGACGCCCGCGTCGACCATGTCGGCGGTCTTGCCGCCGCCGCGCGCGAGGAACACGTCGGGCATATCGCCCGAGTTCGCCGCGGTCTGCAGCTTGCCGTCGAGGTCTTCGTTCTGCACCGAGGTGATGTTCACCGAGACGCCGGTCTCCTCTTCGAATGCGGCAGCGACCTCCTCCCAGTACTCCTTGCCGGGGCCGGTCGTCGAGTTGTGCCACACGTCGAGCGTGTCATCGTCGCCGCCGGATCCGCCGCCGCCGGAGCAGCCGGCGAGGCCCAGGGTGGCCACCGCCGCGATCGCGATCGCCGCGGTCCAGTTCTTTCGCGCGTTCATTGCAGGTCTCCTCTTCGAGTGCGTTGCGGTTCCGGCGTCGGTCGCCGTCGTGCAAGCCGACTTTGACAGGAATATGGCAAGATGTCAATCGTTATCGATAACGTTTTACATCACGTCGCGACGGAGCGCCGCCGCGGCGAGGACTAGCGTAGGGACATCATGAGCACCATCGGCTCCGCTTCCCGCGGGCGCACCACGATCACCGACGTCGCGCGCGCGGCGGGCGTGTCGGTCGCCACCGTGTCGAAGGTCATCAACGGTCGCGACGGCGTCGCGGCCGCGACGCAGGAGCACGTCATGGGCATCGTGACGCAGCTGGGGTATGCCAGCTCGCTCGTGGCCACGTCGATGCGGCGCAGCCGCACGCACGTGATCGGCGTG
Source organism: Candidatus Microbacterium stercoravium (assembly GCA_019117025.1). Classification (GTDB taxonomy): domain Bacteria; phylum Actinomycetota; class Actinomycetes; order Actinomycetales; family Microbacteriaceae; genus Microbacterium; species Microbacterium stercoravium. Next base: position 23,086 of record DXAM01000008.1, on the reverse strand, counting down.
CTCGTGGCCGAGTTCGAGCCCTTCGCCCTGCAGCTGCTGCACGGCGTCTCCGGCGCACTGAGCGGCACGAGCTACGACGTCCTCGCGTACGCGGGCGCCGTCTCGACCGGCTCCCATCACGGCTGGGAGGCGCGATCGCTGTCACGGCTCGGCGGCACGCTCATCGACGGCGCGGTCGTCGTGACGCCGACCGTGGAACCGCCCGAGGTCGGCATGCCGATCGTGTCGATCGACCCGCACGCGGGCCCGGCCGGTCCCGCCGTCGTCGACACCGACAACCTCCGCGGCGGGCGGGAGGCGACCGCCCACCTCATCACCCTCGGCCATCGCCGCATCGGCTACCTGCGCGGCCGCGACGACCTCGAGTCCGCGCGCCTGCGCGAGGAGGGGTACCGCGAGGCGCTCGCCTCCGCCGGGCTCGACATCGACGAGTCGCTCATCGTCACGGGCGAGTTCCAGCAGGCCGAAGCGGCCGAGGGAACGTCGGCGCTGCTCGACCTCGCGGATCCGCCGACGGCGATCTTCGCGTCGAACGACGTCTCCGCGATCGAGGCGATCCGCGTCGCGACCGCGCGCGGGCTGCGCGTGCCCCGGGATCTCTCCGTCGTCGGATTCGACGACATCCCTGCGGCCGCGTCGGCGACCCCGCCGCTCACGACCGTGCGCCAGCCGCTCGTCGACATGGGTCGCGCCGCGGTGGATCTGCTCGTGCGCATGATCGAGGACGATGCCGGACCCGACCACGTGCGCATGCCGTCCGAGCTGATCGTGAGGGCCTCGACGGCCGCACCGCGCACCTGAGGCGCGCGGTGCGCGCCGGTCAGCCGTTCTTCGCCGCGATCGCGTCCGCGACCCAACGGGCGCTGTCCTTGACCGTGCGCTCCCCCGTCGCATAGTCCACGCGCACGATGCCGAAGCGCTTGGAGTAGCCGTAGCCCCACTCGAAGTTGTCGAGCAGCGACCAGACGAGGTAGCCGCGCAGGTCGACGCCCTGATCCATCGCGCGCTTCGCGGCGCCGAAGTGCCGGGCGAGGTAGTCGGTGCGCTCGGCGTCGTGCACGCGCGGGCCCTCTTCGGTCTCCGTCACGGTATCCGCGAACGCGGCCCCGTTCTCGGTGATCATGAGCGGCTGCTCCGGGAACTGCTCCTTCAGCGACAGCAGCAGCTCTTCGAGTCCGTCGGGTGCGATGTTCCACCCCATGTCGGTGTACGGCCCCTCCTGCTCGAGGAACTCGACATCGTCGAGCCCGGGCCAGGGGGATCCGCCGACGTTCTTGTGCCCGTCGTTGGTGACCTTCTCGCCCGTGCCGTCCCAGCTGCGCACCGTGACGGTCGAGTAGTAGTTGACGCCGAGCACGTCGATGTCCTGGCGGATCTGCTCGAGATCGCCGTCACGCACGAACGACCAGTCGGTCACGCCGCGCGTGATCTCCTGCAGGTCGTCGTCGTAGCGACCTCGCAGCATCGGGCCGGTGAAGGCGCGGTTCGCGAGCGCGTCGACGCGGCTTCCGGCTTCCTCCTCGCCGCGCGGAACGTGGAAGTTGAGCGTCACCGACAGATCGGGATCGTTCGTCGCCTCGCGACGGATCTCGGGAACGGCGAGCCCGTGGGCGAGGTTCAGGTGGTGCACGGCAGCGAGCGCGTCGGCCCCGTTCGTGCGGCCGGGCGCGTGCGCGCCGGATCCGTAGCCGAGGTAGGCGGTGCACCACGGCTCGTTGAGCGTCGACCAGGTGTCCACGCGGTCGCCGAGGTGCTCGACCGTGCGTGCGGCGTACTCCGCGAAGCGGTAGGCGGTGTCGCGATGGGGCCAGCCGCCCGCGTCCTCGAGCTCCTGCGGGAGATCCCAGTGGTAGAGCGTCGCGATGGGGCGGATCCCCCGGGCGCGCAGCCCGTCGACGAGGCGCGAGTAGAAGTCGATGCCCGCGGGGTTGACGGCGCTACCGGCGCCCGGCAGCACGCGCGACCACGAGATCGAGAAGCGGTAGGCCTCGAGCCCGAGGCGGGCCATGAGATCGAGGTCCTCCTCGAGACGGTGATAGTGATCGCAGGCGACGTCGCCGGTATCGCCGTTCCACACCCGTCCCGGCGTGTGCGAGAACGTGTCCCAGATCGACGGCGTGCGTCCGTCTTCGTGGGCGGCGCCCTCCACCTGGTACGACGCGGTCGCGGATCCGATGAGGAACTCGCGGGGGAACGTCAGCGGAACATTGCGGTAGTCGGTCATCGTGCGGCCTCCATCGGTCGTGTGTGGGAACGCTCCCATACTATCGGCTCGTTCGCGATTCGTGCGCATCGGCGACGACGCGCGGGGTCGTCTCGTCACCGGGCGAGCTCCACGGATCCGGTGGTCGTCGCCACGGCCTCGCCGTTCGCGATCGCGACGGAGTACGCCGCGAGATCGCGCGAGGATACGCGGACGCCGGCCGGGGTCTGCTCCACGGTGAAGGATGCCTCTCGGCCGTCCGCGGCCGTGACGGTCGTCGTGCGCGTGCCTTCGGCCGGGAACACCCGCAGGACGAGCCCGTCGAGGTAGTCGTAATCGGCCCCGTGCGCGCCGTCGCCGGTCGCGATCGTCGCGCCCGCACGCACATAGAGGGGCAGGCTGTCGAACGCGTGACGCTCCGTGCGCCACACGCCGCCCGCGACGACCTCCCCCGTCAGGAAGTTCGTCCACTCGCCCGCGGGCAGGTAGAAGTCGGCGACGCCGTCTTCGGAGAAGACCGGGGCGACGAGCACGTCGGGACCGAGCATGTATTGGCGGTCGAGGTAGTCGGCATTGCGGTCGTGAGGGAAGGCGAGCTGCATGGGCCGCATGACGGGAGTCCCCGAGTCGTGCGCCGTGCGCCCGGCGGCGAAGATGTACGGCATCAGCGCGGACTTCAGCTTCGTGAACCGCCGCATCACGGCCACAGCGCTCTGCGGATCGGCCTCGTCCCTCCCCTCCGTCTCGTCGAACAGCCACGGCACGCGGTAGTTCTGCGAGCCGTGCAATCGACTGTGGCTCGACATGAGGCCGAACGCGACCCAGCGCTTGAACACCGCCGGATCGGGCATCCCCTCGAAGCCCCCGATGTCGTGGCTCCAGTACCCGAAACCGCTCATCGCGAGCGAGAGCCCGCCGCGAAGCGTCTCGGCCATCGATGCGAACGACGACGAGTTGTCGCCGCCCCAGTGCACCGGAAGGCGCTGTCCGCCGGCGGTCGCCGAGCGGGCGAAGAGCACCGCTTCGCCCGCGCCCCGGGCCTCCTCGAGCACCGCGAAGACCGCCTCGTTGTAGAGCTGCGCGTAGAGGTTGTGCATGCGCTCGGGGCTCGACCCATCGAAGAACGTCACGTCGACGGGGATCCGCTCGCCGAAGTCGGTCTTGAACGTATCGATGCCCTGCGCGATGAGGCGGCGCAGGTGATCCTGGTACCACGCGGTCGCCTCGGGATTCGTGAAGTCGACGAGCGCCATGCCCGCCTGCCACATGTCCCATTGCCAGACGGAGCCGTCCGGCCGCCGCACGAAGTATCCGCGCTCCTTGCCGACGGCGAACAGCGGCGAGCGCTGCCCGATGTAGGGATTGAGCCACGCGCAGACCCGCAGCCCGCGCGCATGCAGCCGGTCGAGCATGCCCTCGGGGTCGGGAAAGACCCGCGGATCCCATTCGAAATCGCACCAGTTGAACTCGCGCATCCAGAAGCAGTCGAAGTGGAACACGTCGAGCGGGATGTCGCGCTCGGCCATGCCGTCGATGAACCGGGTGACGGTGTCCTCGTCGTAGTCGGTCGTGAAGCTCGTCGAGAGCCAGAGACCGTACGACCATCCCGGAACATTCGCCGGTCGGCCGGTCAGCGCCGTATAGCGCTCGAGCACGCTCGCCGGATCGCCGCCCCCGAAGACGAAGTACTCGAGCGACTCCCCCGCAACGGAGAACTGCACGCGTTCGACGATCTCGGAGCCGACCTCGTACGAGACGTGCCCCGGGTGATCGACGAGCACGCCGTACCCGCGGTTGGTGAGGTAGAACGGAACGTTCTTGTACGCCTGCTCGCTCGATGTGCCGCCGTCGGCGTTCCAGATCTCGACCGACTGACCGTTCTTGACCAGCGGACCGAACCGTTCGCCCAGGCCATAGACGAGTTCGCCCACGCCGAGGGAGAGCTGTTCGTGCAGGTATGCGCCGCGGTTGGCGCGCTCGATGTCGCCCCGTACGTCGCCCAAGAGCCCGCCGTCGACCTGCGCGTCGCCCGAGAGCTCGATGTACCCCAGCGACTTCTCACCGCTCGAGGTCAGCACGCGACCGGATTCCGTCTCCGTGAAGGTGAGGCTCCACGGTGCTCCCCGCGAGATCGTCGCGGTGACGCCGCCGGAGACGAGGTGGCCCGCATCCGCGTCGATCGTGACGTCCCCGTGCCCTTCCTGCGCTCCGACGAGATCGAAGCCGATCTCCTCACGCGCGCCCTGGTGGTGGTCGATGCGCACGCCGATCACGCCCGGCAGGGGCGAGTGCAGCGAGACCGTGAGGGTCGTCCTGTTCAGGGTGTCGCCGCGCCGCTCGATGACCTTCGTCGGAACCGTGGCGCGGAGCGTTCGACCCTCCGCCCACAGGTCATACGTCTCGCGCCCGTACAGCGCGTCGACTCCGGGGCGGAGCATCCAGAATCCGTCGGTGAACTTCATTTCTCTCCTGGTGTGGCGGGCATGATCGCAATGCGGTCCGCATCGGACATGCGGATGACGGCGGAGCCGCCGGGCGCGAGCGCGAGCCCGTTCGCGAGGTCGGTCGAGGTCAGCAGATCGATCCCCTGTCCCGTCACGGTGGCAGCGTCGGCGCCGTGGTGGAGCAGGAACATGTAGTCGCGTTCTCTGCCGCGCCGAACGATGGCCTCCACGCCCAGGTCGGCTGCTCCCGCGAGCACCGGGGCCACGCCGATGCGCTTCATCTGCGCCGCGAAGAACTCGTCGCGCGATTCCTGCTCGAGCTTCGTCGAGACGTAGATCGCCTCGCCCGATCCCTGCCGATTGCGGGTGATGGCGGGAAGGCCCTCGAGCACGCCGGCCGCGTAGTCGTGGAGGCTGGACGCGGCGCGCAGAGCGATCCGCTCCGACCATTCGGACCCGACGAGTCCCCCGGACAGTTCGAGCCGCTCGCCGGGCGCGAGCACCTCGACCTCCTCGGCGGAGATGCCGAGCATCCCGCGCAGCGCTCCGGGGTACCCGCCCGTCACGATGCGCATCGTCTCGTCTGCGATACCGGTCAGATACGACACGATCACCGTGCCGCCCTGCTCGGCGAACGACCGCAGCCACTCGACCGTCTCGGTCGCGATCACGTACAGGCAGGGCACGATGATCGCCCGGTAGCCCGTCGCGTCGGCGCCCGGTCGGATGACATCCGTCGCGACCCCGGCGCGCCACAGCGACCGGTGCACCGCGCGGACCTCGTCGCGATAGGTCAGGGCGTCGTTCGGCAGGTGCGGCGTCTCGAGGGCCCACCACGAGTCGGCGTGCCACGCGATCGCGACCTCGGCCGCGCTGAGCCGTCCGTCAGCGGATGGTGCGAGCACCTCCGCGATCTTCTCCAGGTGCTCGCCCAGCTCGCAGGTCGCCGCGAACGCCCGCGAATCCTCCCCGGCGTGCGGCACGAGTGCGCCGTGCCACTGCTCAGATCCGCCGACCGACGCGCGCCATTGGAAGAACAACGAGCTCTGAGACCCGCGCGCGATGTATCCGAGCGAGTTGCGGATCATGCGGCTGGTCGGCTTCGTATAGGTGCGGTCCCGGGTGATCACGCCCGTGGGGTTCTGCTCCATGAGCAGCCACGGTCCGCCCGCCCATCCGCGGGTCAGGTCCGACCCGTAGGCGACATGCGCCTCGCCGTCCGGTCCGTTCGAGTCGAGGTAGTGATCGACCGAGACGACGTCCTGGTGCGCGGCCCAGGACCACTGCTCGAGGTGGTTCCACGTGGGCAGCATGAAGTTCGTCGTCGCCGGCGCCCGGGATCCCGCCTGCCGGATCTCTCGGACCTGCTCGTCGTACGCCGCGAGCATCTCGTCCGACGAGTAGCGCCGGAAATCGATCAGCTGGGCGGGATTGTGCACGTACTGGGTCGAGACGGGAGGCAGGATCTCGTCCCACGCGTCGTAGCGCTGCGACCAGAAGGCCGTCATCCACGCGTCGTTGAGCCGATCGAGTTCGACGTACCGCGCGCGCAGCCATCGTCGGAAGGCCGCCGCCGCGTGGGGGCCGTAATCGAGCGTGCCGTACTCGTTGTGCACGTGCCAGCCGCGCAATCCCGGGTGATCGCCGTACCGCTCCGCGAGCATGCGCGCGATGCGACGGCACGCCGCGCGGTACGCGGGCGCACTGACCGCGTAGGTGTCGCGGGATCCGTGCGCGAGCCGCGTGCCGTCGGGGCGCACGTTGAGCGCGTCCGGGTACCGCGCCGTGAACCACGGCGGGGGCGACGCTGTGGGCGTAGCGAGGAAGAACCCGATGCCGGCCTCCGTCAGCATCTCGATCACGCGGTCCAGCCACGCGGTGTCGTACTCCCCCTCCCGGGGTTCGAGCTTCGCCCACGAGAACACTCCGAGCGTCACGGTGTTCACCCGAGCGCGGCGCATGAGGCGGATGTCCTCGCGCCACACGTCCTCGCCCCATTGCTCGGGGTTGTAGTCGCCTCCGTACAGGAAGCGATCCGGCACATAGGCCACGGCCGCACCTCTCTTCGCGCCGCTCATCGGGCGGCTTCCAGGAACATGTCGGGGGTGATCTCCGAGGCGCGATCGGCGCGCACCTCAACGCAGCACGTGCGGCCCCGCCATCGCAGCCGTGCTGTGGTGCGCCGGCCCGGGCGCGCGGAGAGAGAGGCGCGCACGAGCTCTCCGCCGGACCATTCGATGTCGATGATCAGGCCGGGGCGTGCGACGAGGCCGCGCACCGATCCGGTCGCGATGCGCGTCGGAAGCGCCGGGAGCAGCTCGACCTCCCCGCGATGGCTCTGCACGAGCGCCTCGACGATGCCCGCGGTGAAGCCGAGGTTTCCGTCGATCTGGAACGGCGGATGCGCGGCGAACAGGTTGGGATAGAGGCCGCCGGACCACGTTCCCGCGTGGTCGCGCGCGTCGCGGAAGAAGAGCTCGATCAGTTCATCGAGGCGGTCGGTACGGCGCAATCGCGACCAGAGCGCCATCTTCCAGGCGAGGGACCAGCCGGTGGAATCTGCTCCGCGCCGGTCGAGGCTCGCCGTTGCCGCGCGCTCGAAGGCGGCGTCGGCCGAGGCACCGGGGAACAGCGGGTAGAGATGACTGACATGCCGGTGGTGCGGGTCGACCTCGATCTCCTCGCGCGCCCATTCGAGCACCCCGCGGGATGCGGCCCGGTCGCTGAGCGACGGCAACCGTTCGAGAGCCGCCCGCGCGCGTCGGGCGAGCGCGTCGTCGCCGCTCGCCGCCTCGGTGAGCGTGTCGCGCACGAGGGCGAGATCCATCGTGCTCGTCTCGCCGAGCGACGTCACCGTGCCGGTTCCATCGATGTAGGTGTTCTCCGGCGAGGTCGACGGCAGCGTGCCGAGGCGTCCGGTGGGACGCTCGACCAGCCAGTCGAGCAGGAACTCCGCGGCTCCGCGGACGAGCTCGCGCGTGCGCGCGTCGAACGCCTCGTCGCCGGCGCCGAACGCGCGATGCTCGAGGAGGTGCCGGAGCAGCCAGGGCCCGGCCATCGGCCAGAACGCCCAGCTCGGGTCTCCCCCGCCCTCGCCGACGGCGGACGTGTGCGCCCAGGCGTCGGAGTTGTGATGGGCCGCCCATCCGCCGGCGCCGAGCCGCCGCGCCGTCGTGCGACCGGAGTCGGCCAGGGCGCCGATGAACGCGACCAGAGGGTCGGTCGTCTCCGCGAGGTTCGCCGTCTCCGCGGCCCAATAGTTCATCTCGAGATTGATGTTGAGCGTATAGGCCGAGCTCCACGGGGGGCGCATCTCGGCGTTCCACACCCCCTGCAGATTCGCCGGCAGTCTCGCCGGTCGCCGAGAGGAGGCGATCAGCAGATACCGCCCATAGTCGAACAGGAGCGGTACGAGGTCGTCGCTCGGCGATTCCAGCGCGACGCGGTCGAAGAGCTCTCGGTGCGCCTCGACGTGCTGCTCCCTCACCACGAGCACTCCCGCGCGCCGCGCAGCGGTGATTTTCTCCGCAGCGCGCCGTACGGCGTCCTCGAGGGGCAGCAGATGCGTCGCTCCGGGCCCGGAGAAGGTCGTCTCGACCGCGACGAGAACGATCAGCCCGTCGGCGTCGCGCTGCCAGCGCACGTCGACGACGACCGAGACCGACTCGTCGCCGGGACCCGGCCATACGGCGGCGGGCAGCTGCGGCTCGTGCCCGGGCGCGACGTCGATCGGCGCCCGCAGCACGACGTGCACGCCGTCGGAGCGCTCGTCACGCGAGACGGTGCGCAGGGGCGAGGCGAACCGGATCCCCGGCGGCCGCTCATTCTCGGCGCCCGTCACGCGATGCACCAGCACGTCGTGGACGGGCGACACGAACGTCTCAGCGACGAGGCCGCCGACGGTGCTCGTGTGAACGGCATCGGCCAGCGACAGGTTGCGAGAGCCGGTGCCGACGGACTCCCCCGTATCGATCACCAGGGTGCCGACCGGCAGGAACGCCTGCGCGTGCCCGCGCTGGGCCGCCTTCAGATCCCGCTCCGCGTCGGCGTGCCGACCCTCGAGCATCGCGCTGCGGGCCGACCGCACGAGGGCCGCCGCGTCATCGTCGGAGACGCCCGGCTGGGCGGCCTCCGCCCCCGGCCCTCCCGACCAGACGGATTCCTCGTTGAGGTCGATGCGCGCCGGCGCTCCGCCCCAGCACATCCCTCCGAGGCGCCCGTTGCCGATCGGCAGGGCCTCGAGCCAGTCCTCGGCCGGCCCGGTGAAGGAAAGGGAACGGGACGTCATCCGCGCAGTCCTCCGGCCGTGAGTCCTGATTTCCAGAAGCGCTGCAGCGAGACGAACGCCACGGCGATCGGCACGATCGACACGAGCGACCCGACGATCGTGAGCGTCTGCAGGCTCGGAATGGTGATGGAGGCCTGGCTCCAGCCGGTCAGGCCGACCGTCAGCGGCATCAGCTCCTGGTCGGTCAGCACCAGAAGCGGCAGCAGGTAGTTGTTCCAGCTGCCGAGGAAGGCGAACAGCATGACGGTGACGAGGCCGTTGCTCATCAGCCGCAGACCCATCGAGAAGAAGATCCGGAACTCCCCGGCGCCATCGAGGCGCGCCGCTTCGACGAGCTCGAGCGGCACGGATCCCTGGGCATAGATCCAGCACAGCAGCACCCCGAACGGGTAGGCGAGCGCGGGAAGAAGGATTCCCCAGTAGGTGTTGTCGAGTCCGAGACGCACCAGCAGCACGTAGGTCGGCTGCGCGATCACCGTGCCCGGGATGAGCATGCTCGCGAGCACGATGGCGATCACCGTGCCGCGTCCGCGGAACCGATAGACCGCGAGCGCGTAGCCCGTGACCGCGCAGACGAACGTCGTCATCGCCGCGCCGATCACCGAATAGATGACCGAGTTGAGCCCCCAGCGCCAGAAGATCCCGCCGTCATACGTCGACAGCGCTTTCAGGTTCGTGAAGAACTCGAACTTCGCGAACGAGAATCCGGGCGTCGAGAACAGGTCTCCCGCCGACTTCGTCGAGGCGATCACGAGCCAGAGAACGGGAGCGAGGAAATAGACCGCGGCCACGATCATGGCGATCGTCACGGCGATCGCCCACCCGCGGCGGGGTCGTTCGCCGGCCGGGGTGTGCGCCGACGCCGACACGCGTCGATCGCGTTTCGTCGCGACCAGAGCGGTGGTGTGCGTCATCAGACACGCTCCTTCGGGGTGCGGTTCGTGAACCTGACGAGGACGAGGGACACGATGAGCGTCGCGAGACCGAGGATGACGGCCATCGCCGACCCGAGGTTCGTGTCGCCGCCCAGCGTCGATGCGGCGTAGATGGCCATGTTCGGCGTGTAGTCGCTCGATACGTTCGCCGTGATCGTCTGCAGCACCTGCGGCTCGTTGAACAGCTGCAGCGTTCCGATCACCGTCGACAGCGTCGTGAGCAGCACCGCGGGCGCGATCATCGGGATCTTGATGCTGAGGGCGATGCGGACCTCACCGGCACCGTCGATGCGCGCCGCCTCGTACGCCTCGCGAGGAAGGGCCTGGAGCGCGGCGAAGAGGATGATCATGTTGATGCCGACGTTCGACCAGATGCTGATGTTGGCGATCGACCACAGCACGGTTCCGGGCGCGAGCATGTTCGCGCTGATGCCGAGGGACGAGAACAGCTGCAGGAACGGGCTCACCGAGGGCTGGTAGAGGAATCCCCACAGCAGCGCGGCGATGACGCCGGGGATCGCGTACGGAAGGAAGACCGCGAACTGGAAGAATCGCTTGAGCTTCAGAACGGCCGAATCGAACAGCAGTGCGAGTGCTGCGGCGATGATCATCATCACCGGGACCTGGACGACGCCGTACAGGGCGACGCGCGCGAAGCTCATGAGGAAGTCGCCGTCGGCGAAGGCGCGCAGATAGTTGCCGAGCCCCACGAACAGGGTCTCCGAGCCGCCGAAGCCGAGGCCCGACGTCTGGGTGGCGAACAGGCTGTTGACGATCGCGATGACGATCGGCGCCACCATGAACACGATGAAGACGACGATGAACGGCGCGATGAAGACGTAGGGCACCCACCACCGCCCGGAGCCGCTGAACCGGCGCCGGGCGGTGGTGCGGACGAGAGTCGTCGACATGGATGACTCGCTCACGTCCAGGCCGCGCGATTCGAGGTCGGCGACCGTCTTCGCCTGCGCCTTGTCGAGAGCCTCCGCGAAGGTCTGCTTGCCCGTGACGACCTTCGCGAACTCGTCGGTGACGGCGGTCGACGCGGTGCTGTAGTTGGGGCCTTCGACCCAGGAATCGGGCGTGTTGGCGGCCGCGTCGGCGAAGACCTCGTTGATCACCTGTCCGCCGTAGAACTCCTGCTCCTGCATGAGCGCATCGGAGTCGAGACCGGTGAGCGTCGAGACGAACAGCCCGCCCTCGGTGATGAGCGCGTCCTGCGTCTCATCGGATCCGTTGAGCCAGCTGATGAAGGCCGTTGCCGCTTCGGGGTGCTCGGCGCCCGTGAGCACGACGTTCGCCGCGCCGCCCGAGTCGCCCGGCGCGTCGGACCCCGCAGGCGTCGGCATGGGGGGCGACGCGCCACAGGCCCGCCTGATCGGAGACGTTCTCCGCGAGCGACAGCGGGAACCACGCCGCGTAGCTCACCGTCGCGATCTCGCCCTTGTTCAGCAGCGCCCAGTACTCGGGCGTCCACATCTGCTCGGTCGTGACCAGGTCCTCGTCGAGCAGCGTCTGCCACCGTTCGGCGATCTCGATGCTCTCGGGGGCGTTGACCGACACCTTCCAGGCGTCGTCCTCGATGTCGAACCAGGTCGAGCCCGCCTGGGAGACCTCTTGCACCCACTGACCGATCTCGCTCGAGGCGATGTTCGCGATCCGCACATCGGGATCCGCCGCTTTCAGGGCCCGCGCCGCGTCGAGATACTCGTCCCAGGTCGCGGGCACCTCGATGCCGTTGTCCTCGAAGATGTCCTCGCGGTACATCGTGCCCGAGGGCCCGATCCCCTGCGGAATGCCGTACACGCGCCCGTCGACGGTCGCCTGCGCCCACGACGCGGGAGTGAACTTCTCCTCCACATCGCCGACGTAGTCGGTGATGTCCTGAACCCGGCCGCCTATGACGTAGTTCGGCAGGTCGTGCGAACTCAGCTGCACGACATCGGGTCCCGACCCCGCGTCGACGGCGGCCTCGACCTTCTGGCCATCGTCGCCCGTCATGCGGTGGAAGGCGACCTGTACGTCGGGGTTGTCATCGTTCCACTGTGCAACCAAGTCTTCGAGGCCGGGGACCCATCCCCAGAAATCGAGGGTGACACCGCCCTCAGGCAGCTCCCCGCCCTCGGGCTCGGGCCCGTCCTCCCCTGATGAACAGCTCGCGAGCAGTCCTGCGCTCGCGGCGCTCAGGGCGACGAGAGCGACAGCACGACGGCTCCGGCGGAAGCGCTTCGTTGCGTCCATACTGAATCCTTCCGAGATGAGAATCTTCAGGTCGCAATCGCTGCGGCCAGACGATAGTTTGTATCGTAGTGCAACATAAAGTCAACCCCACCCGGGAGATCCCCATGCCATTGACCGACGGACACCTCGAGCACCTGCGCGCATATCGCCCCGAGATCCCCGTACCGGACGACTTCGACGCGTTCTGGACCGACACGCTCAGCGGCGCCCGCGCGCTCGCCGCTCCGCCGGTCCTCGGCCCACCGGACCCGTCCTTCCCCGAGCTGATCGTGCAGGATCTGACGTTCTCGGGCTTCGGCGGCGAACCGATCAAGGGATGGGTCGTGCGCCCCCGCAGCTCCGAGAGCGCGGCAACGCCCGCGGTCGTCGAGTTCATCGGCTACAACGGCGGGCGCGGTCTGCCCGCCGAGCGCCTCCACTGGGCGGCGAGCGGGTATGTGCACGTCGTGATGGACACGCGCGGACAGGGCAGCGGGTGGGGCAACGGCGGACACACGCCCGACCCTCATGGCTCCGGCCCCGCACCCGAGGGCTACATGACGCGCGGCATCGACGCCCCGGAGAACTACTACTACCGGCGCGTCTTCACCGACGCCGCGCGTCTGATCGAGGATGTCGCGGCACTGCCCTTCGTCGATGCGCGCAGGATCGCCGTGGCCGGAGCGAGCCAGGGCGGCGGCATCGCCCTGGCCGCGGCGGGGCTCTGCGGCGACCGCATCGCGGCGGTGATGCCCGACGTGCCGTTCCTGTGCGACTTCCGCCATTCCGCGGAGTCGACGCCCGCGGCGCCGTTCACGGAGATCGTGCGGTACCTCGCCGTGCATCGCTCCGCCGTCGAATCGGTGTTCCGCACGCTGTCGTACTTCGACGGCGCGCTCATGGCGTCACGGGCGACCGCTCCGGCGATCTTCTCCGTCGCGCTCATGGACGACATCGTGCTGCCGTCGTCCGTGTTCGCGGCCTTCAACAGCTACGGCTCGATCGATCGCGAGATCGAGGTGTACGCGTTCAACGGCCACGAGGGCGGCCAGCTGCACCAGTGGGTCCGCCAGCGCCGCTGGCTCGCAGAGCGCTTCCCGCGGGAGATCGCGCGACCGATCTGACCCCGCGCGATCTCGGGGCCTCCTACACGAGAGCGCGGATGGCGTTGATCGCCGCTCCCCACGCGTAATCGGTGAATTCGAACGCCCCCAGCTCCACCTGCGGAACGGGAGAACCCGGATCGAGCCGTTCGCGGATGGAGCGGTGCACGTCGTCGGAGGCGTACTCCGCGACCGCGAGCGCCTCGCCGGTGATGAGCACGCTCTCCGGATCGACGATATTGACGAGCGCCGCAACGGCCGCCCCGAGCGCCGTCCCCGCATCGCGCAGCGCGCCGTCCGCGCGCTCCTCGCCGCGACGTGCGGCCTCGAGCGTCTCCCAGAACCCGCCCCCGCCGCTGTTGCGCAGGATGGCCGGGACGGTCGCGTACGCCGACACGCAGCCGGCGTGACCGCGATCGCAGCGCGGGCCGCCTCCCGTGACGGGCAGATGCCCGATGCGGCCCGGGCGGCCGTGGGCGCCCCTCACGAGTTCGCCATCAGCGACGATTCCGCTGCCGATGCCCTCGCCGAGCGCGACGACGACGAAAGGCTCGCGCGCGACGCCGCCCGGGCCGAACCAATGGTGCGCGGTCGTGAGCGCCTGCACATCATTGCTCACGGCGACAGGAAGCCGGACCTCGCGCGCCACGATCTCCTCGAGTGCGACTTCATCCCACCCGAGGAAGGCCGAGCCCACCACGACGGCGCGTCCGCCCACGGTCTTCACATCCCCCGCCAGACACACGCCGACCGCGGCGATCCGGGGGTGCCGCGTGCGGATCCGCTCGACAGCCCGCGACATCTGGGCGACGACGTCGCCGACCGCCGTCGTCGTGAGCGCCTCACCCTCCGAGTGCACGACCGTCGCGGCGAGATCGGTGACGGCGAGGTAGAGCGACTCGCCCGTGAGCTTGAAGCCGACGAAGTGCGCCGCACCCGCCGCGAGCTCGATGGTCTCGGACGGCCTGCCGCGACGCTCCTCCGGCAGCGCCGCGCCCTCGCGCACGAGGCCGAGGTCGGCGAGCTCGCGGGTCATTCTGCTGAGACTGGCGCGAGACATGCCGGATCTGCGCGTGAGATCCGCACGCGAACGCGCGCCATGCACGAGAACATCGCGCAGCATGGCGCGCTGCGCCGACCGCAGCGGCGGCCACTGCCACCCCTCCGCGGACTCCGCGGATCCGCCCGCCTGTGCTCGTTCTGCCATCGTCCCCTCCATTCGCTCGTCGACCGCCTCAACTATGTCTTAATCTGCAACCTAATCAGCGAGCGACGCGTTCTCCGAGGGTAATCAGACCTGTTGCATGCGCCCTCCCACCCTGATACGTTTTCAGTAACAACATTTTCGCCAACGACGCTGAAAGGCAGGCACCCGATGCCTATCACCCCCACCAAGGCCGACCGCTTCTCGTTCGGACTCTGGACCATCGGCTACAACGGCACCGACCCGTTCGGCGGCCCGACCCGGCCCGCCCTCGACGTCGTGCACGGCGTCGAGAAGCTCGCGGAGCTCGGCGCCTACGGCCTCACGTTCCACGACGACGATCTGTTCGCCTTCGGCTCGACCGATGCCGAGCGCCAGAAGCAGATCGACCGCCTGAAGGGCGCGATGGCCGACACCGGCATCGTCGTGCCGATGGTCACGACCAACCTCTTCAGCGCTCCCGTGTTCAAGGACGGCGGCTTCACCTCGAATGACCGCCAGGTGCGCCGCTACGCGCTGCGCAAGGTGTTCCGTCAGCTCGACCTCGGCGCCGAGCTCGGCGCGAAGACCTTCGTGATGTGGGGCGGCCGCGAGGGCGCCGAATACGACTCCGCCAAGGACGTCCAGGCCGCGCTCGAGCGCTACCGCGAGTCGGTCAACCTGCTCGCCGACTACGTCACCGACAAGGGCTACGACATCCGCTTCGCGATCGAGCCGAAGCCGAACGAGCCGCGCGGCGACATCCTGCTGCCGACGCTCGGCCACGCGATCGCGTTCGCCGACTCGCTCGAGCGCCCCGAGCTGTTCGGTGTGAACCCCGAGGTCGGCCACGAGCAGATGGCGGGTCTGAACTTCGCCGCCGGCATCGCCCAGGCGCTCTACCACGGCAAGCTCTTCCACATCGACCTCAACGGCCAGCGCGGCATCAAGTACGACCAGGACCTCGTGTTCGGCCACGGCGACCTCTTCAACGCCTTCGCGCTCGTCGACCTCCTCGAGCACGGCGCGCCCGCCGGCGGCCCCGCGTACGAGGGCCCCCGCCACTTCGACTACAAGCCGAGCCGCACCGAGGACGAGCAGGGCATCTGGGACTCGGTCTCGGCCAACATGAGCAACTACCTGCTGCTCAAGGAGCGCGCCGAGGCATTCCGCGCCGACCCCGAGGTCAAGGAAGCGCTCAAGGCCGCGAAGGTCTCCGAGCTGAGCGAGCCGACCCTGAACCCGGGCGAGAGCTACGACGACTTCCTCGCCGACCGCTCGGCGTTCGAGGACTTCGACGCCGACGCGTACTTCGGCGGCCGCGGATTCGGCTTCGTGCGCCTGCAGCAGCTCGCGACGGAGCACCTGCTCGGCGCGCGCGGCTGATCAGAACGGAATCGCATGTCTGACCTCGTCGCCGGCGTCGACTCGTCGACCCAGAGCTGCAAGATCATCATCCGCGACGCATCGTCGGGCGCTGTCGTGCGCTCCGGCCGTGCGTCGCATCCCGACGGATCCGAGGTGGATCCCGCGCACTGGTGGCGCGCGCTCCGCGAGGCGATCGCGGATGCGGGAGGCATCGACGACGTCTCGGCGTGGTCGATCGCCGGTCAGCAGCACGGGCTCGTCGCACTCGACGCCGACGGCCGGGTCATCCGTGACGCGCTGCTCTGGAACGACACGCGCTCCGCGCAGGCGGCCGCCGACCTCACGAACGAGGTCGGCGCCGCCGCGTTCGCGGAGCGCACGGGGCTCGTGCCGGTCGCGTCGTTCACGATCACGAAGGTGCGCTGGGTCGCCGACGCCGAGCCCGATCTCGCGGCCCGGATCGCGGCCATCGCCCTCCCCCACGACTGGCTCACCTGGCGCCTTCGCGGGTACGGCCCGGCGGGCGAGAGCGAGCTCGGCCCCGACCTCGCCGAGCTCATCACCGACCGCTCCGACGCGAGCGGCACGGGCTACTTCGACGCGTCGCGCGGCGAATACGACCGCGATCTGCTCACCCGCGCACTGCGGCGCGACGCGACGGACATCGTGCTCCCGCGCGTGCTCGAGCCCGACGAATGGGTGGCCGACTCCGCAGGCCGGCGCGCGGCACCGGGCGCCGGCGACAACGCGGGCGCCGCGCTCGGGATGGGCGCCGTCACGGGCGACATCGGCGTGTCGATCGGCACGAGCGGCACGGTGTTCGCGATCGCGCCGGAGCCCGTCCGGGACCCGTCGGGCACCGTCGCGGGCTTCGCCGACGCGGCGGGGGGCTTCCTCCCGATCGTCACCACGCTCAACGCCGCGCGCGTGCTCGACGCCGTGTCGTCGCTGCTCGGCGTCGACCACGCGCAGCTGTCCGACCTCGCTCTGGCGGCGGACGCGGGCGCCGACGGCCTCGTGCTGCAGCCGTGGTTCGAGGGCGAGCGCACGCCGAACCGGCCCGATGCGACCGCCACCCTGTTCGGCATGACGCTCGCGTCCACGACCCGCGAGAACCTCGCGCGCGCCGCGATCGAGGGCGTGCTCTGCGGGCTCGCCGACGGCCTCGACGCCATGCGCGCCCTCGGCGTCGAGGCGAAGCGCGTGCTGCTCACGGGCGGCGCCGCGCAGAGCCCCGCCGTGCAGCGGATCGCGGCCGAGGTGTTCGGCGTTCCGGTCGTCGTGCCCGACCCCGGCGAGTATGTCGCGCAGGGGGCGGCGGTGCAGGCCGCCTGGGCGCTCACGGGGTCTCGCCCGACGTGGCTCCCGGAGGCGCTCGCCGAGCTCCCGGCCTCGACGACGCCGGCCCGCAGCGCCTACCGCGCCCGTCTCTGATTCCGGCGGACCTCGATCCCTACGATCGCGGTAGCGTGGGAGGCATGGCTCAGGTTGTGCAGTTCTCCCAGATCGGCGGCCCCGAGGTCCTCGAGGTCGCCACGGTTCCCGACCCGGTCGCCGGGCCCGGCCAGCTGGTCGTGGCCGTCGAGGCGATCGGTGTGAACCCGATCGAGCGCAAGCTCCGCACGGGCGTGCGCCCGCTGCCGGGCGACGGCCCGTGGCGCACCGGATCCGACGGGGCCGGCACCGTCACGGCGGTCGGGGTCGGCGTCGACGGGTTCCGCGTCGGCGATCCCGTCGCGTTCCTCGGCGCCGAGGGCGCATACGCCTCGGTCGTCGTGACCGACGCGGACAAGACCTTCGTGCGCCCTGAGGGCGTCACCGCCGCGCAGGGCGCCGCCCTCGGCATCCCTGCGGGCACCGCCTACCAGGCGATCCGTTCGCTCGGGATCCGCGACGACGACACCCTGCTCATCCACGGCGGATCCGGCGCGGTCGGCCAGGCCGCGATCCAGTTCGCCGTGCTCATGGGCGCGCGCGTGCTCGCGACGACGAGCGATGCCCGCGCCGAGCGCGTGAGCGACCTCGGCGCCGAGCCCATCGCCTACGGCGACGGCCTGACGGGCCGCGTGCTCGAGGCCGCTCCCGATTCGGTGACCGCGATCCTCGACTGCGCCGGCGCCGATGGCGTGCTGGAGGCATCGATCGAGCTGCTCGAGGACACCTCGCGCATCGCGACGATCGTGCTCGGCGCGCGCGGCGACGAGCTCGGCATCCGCGCCTTCTCGGGCGGATCTGCCGTGCCGCTCACGGCGCAGCAGCAGCAGTGGCGCACCGAGGCGATGCCCGTGGCGCTCGCGCTGCTCGCAACCGGATACTTCGACGTCGAGCTCGGCGAGCAGTTCGCGCTGACCGACGCCGCGGCGGCGCAGACGGCGAACGAGAACGGCGCTCCCGGCAAGCTGATCCTCGTGCCCTGACACAATTCGACATGCCCGTTATGGGCGAACGGGCGGGCACGGGAGAATGGATCCCATGACGTCTCCTCAGCTCTCCCCTGCCACGCTCCAGCTCCACGAGGGGTACGTGCCCGGCACGCCGCAGAACGCGGTGGCGACACCGATCTACCAGACGTCGGCATACCGGTTCTCGTCGCTCAGCGAGGCGCGCGAGCTGTTCGCGCTGCGCTCCTCCGGAAACATCTACAGCCGCAACGGCAGCCCGACGCAGGCGATCTTCGAGAAGCGCGTCGCCGCGCTCGAGGGCGGCGTCGCCGCGGCGGCCGTCGCATCCGGACAGGCCGCGACGGCCGTCGCCGCGCTCGCGCTCGCGGGCAGGGGCGGCCATATCGTCGCCGCGAGCTCGCTGTACGGCGGGACGGTCGACCTCTTCGACGACACGCTCCGCGATCTCGGGATCGAGGTCACCTTCGTCGATCAGGACGACCTCGAGGCGTGGCGCGCGGCCGTGCGGCCCTCGACGCGCGCCTTCTTCGCCGAGTCGGTCGCGAACCCGGTCGCCCAGGTGCTCGACATCCCCGCGGTCGCCGAGGCGGCCCACGCGGCCGGAGTGCCGCTCGTCATCGACAACACGGTCGGCACGCCGTCGCTCATCCGAGTGAAGGACCACGGCGCCGACATCGTCGTGCATTCGGCGACGAAGTTCATCAGCGGTCACGGCACGAGCCTCGGCGGCATCGTCGTCGACCTCGGAACGTTCGACTTCGCGGCGGATCCCGCCAAGTGGCCCGCGCTGTTCGAGCCGCACCGGCGCTTCGGCGATGTCGCGCTGTGGGACGCCTTCGGACGCACGACCGCGCTGACGACGCTCATCAAGAGCAAGTACGTCGCCGACCTCGGTCCGGCGCTCAGCCCGTTCAACGCCTTCCAGCTGCTCGAGGGCCTCGAGACGCTCGAGCTGCGCATGTCGCGCCACGCCGCTTCGGCGCTCGAGGTCGCGCGCTTCCTCGACGCCCACCCCGCGGTGCGCATCGTGCACCACCCCGGACTGGAGTCGAACCCGTACCACGAGGTCGGCGCGCGCCTGTACCCGAAGGGCGTGCCGTCGGTCTTCGCGTTCCAGCTCGCTTCCCCGGGCGACGAGACAGACGACGAGGCCTTCGCGCGGGCCGAGCGCCTCATCGAACGGCTCCGGGTCGTCTCGCTCGTCGCCAACATCGGCGATGCGCGCACGCTCGTGTGCCACCCGGCCTCGATGACGCACAACCACATGTCGCCGGCACAGCTCGCTGCCGCCGGCATCTCGTGGGCGACGCTGCGCATCTCGGTCGGGCTCGAGGAGCCCGCGGATCTCATCGAGGATCTGCGCAGCGCGCTCGACGCCTGAGCGCAGAACCCCGTGACCCTCCCCGACCTCAGCGTCGTCGCGTGGCTGGCGCTGATCGCCGGTTCGCTGACGGTCGGCATCTCGAAGACCGGTCTGCCCGGTGCGAACGCGATCGGGATCGCCCTGTTCGCCGCGGTGCTGCCGGCGCGCGAATCGACCGCGGCCATGCTGATGCTGCTGATCGTCGGCGACATGATGGCGCTCGCGCTGTATCGGCGCCACGCCGACTGGCGCACGCTGCTGCGCCTGACGCCGTCGGTCGCCGTCGGCCTGGTGATCGGTGCGCTGTTCCTCGCATTCATCGGCGATGCCGGGGTGAAGCGCACGATCGGCGCCCTGCTGATCCTGGTCATGGTGCTGACCCTCTGGCGGCGACGGATCCAGCGTGCGGCGCAGCAGCACTCGGGGCGCGGGGCCGCGATCGCCTACGGATCCCTCGGCGGATTCACCACCATGGTCGCCAACGCCGGCGGCCCGGTGATGTCGATGTACTTCCTCGCGTCGAGGTTCTCGGTCAACGCGTTCCTCGGAACCGCCGCGTGGTTCTTCGCCATCATCAACATCGTGAAGCTGCCGGTCTCGATCAGTCTCGGACTGATCACGCGCGACGCGCTCTGGATGGACCTGCTGCTCGTCGTGCCCGTGCTCGCCGGCGCGGCGATCGGGCGTTTCGTCGTCACCCGCATCTCTCGCAGCACGTTCGAGCGGATCGTCATCGCGCTCACGCTCGCAGGCGCCGTGTACCTGCTGTTCTGAGGGAGGGCGCGGCGCCGCGCCCTCCCTCGGCGATCAGGCCATCGCCGGGGCGAGGGCCGACACGCGGATCCCGTCGTCGCCGGCGTCGACGCGCACGGAGCCGCCATCGGTCAGCTCGCCCGAGACGAACATGTCGGCGATGCGGTCGTCGACCTCGCGCTGGATCACGCGGCGCAGCGGACGCGCGCCGTACTCGGGCTGGTATCCCTCGTCGGCGAGCCGCGCGAGCGCCTCGCCTGTCACCTCGAGCGCGACCGACCGCGCGGCGAGGCGCGCGCGGGTATCGCCGATGACGAGTTCCACGATGTCGCGCAGCTGGTGCGGGTCGAGCTTGCGGAACAGCACGATCTCGTCGATGCGGTTGAGGAACTCCGGACGCATGTTCTCGCGCAGGCGCCCCATCACCCGGTCGCGGAGGTCCTTCTCGTCGAACTCCCGCCCGGTCGAGGAGAACCCGATCGCGCCCGCGCGGGAGGCGAGGAACTCGCTGCCCAGGTTGGAGGTCATGATGATCACCGTGTGGCGGAAATCGACCGTGCGCCCCTGACCGTCGGTGAGGCGCCCGTCGTCGAGCACCTGCAGCAGCAGGTTGAACACGTCGGGGTGCGCCTTCTCGATCTCGTCGAAGAGCACGACCGAGTACGGGCTGCGGCGAACGCGCTCGGTCAGCTGTCCGGCCTCGTCGTAGCCGACGTACCCGGGAGGCGCGCCGACGAGGCGGCTCACGGTGTGCCGCTCGCCGTACTCGCTCATGTCGAACCGCACGACCGCGTGCTCGTCGTCGAAGAGGCTGTGCGCGAGCGACTTCGCGAGCTCGGTCTTGCCGACGCCGGTCGGGCCGAGGAACAGGAAGGATCCGACGGGCCTGCGCGGATCGCTCATGCCCGTACGGCTGCGGCGCACCGCCTTCGCGACCGCCGTCACCGCGTCCTCCTGCCCGATCACCCGCGCGTGCAGCTCGTGCTCGAGTGCGGCGAGGCGCTGCTGTTCGGCTTCGGTCATGCGGTCGGCCGGAATGCCCGTCGCGCGGCTGACGACTGCGGCGATCTGCGCCTCATCGACGACGGCTCGTGCGCCGTCGCCCTGCTGGCTGACGCGTGTGATCTCGTCGCGGATGCGCGATGCCTCTTCGTAGTCCTCCGCGGCGACCGCCTCGGCCTTCTCACGCTCGAGCTCGGAGATCCGCGCTGCGCGCTCGTCCTCCGTCACGGCTGCTCCGAGCGTCAGCCGCAGGCGCGCGCCGGCCTGGTCGATGAGGTCGATCGCCTTATCGGGCAGCACCCGGTCCGACAGGTACCGGTCGCTCAGCTCGACCGCGGCGCGCAGCGCCTCTGCCGTGTACGTCACCGCGTGGTGCGTCTCGTACGCCTCGCGCAGACCCTCGAGGATCGCGACGGCGTCGTCGATCGAGGGCTCTCCCACGCGCACGGGCTGGAACCGGCGAGCGAGGGCGCCGTCCTTCTCGATGCGGCGGAACTCATCGAGCGTCGTGGCTCCCACGAGGTGCAGGTCGCCGCGAGCCAGGCGCGGCTTGAGGATGTTGCCGGCGTCCATCGCGCCCGATTCGCCCCCGCCCCCGGCGCCGACGATCATGTGGAGCTCGTCGATGAAGAGGATGATCTCGCCCTGCTTCTCGGCGACCTCCTCGATCGTCTTCGTCAGGCGCTCCTCGAAGTCGCCCCGGAACTTCGCACCCGACAGCATGCCCGCCATGTCGAGGTTGACGACGCGCTTGCCGCGCAGCTGCGGCGGCACGTCCCCCGCGACGATCGCGCGGGCGAGGCCCTCGGCGATCGCGGTCTTCCCGACGCCGGCCTCTCCGACGAGCACGGGGTTGTTCTTCGTGCGGCGCGAGAGGATCTCGATCGTCTGCTCGATCTCGTCGGCGCGGCCGATCACGGGGTCGAGTTCGCCCGCACGCGCGCGCTCGGTCAGGTCCACGCCGTAGGTCTCGAGCATCGTGGCGGCCTGCTCCTCCCGCGGGGACGCGGATCCATCGACCGCGTGCTCTCGGGCGCCGTTCAGCAGCGCCTCGGGCGAGGCGCCGTGACGGGCGAGGATGCGACCCGCCGGCGTGTCCTGCGCGAGCACGAGCGCGAAGAAGAGGTGCTCTGGATCGACGTAGGTCGCTCCCGAGCTGCGCGCGACCTGCACGGCGTGGAAGAGCGACCGCTGCGCCGACGCGGTGAGCTGGGCGGTCGTCCCGTCCACGGAATCGGAGGCTTCGGGCAACGATGCCTCGGTGGCTGCGGCGATATCGCTCGCCTCGATGCCGGCGCCCTTGAGCGCGGCCTGGACCTGTTCATCGGCCGGCAGCGCGTGCAGCAGGTGCAGCTGGTCCACCTCGGCCTGCCCGCGTCCGAGCGCGTAGGCGCCAGCGGCCTGGATCACCGCGCGCGTGCGCGCGCTCAGCAGACGCCTGATGTCGATGGAGCGCGCGCTCTCCGCGCGCTGACCCTGCAGGTAGCGCGCGAGGAACTCGTCGAAGGAACCGGCGGAGTCGGGCATGTCACTCTCCTCGTGAAACGTGATGCGTCGCGACTCATGATTACCGACTTGAGTCGCGTCTTGTCAAGTTAAACGCAGAGCGTGCCGAGGTATTCCCGCGCGCGAAAATGCGCCCGGCCTCCCGGGCGGCGTCGCGGATCGGTCAGCGCCGGGGCGCGCTCGGGCCCGCCGATCGCGCGGCGAGGATGAGCATGACGAACGTGACGACGGCGGGAACCGCGAGCGTCGCGGCGATGCCCCAATGCCCCGCGCCGCCCTGCACCGATCCGAGCGCGACGGCGAAGATCAGCACCTG
>DXAM01000066.1 GCA_019117025.1 Candidatus Microbacterium stercoravium | reverse complement strand
CAGACGATCGCGTCCAGGGGCGTGAACGAGCCGTCGGCCTCGCGCACGCCGTCGGGCTCGATGGCGACGAACATCGCACGCCGCACGAGCACACCGCGATCGCGGGCAGCGCGTGCATCGCGCGTCCAGCCGAGGCCGGTGTAGCCGACGATGCTGCCGGACGGGAGCCCTGCCTCGACGTCGGCGGTGACCCGGGCGATCGTGTCGCGCCCGTTCGTCTCGGGCATGAACTCGCCCTCGATGAACACGGGCTCACGGCGGGTGTACCAGCGGGTGTGTGCCACGCGGGAGATCTCTTCGAGCAGCTGCACGCCCGAGATCCCGCCGCCCACGATCGCCACGCGCTGCCCGCGGAAGTGTTCGAGCCGCGTGTACTCGTGCGTGTGCAGCTGGCGCCCGCGGAACGTATGTGCGCCGGGGTATTCGGGGCGCAGCGGGTTCTCCCACGTACCGGTCGCGTTGACGACGGCGCGCGTGCGCCAGGATCCGGAATCGGTCGTGACGACGAGATCGCCGGCCTCGTCATCGTCGGCGTACTCGACCGCGGTCACGCGCACGGGGCGGCGCACGCCGACCTCGTTCCGCTGCTCGAACGCGGCGAAGTACCGGGGCACGGCATCGCGCGACGGCGCGTTCGGGTCCATCTCGGGCCGCGGCATGCCGGGCAGGTCGAAGATGCCGTTGAGCTTCGCGACCGTCAGCGATTCCCAACGGTGCTGCCATGCGCCGCCGGGCGCCGGATTGGCATCGAGGACCGCGATATCGATCCCGGCGCGCTTCAGGTGATATGCGGCCGAGAGCCCGGCCTGACCGGCCCCGATGACGACGACGCTCACGAACTCCACGCTGAGTGCAACGCGCCTGCGCGCGGGTCATTCCGCCCGGATCCGTGCAGGCCCGGCACGGACGTGTGCCGCGGGGCGATATTGTCGGAGGATGACGCAGAAGTGGGCCCCCGAAACCGTTGTCGTCGAAACCGCCCGGCCGCCGCGCGAGCTCGATGCGCCGCTCAACCCGGCTGTCGTGCTCTCATCGACCTTCGTCGGCACGCACGATCTCGGGACGGATGGCGCGGACGCCGAGGGGATCCAGTACGGACGGTTCGGGAATCCGACGTGGACGCCGTTCGAGCGTGCCCTCGCCGAGCTCGAGCGCGCGGAGCTGCCGGGTCTGGTCTTCGCCTCCGGCCTCGCCGCCGTCTCCGCCGCGCTGGAGCTCGTCGCCCCGGGCGGCACGGTCATCATGCCCCGGCACTGCTACCTCGGTTCGTTCAGCGCGGCGAAGGACTCCGCGGCCGTCGGCCGCTTCGACGTCGTCACCGTCGACATCGCCGACACCGATTCCGTGCAGGAGGCCGTGTCAGCCGCGGCAGCGCGCCATCACGGCACGGATCGCGGGGTCATGCTGTGGATCGAGAGCCCGACGAACCCGATGCTCGAGGTCGCGGATCTGCCGGCGCTGGTCGCGCATGCCAAGGGCGTGGGTGCGCTCACGGTCGTCGACAACACCTTCGCGACGCCGCTCGTGCAGCAGCCGCTGACGGTGGGCGCAGACGTCGTGGTGCATTCCGTGACGAAGTACCTGGCGGGACACTCGGACGTGGTGCTCGGCGCGGCGCTCACCTCGGACCCCGCGCTGCACGAGGCACTGCACCACCACCGCTCGATCCGGGGTGCTGTCGCCGGCCCGTGGGAAGTCTGGCTCGCGCTGCGGGGCCTGCGCACGCTCGCGCTGCGGGTGGAGCGTTCGCAGCAGAACGCGAAGGAGCTCGCGCAGCGCCTGTCTGCTCATCCCGGGGTCGAGGTGCGTTTCCCCGGCCTGGCGACGGATCCGGGGCACGACCGGGCGGTCGCCCAGCTGAAGGGCTTCGGATCCATTCTGTGCGTCGTGCTGCCGACCTCGGCGGCGGCGCAGAGGGCGACAGAAGCCGTGTCGCTCTGGACGCCGGCGACATCCCTCGGCGGCGTGGAGAGCCTGATCGAGCGGCGTCGTCGGCACGCGCACGAGCCGCACTCGGTTCCCGAGGGGCTGCTGCGGCTCAGCGTCGGCATCGAGAACGTCGACGACCTCTGGAACGACCTCGAGTACGCGCTCGGCACCGCTCTCGCCGCGACCTGATCACGGTGCGAGCCGTGTGTTCCAGGCGCCCTCCCAGTGCGTCGGAACGAAGCCGACGGCCTCGTTGACGTCGAGCATGTAGCGGTTGGCTTCGGCGTTGAACGTCACGACGCCGGGGGAGGCCGGCACGAGCTCCCGCCACCTCAGCAGTCCGAGGCATTTCACGATCGTGCCGAGGCGCCGCCCACGGTGCTCGGCGAGCACCAGGGTGCCGTAGTTCTCCGTCATCCGCGTGCGATCCGAGCTGATGACGAGCTCGTTGAATGCGACGATGCGACCGGATGATCGGTGCCGCACGGCCGTGACGGCCCAGAGCTGATCGATCTGCGCGACGCGGTCCTCGCGTGCCCGCACGCGCGCCGCGTCCCAGGTCTCCTCCTCGACGTCGATGTCGCCGTGGGGCGTGTCCGTCGACATGCGCGAGATGGCGTAGGCGTACGCCTCGACGTGCTCGTCGGGTGTGCGGCCCGACCACCACACGGCCTCGTAATCATCGCGGGCCGTGCGCATCGCCTCGTCGAGCATCGCGCGCACGGGCGCCGGCCGTCCACACGAGCAGGTCGTTTCCGGACTCGCGCGCGTACGACCTGTTGAGGATCGAGACCCAGCGCACCAGGTCGGGATCGTCGGCGGCTGCGGGTAGGGACAGCGGGGTGAACTCGGTCGGCACGAGCGTGCCTTTCGTACTCATCGGGCGAACGGGGAGAACGGGTGCCCGTGGGCGGCGAGCGTGCGATCGATCTCGCGACGCGCGTCG
>DXAM01000065.1 GCA_019117025.1 Candidatus Microbacterium stercoravium | reverse complement strand
TCCTTGCCGTCGAGGTGACCGCAGCGCTTCGGGTTGACCTGGTCTTCGATGTGGCAGCCGGCGAGGCCGGCGTCCTCGAGGGTCTGGATCGTGCGCGCGACGTTCATCGTCTCGCCGAAGCCGGTGTCGGCATCGACGATCGCCGGCAGCTCGGTCGTGCGCGCGATCTGAGCCGCGCGATCCGCGACCTCGGTCAGCGTCGTGAGGCCGATGTCGGGCAGACCGAGATCGGCCGACAGCACGGCTCCCGAGATGTACACGCCCTCGAAGCCCTTGCGCTCGATCAGCCTGGCGGAGAGCGGATTGAAGGCGCCGGGGAAGCGCAGCAGCTCGCCGGATTCCAGCTTCTCCCGGAACCGCTGACGCTTCACATGCGGCGGGGTCTGGGCGTTCAGCATCAGAACAGTCCCTTCGGAGCCGGCGCCGCGTCGATGACGCCGGGGTTCGCGATGATCGAGAGCTCGCGCACCTCGGCGGGCGTCAGCTCGGGCAGACGCGCGGCGAGGCTCAGGAAGCGCTCGATCTCCTCGGACGAGAGCACCGGCTCGGCCAGCAGGCGGAACTTCGCCTCGTAGTTCGCCCGCACGAACGGGCGAGCGCCGAGCGGGTGCGCGTCGGCGACGGCGATCTCGGCCGTGACGACGGATCCGTCGGTCAGCGTGATCTCGGCGCGGCCGCCGAACGCCTTCTCGTCCGGATCCTCCGAGTGGTAGCGGCGCGTCCACTCCTCGTCGAGCGCCGTCGTGACCTTGTGCCACAGCTCGACCGTGTCGGTGCGGCCCGCGCGCTCGGGGGCGTACGAGTCGACGTGGTGCCAGCCGCCGTCCTGCAGCGCAACGGTGAAGATGTACGGGATCGAGTGGTCGAGCGTCTCGCGCGACGCCGTCGGGTCGTACTTCTGCGGGTCGCCGGATCCGGATCCGATCACCACATGCGTGTGGTGCGAGGTGTGCAGCACGATGCTCGAGATGTTCGCGGGGTCGCGCAGCTCGGGGCGGTCGGTGCCGAGCTGGCGCGCGAGGTCGATCCATGCCTGCGCCTGGTACTCGGCCGAGTGCTCCTTCGTGTACGAGTCGAGGATCGCGCGCTTGGGCTCGCCGGGGGCGGGCAGCGGCACCTCGTAGCGGCCCTCGGGTCCGTCGAGCAGCCAGGCGATGACGCCGTCTTCACCTTCGTAGATGGGCGATGGCGAGGTCTGGCCGCGCATCGCACGGTCGACCGCCTCGACGGCCATCTTGCCCGCGAAGGCCGGGGCGTGCGCCTTCCACGTCGAGATCTCGCCCTTGCGCGACTGCCGCGTGGCCGTCGTCGTGTGCAGGCCCTGGCTCACGGCCTGGAAGATCACCTCGGCGTCGAGGCCGAGCATGGTGCCGATGCCGGCCGCGGCCGACGGGCCGAGGTGGGCGACGTGGTCGATCTTGTGCTTGTGCAGGCTGATCGCGCGCACGAGGTCCATCTGGATCTCGTAGCCGGTCGCGATGCCGCGCACGAGCGCGCGGCCGTCGGATCCGACGTGCTGGGCGACCGCGAGGATCGGCGGGATGTTGTCGCCGGGGTGCGAGTACTCCGCGGCGAGGAAGGTGTCGTGGTAGTCGAGCTCGCGCACGGCCACGCCGTTCGCCCACGCGGCCCACTCGGGGCTCGTGCAGGTGCCGAGCGGCAGGCCGAAGATCGTGGATCCGTCACCGCCGCGCGAGACGGGGTGATCGAGCGCCTGCGCGCGTGCCGAACAGATCGGGCCGCGGGTCAGCGAGGCGGCCGCAACGGCGGCGTTGTCGATCACGCGGTTGATGATCATCTCCGTCACCGCTTCTTCGACCTCGACCGGATCGACGGCCACCTGGGCGATCTTCCATGCGAGCTGCTCGTCGTGGGGGAGGTTCTCGTCGCTGCGGTACGTACGAACAGGGTGCAAGACGGTCATGGTCATCCTTCGATGTCGGGGTTCTGCAGAATGCTCGCGAGCGCGTTGTGCAGGTGCACGTGCGTCGCATGGGAAGCGAGGGATCCGTCGCGGTCGGCGATCGCCCGGGCGATCGTGCGGTGCTCTGCGACGGACGCCGCGAGCCGCTCGGGGTGGTCGCGCGCCAGGCGCCTGACGCGCACCAGGTGGGCGCGCACCGTGCGGAGAGCGGACGCGATGTAGTCGTTGGCGATGGCGTCGTCGATCGCCCGGTCGAGCCGGCCGATGAGCTCGTAGTACCGGTCGCGGTCGGCGTCCCTCTCGAGGTGCACGCCCGCAAGCTCGTCAGCGATCGCGCGGAACACGGCCGCATCGCCGCGCTCAGCGGCGAGCCGGGCGGCCGACTCTTCGAGCGCGCGGCGAATCTCGAACAGGGCGCGGATATCGGCTTTGTCGATGCCCGCGACGACCGTGACGCGCGGCGACTGCTGCACGATCAGGCCGTCGGTGGCGAGGCGGCGGAGCGCCTCGCGCATCGGCGTGCGGCTCACGCCGAGCCGAGCGGCCTGCTCGGCCTCGGCGACCACGGCGCCGGCCGGCAGCGTACCGGATTGGATCTCGTCGAGCAGCGTCGCATACGCGCGATCGCTCGCCTTCCCGGGGGACTGCTGCTCAACGGTGACCATGCCCCGAGTGTATACATAATTACGCAATCAAGACCCGAAAAGGCGAAGAATCCTTCTTTTGGGACACACTCATCCCCACGGATGCCCCACCCCGAACGCCGCCAGCACCGCCCCGCTCTTCGCGATCGTCTCGTCGAGCTCCGCTTCCGGGTCGCTGTCGAAGGTGATGGCGCCGCCGGTGCCGATCGACGCCTCGCCCGCTTCCACCACGGCGGTGCGGATCACCACCGAGAGGTCGACGGATCCGCATCGCGAGAAGTGTCCGAGGGCGCCGGAGTACACGCCGCGCGGGGCCGCCTCGAGTTCGTCGAGCAGTTCGACCGTGCGCCGCTTCGGGGCGCCGGTCATGGATCCGGGAGGGAAGAGCGCCTGCGCCGCGCGCACCCCGCTCACCTCGAGGCGCGAGCGCACCGTCGTCACGAGCTGGTGCACGCTCGCGTAGCTCTCGATCGCCATCAGCGAGGGCACCTCGACGGATCCGCGCGCGCTGATGCGGCCCAGGTCGTTGCGCAGCAGATCCGTGATCATGAGGTTCTCGGCGCGCGTCTTCGGATCCGCGGCGAGCGCCGACGCCGCCGCGTGATCGTCGGCACCGGCACGCCGCCGCGCGGTCCCCTTGATGGGCTTGCTCTCGGCGTCGCCCTCCGCGGAGACCTGCAGGAACCGCTCCGGCGAGCACGACAGGATCTCGCGACCGGGCAGCCGGAGGTAGGCCGAGTAGGGCGCGGGATTGGCTCGGCGCAGCCGCCGGTACGCGTCGAATCCGGATCCGTCGAACGGGAACCGCAATCGGTACGTGTAGCAGGCCTCGTACGAGTCGCCGGCCTCGAGCCAGGAACGCACCTGCGCGAGATGCTGCATGTAGCCGTCGCGTGTGACGGAGGCGATCGCGGTGCCCGCGCGTGCCGTGGCAGGCACCGGCCGCAGACGCGGCACCCGCCGGATCCGCTCCCGCGTCGCGCCGATCCACGCGAGCGCGTCTTCCCGGTCCTCATCGGGGCCCACCGCGACCACGGTGACGGACGGATCCGCGTGGTCGATCACGACGAAGCGGCTGAGGTGCACGAGCTGGGCCGCGAGATCGCCGCCCGTCCCGATCGACTTGGCGTCGTACGGCATGTGCCCGACGTATCCGCCGACGAACGGAAGCCCCGGCGCCGGGGCAACCGGGTGGGCGCTCAGGCGACGGTCGAGCTCGCTCCACACGTCGGGGCCCGAGATCACGTCGTCGCGCGGCCCCTCGGGGGCACCCATGATCGAGTGGCGCCCCATGCCGTACGCCTGCTGCGAGCTGTCGAGCCACACAGCGTTCGGCGCGGCACCGTAGAGGTCGGCGAACAGCGCGTCCGCCTCGACGGCGCCATCGATCCGGTGCGACCAGCAGCGCCAGGAGGGCGCCGGGCGCCTCCTCGGCGGCACGGCCGGAGGGCGCTCGGGCCGCCGCACCCCGAGGAAGTTCTCCATCATCCGCGCCCCGTGCGCCGTCTCGATCGACTCGGGGTGGAACTGCACGCCGTGCCAGCGCCGCTCCGGCCACTCGGCCGCCATCGGGGCCCCGTCGTGCGCCCGAGCCGTGATCCGGAACGGCACGGGCTCGCTCGCGATGAGCGAGTGATACCGCACGGCGACGAAGCGTTCGGGCACCCCAACGAACAGCGCGGATCCGTCATGGGCGACGGTGTCGACGAGTCCGTGCGCGGGGCGCGGGGCGCGCACCACGGATCCGCCCGCCGCGATGATCATCTCCTGGAACCCGAGGCAGACGCCGAGCACCGGAACGCGCGCGTGCTCGAGCAGCGCGAACGCCCGCCCCACGTCGGCGGGCTCGTGCGGGTTGCCCGGTCCGGGCCCCAGCACGATGTGGGTGTACGCACCGAGCGCCGAGAGGTCGACGGAATCGGCCTGCACCAGGTGCGGACGCGCGCCCGACACCTCCCAGATCAGCTGCTCGAGGCTGCCGGTGTAGGAGTCGTAGTTGTCCACGAGCAGGACGCGCGGGCGCGACATGGCTCCATTCTGCCGCGCCCCCGATGCACAACTACGGCAGATCGGCGCGGCAGCGCCCGGATCCGGCCGGTGAAGCCGCAGATCGGAGCCGTGTGCCGTACTCGTGCGGGTGCCACACTGGAGCCATGGAGCTGATCGACGGCCTCCCGCCCTCTGCCGCAGACATGCGGGCCTTCGCGTTCGCGGGCCTCGCGCACTTCACGACCATGCGGGTGCACCGCGGCGGCGTGCGCGGCCTGGCCCTGCACCTCGACCGTCTCGTCATCGATGGCCGCGCGCTGTTCGACATCGCGCTCGACACGGATCTGGTGCGGCGGCGGATCCGCGAGGCGATCGCCGACGAGCCCGAGAACGTCATCGTGCGCGTCACGCTGTTCGATCCGTCGCTCACCCTCGAGCGGCCGGGAGCCGATGCGTCGCCGCGGATCCTCATCTCGCCCCGCGGCGCACCGTCCGGATCGCCGTCACCGCTGCGGGTGCGCTCGACCCCGTTCGGGCGGCAGAGTCCCGAGATCAAGCACACGGGTCTCTTCGGATCCCTCTACGAGCGGCGCCTCGCCCAGCGCGCCGGCTTCGACGACGCGGTCTTCGTCGACGGCGCCGGGCGCCTGTCCGAGGGCCCCACCTGGAACCTGGGCTTCGTGCACGACGGCGACATCATCTGGGCCGATGGCGATGCCCTGCAGGGCGTCACCCGAACGCTGGTCGGCGGGGCGTCCGAAACCGTGGCCCTCGACGACCTCCCCCGCATGGACGCGGCGTTCGCGAGCGGATCCGGTGCGGGGATCCGGCCGATCGCGTCGATCGATGAGGTCGCCTGGCCGACGGATCATCCGGCGTTCGACCGCGTGCGCGCGGCCTACGCCTCGGTGCCCTTCGACGAGATCTGAAACCGCGGATCCCGCTTCGGCGTCCAGTCGCGCTCGGGGCGGAACGCCCGGCAGGCGATGAGGATGACGATGACTGCGCCCATGAGAATCCAGCCGGGGGCGCCGAGCGCCGATCCCGTGACGGCGTCGAAGTCGGGCGTCGCCCAGAACAGCGGGTAGGTGAACGTGGCGTTCAGCGCACCGTGCCCGACGGCGGCCGGCCACACGCTGCGGGTGAAGTACCTGCTCCACTGCAGCAGCACGCCCACGACGAGGCAGAAGACGACCATGTAGACGACGCCCAGCAGGTCGGTGCGGTTGAAGTTGTAGCCGAGCAGGATGATGGGCGCGTGCCACACGCCCCACACCGTGCCGATGATGAGCGCGGAGCGCCAGAAGCCGAGCGGCGACAGGGCGGTCGTGAGGTAGCCGCGCCACCCGAGCTCCTCCCCGAACGCGGTGACGGTTCCCTGGATCACGACCAGCGGCACGGCGAGGAACTGCATCGTGAGGAAGAGCGGCACGTCGTCGGTGCCGAGGGCGGCGAGCTGCTCGCGCAGCATCGTCAGGTCGGCGTCGAACTCGCTCCACCCGAGGGCCGAGGCGAGGAGCATCGCGCCGAAGGCGATCGCGAGGAAGAAGACGGGCCACAGCAGGAAGAGCAGGATCTTGCGGCCGACCGGCCGGAACGGCAGCAGCCCGAGATAGCGGGCGCGCCCGCCCTTCGGCACGGTCGTGAAGACCACGACGAGGGCGGCGACCGTCGGCGTCGCCATCAGCACGGCGGCGATCAGCTGGAACATCGGGGACGCGAGGCCATCGCCCAGCCACAGCGGCAGGCACACGAGCCAGCCGAGGGCGATGGCGATCGCGCCGAAGGTCGCGACGGATCCCCAGCTCACGCGGGCGGGAGGGATCCCGGGTCGCACGTCGTGCGGTGAGTACAGGTCTGCGGCGTTCATGCTCCCATGCTCGCGCGAGCAGCCCGCTCGCACATCCGTCGCGCGGGGGAGATCAGTGCGCGCCGCGCTTGTTGACCAGATAGATGTGGGTGAGCACGAGCACGGTCTGCCCGTCGTCGTTCAAGACGCTGACGAGCTCGTCGACGTAGCCGACAGTGCGAAGAACTTCTCGCTCACCAGCGCCTTGATCGGCGCGGTGTAGTAGCTGCGTCGACCTTCGACGAGAGCGGCGAAATGAGCGCCGATGGCGACGAGCGACTTCCCCGTGCCGGTCGGGGTCGAGAGGATCAGGTTGTTGCCCGAGACGATCTCGATGACCGCTTCGTCCTGCGCGGGATAGAGCTGGATGCCGGTGGCCTCGGCCCATTCCACGAACGCCGTGTAGACGGCATCCGCATCGCAGTCCTCGGGAAGCGTCGCGGGGTCGAGAAGGGATGCCATGGTCCTTCGATCATCCCCTACTCGAGGCCCTTGTCATCCGCGCTCGTGCGACGGCATCGACGTCGCTTGACGTGACAAGGCCGCCCCTCCCGACTTCCGGAAGGCGCGGCCTTGCCGCCGTCATCGAACTCAGCGCTGCGCGTCGCTCAGCACGGGTTCTCCTCGGTGACGCCATCGGCCGACACCGAGATGTCCGTGCCGGAGAGCGTGTAGTCCTGCCCGGAGTTGTTGTCCCAGGTGCCGCCGCCGTCGTTGAACGCCGCGGTGATCGTGGCGCCGTCGGGGTCGATCTCGTGCTTCACCCAGCCAGTGCAGGCCTCGGCGAGAGGCTCGCCCGGCGCCGCCGTCCACTCGCCGGAACCGACCTGGTAGTGGATGTTGTACGCGGCCCAGTCGTTCGCGGTCGAGTAGTAGACGGTGGTCGAGCCGGCTTCCTCGTCGCCGCCCTCGCCGTCGTCGCCGCCGTCACCGTTGTCGCCGTCGTCGTCACCGTCATCGCCGCCGCCACCACCGGTGGTGGTCTTGCCGACGTGCAGTGCGAGCGCGCCGTATGCGGGCACGGTCGCCGTGAAGGTGCCGTCCGAATCGACCGTGTAGGTCTCCTCGCAGGTGGAGGAGGCGACCACGTCGCAGTACGTGCCGGCCGGCAGCGACGTCTCGTAGGTGCGGGTGACTGCGGCATCCGAGTTGTTGATCGTGACATAGCCGCTCTCACCGCGCCCGTAGGCGATGTGGTTGTCGCCGTCGTCCCACCAGTCGGTCACCTCGGTGCCGGCGACCTCGTTGTGGAAGCCGACCATGCCGGTGACCTCGGTCGCACGGTGCGTGCAGGTCCACTCGGCCGAGTCGCACGAGGCATCCGGAACGCTGGTGCCCGTCGCGCCGGGAGCACCGGCATCCTTGTCGTCGAACGTGTACCCGCTGTAGACGCTCGGCGAACCGTACGGCCACGAGAGCATGAACGCGTTCGCGAGCAGGTACTTCGCCCCGAACTTGTAGTTCATGGTCTCGCCGTTGCGCTCGGTGTCGTGGTTGTCGACGAAGACACCCGCCCGGTCGGAATCGAGCTTGCCCTCGGCGATGCCGTTGAGCTGACTGATCTGCCCGTCGAAGCGCGACTTGAGATCACGGGCGTAGTCGAACTCGTGCGAGTCGCCGCTGCCGAGGTACTCCGACGGCTGGATGGGCTCGCCGGCGGCGCCGATGACCTCGTGCACCCAGAACGCATCGGGGTCGCTGAGCTTCGACTTGATCGCCTCGAGGTCCTCGGCCGGAATGTGCTTGGCGGCATCGATGCGGAAGCCGCTCACCCCGAGCGAGATCAGGTCGTTCAGGTAGCCGGCGATCGTCGAGCGGACGCCGTCGGAACCGGTGCGCAGATCCTGCAGCGAGACCAGGCGGCAGTTCTGCACCTCGTCGCGGTCGCCGTAGTCTTCGATGTCCTCGCGGCAGTCGTTGAAGTCGTCCGCCCCGTACAGGCCGGGGAAGTCGTCGATGCCGAACGACGAGCCGGCGACACCGGTGCCGGAGCCGTTGTTGGCGCCGGTCATGTGGTTGATCACGGCATCCGCGACGACGCCGACGCCTGCGGTGCGACAGGTCTCGACCATCGCGGCGAACTCCGCGCGCGTGCCGAGCTTCGACTCGATCTGGTAGCTCACGGGCTGGTACGACGTCCACCATTCGGTGCCCTGGATGTTCTCCTGGGGCGGTGAGACCTGCACATAGCCGTACCCGGCGGGGCCGAGCGAGCCGGTGCACTCCTCTGCCACCGAGTTCCAGGTCCACTGGAACATGTTGGCGATCACGTCGCCGCCCCCGCTGTCGGATGGCACGGACGCAGGCGGTTGCGATGTGGCCGCGACCGCGGGCACGGACGCTGCGGCAGCTCCGACTGCCATCATCGAACCGACGACGATCGCGATCGCAGTGCGTGCGCGCCGGCGGGGTCTGCTCTTGCTCAGAGATGTGTCGGACATGGGATGGTTCCTCCCTCGTTCTTCGCTGAACTTCATGTCGCGCGTCGGGCGGTGTCGCCCGGCAAACGCAGTGGCGACCGTAAGCAGACGAGGTACGAGATTGCAAGCGCTTCCATACCGCTCGGATCAGATCGTTGAGGATCGGCAGCGGATTCTTGAGAATCTGCATGCGCATCTCATGCAAGCGCTTGCAGATCGGAGGCGGTTCGAGCGGGGTGTATTCCGGCCCGCGTGCGCCGACCTCAGTGCAGCCCGAGGTACTCCTCGAGCGTCTCGGGGTTCGCCTTGAGCAAGGGCTCCTGAACGGGCTCTGCCGGGAACTCGCTCGCCTCGAAGAACCAGCGCTCGGATGCGGGCATGCCCCACAGCTGGGCGCG
Source organism: Candidatus Microbacterium stercoravium (assembly GCA_019117025.1). Lineage (GTDB taxonomy): Bacteria > Actinomycetota > Actinomycetes > Actinomycetales > Microbacteriaceae > Microbacterium > Microbacterium stercoravium. The sequence goes on along the minus strand of DXAM01000065.1, from coordinate 2,539 downwards.
CTGCGGGTCGCTGACGTCCCAGCGGATGGGAGGAGTCTCGAGGTCGATGAACTGGTAGTGCGTGGTGAACAGCTCGATGCGGTGCTGGTCGGGGTCGCGCACGTAGAGGAACAGGGCGTTGCTCAGTCCGTGCCTGCCGGGTCCTCGGTCGATCTCGCGCCCGAGGCCGACGGCCCCGCAGACATCCGCAGCGTGCAGCAGGGCGGATGCATCGGGAACCGTGTACGCGACGGGCACGGCGTTGTGGCCGACTGAGCGACGCGCCCGCGTCAGCGCGGATGCGATCTCGCGCCGGTTCGCCGAGTACCGGGACGCGATCGGCCTGGACCGGAACCTTGGCCCGCACTGCCTGCGCCACTCGTATGCGACGCATCTGCTCGAAGACGGCTTCGACCATCTGTTCGTGCAGCAGCAACTCGGCCATTCCTGGGGCTCGACGACCGCGATCTACACGACCGTCGGCGCCGACTACAAGAACAAGGCGCTGCGCCGAGCCCTCGACCGCGCCTTCCAGCCCGAGACCGAGTGAGACCCCGAGGAGGAACACGATGGCACGCACACCCCAGCCCCGCCTGGCATACCGATGGCACCTACGCCGGCTGATGGCCGAGCAGGAGATGTTCGCCACGACGACACTGGTGCCGCTGCTCGCCGAGCGCGGCGTCGTCTTGTCTGAAGCCCAGGTATATCGGCTCGTCACCGGAACGCCGGAGAGGTTGAGCCTGCGCACCCTGACCGCGCTCTGCGACATTCTCGGCTGCACACCGAACGACCTCATCGAGCCCGTCGCCGAGACCGCAGCCACGAGAGCGACCGGCACCAGCGGGAAGCCCACCACGGTCCCGACGCAGGCCAAGGCCCGCACCCCGCGGCGCGCGGAGATCACCCGCGGCAAGTGACGGAACGGACCTGTCAGCTCTGCGAACGCGCCGCGATGCCCGGACGTGGGCTCTGCTCGCGTTGCAGCAAGGGCGTCGGCCGGATCCGCGGCGACTGCACCGGCTGCCAGAAACCAGATCGGCTGCTCGATGTCGAGGGCCGTTGCCGATGGTGTCGCGAACGCGCCCGGAAACATTGCCCGGACTGCGACCGCGGCGACGTCCTCCTCGTCGGCGTCGACGGGAACCACGTCTGCAACCCCTGCGCGCTGAGGCGGCACCTTGACCGCGTACTCACGGGCGACGGCGTGCTCGCCCCGCTGCGCACGTCGATTCTCGCTGCGGAACCTCTCACGACCCGCCGCTGGCTGGCCCGCACCCGCGACCTGCTGCGCGACCTCGACACCGGCCGCATCCCGCTCAGCCACGACTCCCTCGACAGGTTCCCTCAGCGCCGAGCGGCCGAGCATCTGCGAGCGCTGCTGATCGCCGCAGGGCTCCTCGAGCCGGACCCTCATCGAGGCCTGCGTCGTCTCGAAGCTCGCATCCCGGACCTGACCGCACCGCTGGATCACGAGCACCGACAGCTCGTGACGCGCTGGCTCAACTGGAAGGTCCTGCCACGGCTGCGGACTCTGGACGAGCAACAGCGCGCCGACATCAGCGTCCGCAACGCCACCCGCCAGGTCGAGCAGGTCGTCGCTTTCCTCACCGGGCTGCAAGACGCCGGAATGCATCTGGGCGAGATAACCCAGCACGACATCGACTCGTGGTTCGCTGGCCCCGGCGCGATCCGACACGTCGTCCGCCCGTTCCTGACCTGGGCACGCCAGAACCGTCAGCTGCCTCGCCGGATCGAGCTCCCGCCCACCTACGTCGGAAAGCCCGTCACACCGTTGGACGCCGAGCAGCGCTGGCAGATCGCACGGCGGCTGACCACCGACGACACCCTCGATCCCGCCGACCGGATCGCCGCCGCGCTCATCGTGCTCTACGCACAACCGGTGAACCGGGTCGTCGCGCTCACCACCGACGACGTGACCGTCACGGAGACCGGCACGAGCCTGGCCCTCGGCACCGACGCGCTCGAACTGCCCGAGCCGTTCGCGACCGTGATCCGCCAACTCCCCATCCGCCGCCGCGCCGGCACGGCCGAGCAACTCCCGACCCGATGGCTGTTCCCCGGCAACCACGCCGGCACCCACATCACCCAGAACGCTCTCGCGAACCGGCTGCGCCGAACCCTCGGCATCCAGCCGAGGCAACTGCGCCTGGCAGCTGCCGAGCAGCTCACCCGAGAGATCCCGCCTGCCATGCTCGCCGGCGTCCTCGGACTGCGCCCACTCACTATCGTCCGCATCAGCGCGAACGCTGGCGGCTCCTGGGCCAACTACGCCGCCGACCGGCAGACCTAACAACGAGCATTCACGGGGTTCGAATACGCCAACCCTGCCAGTCGCGAGCTGTTCGATCGGCGCCTCCTCGAAGGCGCGCAGCGGGTGCTTCTCCCAGCGGATCTCGATCCCCGTGGTGCGCGCGTACTCGGCGGACGCCGCGACGACGCATGCGTAGCCGCGCGGGTGATCCCACGTCATGCCCTGCAGCACGGTCATGACTCGGCCTCCCACCCGAATTCCTCGCGCAGCGCGGCGTCGTGCTGA
>DXAM01000007.1 GCA_019117025.1 Candidatus Microbacterium stercoravium | reverse complement strand
CCGCCGTCGAGCGGCAGCAGCGGGATCAGGTTGAACATCATCAGCGCGATGTTCACGGCGCCGAGGATGTTCAGCAGGAACGCCGCGCGGTCGACGATCGGCGCTTCCGTCGCCGCGACCTCGCCCGCGATGCGACCGACGCCGATCACGCTGATCGGCCCGTCGGGATCCCGATCCTGCCCCGTGAACAGGTCGACCGCGACGTCGTAGAGCTTCACCGGCAGCTGCACGATCACCTCGCCGACGGCGACGGTGTTGTCGAGCGCCTGCTGGGCACCGGCCCACAACGGCTGCTTCACCCGCTGCGAGGTCGGGCTGAATCCGACGAAGCCGACCTCGCCCGTGACGACCTCGCCGTGGTCGTTCGTGTACTCGTTCTCGGCGAGGATCGGGGTGATCTTCAGCGTCTGCGCGGATCCGTCGCGCTCGATGCCGATCGGGATCGTCGAGTCGGCCCGTTCGCGGATGATCGCGGAGGCCTCGTCGAACGTCGACACGGCCGTGCCGTCGACGCTCGTGATCGTGTCGCCGGGTTCGAGGCCGGCCTCGGCCGCGGGCGTCGGCGCGTCGCCCGGCTCGCACTCGGTGCGCTCCGCGCCCGCTGCGACCACGCATTCCGACACGCTCGCGACGGTCGTCGTCGACTGCATCACGCCGAGGCCGCTGAGCAGCCCCGAGAAGATCGCGACCGCCAGCAGCAGGTTCATGAACGGCCCGCCGAGCATCACGACGACGCGCTTCCACGTCGCCAACCGGTAGAGCGTGCGCTCCCCGGCCTCGGCGATCGTCTCGTCGTTCTGCTCCCGCGCGTCCTGCACGAGCGTCGACCAGACGCGCTTCTTCCGGCCGTCCGCCTCGGGGCTCGGCGGATACATGCCGGCGATCGAGATGAATCCGCCGAGCGGCAGCGCTTTGAAGCCGTACTCGGTCTCGCCGACCCGTTTCGACCACAGCGTCGGCCCGAACCCGATCATGTACTGGCCGACGCGCACGCCGAACGCCTTCGCGGGCAGGATGTGCCCCAGTTCGTGCAGCGCGATCGACACGCCGAGGCCGACGAGCATGACGAGCACGCCCGCGATGAAGAGGATGACCGACATCAGTCTCCGTACGGATTCGGCCAGGCGCGCTCCAGCGCTTCCCATCCGGCGTCGAGCAGCGCCCGGCGGGCGAGCTCCCGCGCCGAGTACGCCCACTGCGTGCCCTCGATGTCGCGGTAGTTCTGGTGCCCGGGTCCGGCCCAGACGATCGCGTCTCCCGGCCCCACCAGCGAGACGGCCGTCACGATCGCCTCTTCGGGCGGCGAGACCTCGTGCACCTCGTGGTCCGGATCCACGTCGCGCGCCGCGTCGACGAGCGCGCGCCGGATCGACGCGGCGTCCTCGAAGCGCGGGTGGTGATCGGTGATCACGGTGATGTCGCTGCCCTCGAGCGCGGTGCGCGACATGTCGTACCGCTTCGTCCTGTCGCGGTCGCCGTCGGCCCCGAAGAGCATCAGAACGCGGCCCGGCGTCACGCGGCGCACGGCCGCGAGCGTCTTCTCGAAGGCGTCGGGCGTGTGGCCGAAGTCGACGTACACGGCGGGTCCGTCGGGCCCGGAGACGAGCTGCGTGCGGCCCGGCACCCACGCATGGATCCCGCCCGCCAGTCCGGTCGCGATGCGGTCCCAGTCGTATCCGGCCTCGAGCATCATCACGATGCCGAGCCCCGCATTGGCGGCCATGTGCGCGCCGATCACCGGAACCGTGGTCTCGAGGCGGCGTCCGTCAGGGGCGGTCAGCCGGAAGCCGGTGCCGCTCTGCGCCTCGCTCGTGACCTCGACCTTCCACTCCGCGCGCGCGTACGCGTCGAGCTCGGCGATGCCGAGCGTCGCGATCGTCGTCACGGGGATGTCGGCCTCGGCCGCGATGCGCTCGCCCGGGGCGGAGTCGAGCGACACGACGGCCCGGCGGCTGCGGTCCGCGCGGAACAGCGGCGCCTTCGCCTGGTAGTACGTCTCCATGTCGCCGTAGTCGTCGAAGTGCTCATGGGTGAGGTTCGTGAAGCCGATCACGTCCCACACGATCTCGTCGACGCGGTGGCGCGTCACCGCCTGCGCGCTGACCTCGACCGCGAAGGCCTCGACGCGGCGCTCGCGCATGCGGGCGATCAGAGCGTGGAGCTCGCTGGCCTCGGGGCTCGTCAGGCCGGCGACCACACGCTCGCCGGCGACCACGCGCTCGGCGGATGTCGATGCGCCTGCGACGACGCCGATCTGGGTGAGCATGCCCTCGAGCAGGTGCGTGACGCTCGTCTTGCCGTTCGTGCCGGTCGTCGCGAGCAGCAGAGGAATGCCGTCGCGCGCAGACGTGCGGTAGATCGCCATCGCGGCCGCGCTCAGCACGCCGCGCGGATCGTCGACGACGAGCATCGGGAGGCCGGATCCGCTCGCGATGTCGGCGCCCTCTGCATCCGTCAGGATCGCCGCTGCACCGTTCGCCGCGGCCGCGGCGGCGAACTCGGCGCCGTGCCGGTTCGCGCCCCGAATCGCCACGAAGACGTCGCCGGGAGCGAGATCGCTCGACGACACGGTGATGCCGGTCACCTCCGCGTCGGCCGAGGCGGCACCGCCGATGCGGTCGGCGAGGGCGATGAGGCGGCAGGAGGTGGGCCGCTCGGGGCGCAGCATCACGGGCGGTGTGCGGCGGATGCGAGGCGTGTCGATCACGCCGTCCATCGTCTCACGCGCGCGGCAGGGAACCGCTGAACGACAACCACCGCGGGCACCGATGCAGGAGTACGGCAATGTCGGCCGATTGCCGGTCGCACCGGGCGCGAACACGCGGAGCCCGCGCCGAACTGCCGTACTCCTGCATGCGGCACCGGGTCGTCGGCGGGCGTGCGGCGGTGCGGCGCCGTCAGGCGCCGATCAGCTGGTCGGCCGTGCGCCGGGCCCAGGCCTCCGCCTCGGCGAGGGTGTCGAGCGTGAGCTCCGACGGAGCCTCGTGCCGGTCGACGACGCGCTCGATCGTCTCGACGATCGAGGGGAACGACAGCCGTCCGTCGTGGAACGCATCGACCGCCTGCTCGTTCGCCGCGTTGAACACGGCCGGAAACGTGCGGCCCGCGGCGCCCACGCGCTTCGCGAGCGCGACGGCGGGGAACGCCTCGTCGTCGAGCGGCTCGAACGTCCAGCTCGACGCCGTGGCCCAGTCGAGCGGCGCCCCGACCCCGGCCACGCGATGCGGCCACGCCATGCCGAGAGCGATCGGCAGGCGCATGTCGGGCGGCGAGGCCTGCGCGATCGTGGATCCGTCGATGAACTCCACCATCGAGTGCACGATCGACTGCGGATGCACGGCCACGTCGATCCGGTCGAGCGGCACGTCGAACAACAGGTGCGCTTCGATGACCTCGAGCCCCTTGTTCACGAGCGTCGCGGAGTTCGTCGTGACGACGCGCCCCATGTCCCATGTGGGGTGGGCGAGCGCCTGTTCGGGCGTCACGTCGACGAGCTCGCTGCGGCGGCGGCCTCGGAACGGCCCGCCCGAGGCGGTGACGACGAGGCGGCGCACCTCCTCGGCCGACCCCGATCGGAGCGCCTGCGCGATCGCGGAGTGCTCCGAGTCGACGGGGACGATCTGGCCGGGGGCCGCGAGGCGCTTCACGAGCGGGCCGCCCACGATGAGCGATTCCTTGTTCGCGAGCGCCAGCGTGCGTCCGGATTCGAGCGCCGCGAGGGTCGGGCCGAGCCCCACGGATCCCGTGATGCCGTTGAGCACCACGTCGGCGTCGACCTCGCGCACGAGCTCGGCGGCATCGCTCGCGCCGAGGGCCGTGTGCGCGACGCCGAACTCCGCGGCCTGCTCCGCGAGCTGCGTCGCCCGCGAACCGGCGGTGAGACCCGCGACCTCGAAGAGGTCGGGGTTGCGGCGGATGACGTCGAGGGCCTGGGTGCCGATCGAGCCGGTCGATCCCAGGACGATCACGCGGCGCATGGCGCTACTCGGCGGCGTGCATCGTGCCGAGGATGTCGACGACGAAGATCAGATCCTCGTCCTGCAGCTCGTGGCCCTCGGCGGTGCCATATGCCTCGGCCTTCGGGATGACCGCGATCACCTGCGAGCCGACCTCCTGGCCGATCATCGCCTTCGCGAAGCCTTCGATCACGCTTCCGGCGGCCGCCGGAAGCGCCGTGGGGGCGCCGCGCGACCAGCTGGAGTCGAACTCCTCGCCGTCGGAGGCCTTGACGCCCTTGTACTGCAGGAAGACCGTGTCGCCCTCGGTCACGGTCTCGCCGTCGCCCTTGAGGAGCGTGGCGACCTCGGTCTCCTTCGGGACCTCGAGGCCGTCGGGGATCGTCACGGTCGGCTCGCCGTCCTCGCCCAGCTGCACGTCGGGGAAGCCGTCCGGCGCATCCTGCGGCTCGCCCCACGCCTGCGTCTCGGCGCGGTCGAAGAAGTCGAGCACGTAGACCTGCGACGCCACCGTGGTGCCGTCCTGCGCGGTCTGGCCGGGGAACGTGAAGGCCACGCGCGTGCCGGGCGTCGCGCAGCCGAGCGCCATGCCGAAGATGTTGTTCGCCTCGACGCTCGCTGGGAGGGCGGAGAGCTCGTCGTAGCCCTCGCTGCCGACCTTCTCCCCCGACTCGGCGTCATAGACGGTCGCCGCATAGGTGATGTACTCGCCCGCCTCGAGCTCGTCGCCCGAGCCCTCGGTGATCACCGAGCGCTCGATCTCGCTGAGCTCCAGGGGCGCGTCGAACGAGACCTTCGCCTCGGAGCCGAACTCGCCCGACACCTCGACCGCGTCGATGTCGTCGCCGCCCGGGGCGGCGGAGTCGCACAGGTCGGCGGCCGCCTCGGTCGCCTCCGCACTCGGTGTCGCGTCGTCCGCCGAGGGCTCGGAATCCGACGAGCACCCCGCCAGCACGAGCACGGACAGGGCTGCGGCAGACAGTGCCGCGATGGAGCGTTGACGCACGGTGGTGACCTCTTTTTCGTGGGCGTACCCGCCCATCCTGCCGCATGACGACTATGGATGGGCTGATCCCGCGCACGTCCGATGGATTCCCGTGTCGGAATGTACGGGCCGTATCCTGAAAGGATGTCCGATCCTGCCGAGGCTCACCCCCACACACCCAGCTGGGTCTATTCGTTCGGCCGCAGGGCCCTCGCGCCGCTCGCGCGCGCCCTGTACCGGCCGCGCGTCGAGGGCAAGGACCTCATCCCGAAATCCGGCCCCGTGATCTTCGCGAGCAACCACCTGTCGGTGATCGACTCGTTCGCGATTCCGATCGCGGCGGCCCCGCGGGCGGTGCACTTCCTGGCGAAGTCGGAGTACTTCACCGGCACGGGCGTCAAGGGGTGGCTCTCGCGCACGTTCTTCACGGCCGTCGGCGCGACGCCGGTCGACCGGGGCGTCGGTCAGGCCGCGATGGAGGCCCTCGAACAGCAGAAGGCCATCCTCGAATCCGGAGCCGCGATCGCCCTGCATCCCGAGGGAACCCGATCGCGCGATGGACGGCTGTACAAGGGCCGCACGGGCGTCGCCTTCCTCGCGCTCGAGACCGGCGCCCCTGTCGTGCCGATCGGCCTCATCGGCACCGACCGCGTCATGCCCGTCGGTGCGAAGATGCCGTCTTTGCGGGAGCGCGTCGTCGTGAAGTTCGGCGAGCCGATCGAACTCTCGCACCACGGCGCGAACTCGGGCCGCGCGCGCCGCACCGCGACCGACGAGATCATGGCGGCGATCCACGCCCTCTCCGGCCAGGAGCTCGCAGGCGTCTACAACGAGCTGCCCGCCCAGGGCGCCGTCGAGAAGATCAAGCGGGCGCTGCCCCACGAGCGGAAGTGACGACCGGCTCCACCGACACCGGGAAGCTCACGCTGTTGGCGATGAAGCACCAGGCGTGGGCGTCGTCGTGCGCGCTCAGCGCCTCGGGAATCATCGACGGATCCGCGACCGACACGCGCGGGCGCAGCGTCGCGGATGCGAATCTGCCCGCCCTGCCCTCGAGGATGAGCAGCCCCTCCGCGTCATCGACGTATTCGGTCACGACGACGCCGCGCGCGGTGCAGGCGTGCAGGTAGCTCAGGAGGTGGCACTCGCTGAGCGCGGCGAGCAGCATGTCCTCGGGATTCCATCGCTCGGCGTCGCCGTGGAACGTGCGGTCGGCTGACGCGAGCAGATCGTGCTTGCCGCTGACCGAGAGGGTCACGTCGCGGCGGTAATCGCGGTACCCCGACGTGCCGGATCCGGTGTTGCCCGTCCACGTCGATGTCACGGCATAGCGGTGTGCGCTCATGGCGCCGAGTTTAGGCTTGTCGGGTGGCTTCCGCAGAAACGTTTCCCGCGTCCCGCGCCGCCGAGCTCGCCGTCGTCGAGCGCGGCGGCTTCATCGAATCGCGCCACGTCGGGTCGGCCATCGTGCTCGATCCCGACGGCGAGACCGTCGCCGCCCACGGAGATCCCGCGGCCCTGATCCTGCCCCGTTCCTCGCTGAAGCCGCTGCAGGCCATCGCGAGCGTCACGGCCGGCGCGGCCCTCACCGGCGAACGGCTGGCCATCGCGACGGCGAGTCACGACGGCACGGATGCGCATGCCGCGATCGTGCGCGACATGCTCACCGAGATCGGGCTGAGCGAGGACGAGCTGCAGTGCCCGCCGTCGTGGCCGACGAGCTCGGCCGCGCGGCGCGAGATGGTGCGCGATCGTGCCGAGAAGTCGCGGATCCGGCACAACTGCTCGGGCAAGCACGCCGCCATGCTGACGGCCTGCCGCGTCAACGGCTGGGACACCGCGACGTATCTCGACCCGGCGCACCCGCTGCAGGCGCACATCCGCGAGGTCGTCGAGCGCCTCACCGGCACGAAGGTCGCCGGCACCGTGATCGACGGATGCGGTGCGCCGGTGCACGCCATGTCGCTCGAGTCGCTCGCCCGGGGCCTGAGCCGCGTGGGAACGGCGAGCGACCGCTCACCGTTCGCGCTGCATCGCGCGGGCGCGACGCTGCTCCGCGCCGCCCGCGAGAACCCGTGGGTCGTCGAAGGGCCGGGCGGCGATGACACGCTCACGATGGAGCGCTTCGAGATCTTCTCGAAGAAGGGCGCCGAGGGCGTGCAGGTGCTCGTGGCCCAGAACGGCACGACCGTGGCGGTCAAGGTGCTCGACGGTTCGAACCGAGCGGCATCGCTCGTCGCGCTCGCGCTGCTCGCGCGCACGGGCGCGATCTCGGTGCAGGAGGTCGCCCGCGCGGCCGCAGAGCGCCCCGGCCTGCGGATCATGGGCGGGGGCCGGACCGTCGGAGTGATCCGTTCGGTCGTGTGACGTCTCTCACGGAAGCACGATCCGCTCCGGGGCCTCTCCCGCGGCGATGAGCCATGCCCGTGCGGCGCGCGGGCGGGCGTACGGCGGCAGCTCGCGCTCGCCCACGATCGTGCGCAGCTCGCTGGCGCAATCGGATCCGACGACCATGTCGCCCGACGACCGCACGCGCTGCAGAAGGGCGTATTGACGCTGCCAGGCGTCGCCGTCGCCGCAGATCACGAGCTTCTTCTCCGCCGCGAGCGCCTCGAGGTCGACCCCGGGAGCCAGCTCGTCGACGAGCACGAGCGACGCCTCGGGCTCCCACGCCGCCCGCAGCGCGGGCATGCGGCGCGCCGCCGCACGCAGCACGAGCCCCGTCACAGCGGCGCTCGGGTGCCACCTGTCGACGGGATCGTCCTCCGGGCGAGGCGCCGGTTCGTCGGGCGGGAGCGCCAGCTGCGTGTCGTACCCATCGAGCACGGCGCGGCCGGGCGGACGGGCGGCGTCGAACAGGGCCCGGTCGGCGCCCGCGGCGAGGTGGTCGTGCACCGTTGCGAGCGATAGAACGGCGCGGCGCGGCATGACCTCGGCGATCTTCGAGACGGCGCCGGACAGGCGGGCCGCCGTGAGCACGATCGTCGTGCCCGTCGCCCCGGCGTCGCGCACGATCGTCTCGAGCCGCTCCCCCGCGACCTGCGCGTACTCGGCGGGGAAGCGGGCGAGCAGCGCGTCGGCGTCGTCGACGACGAACAGCTCGGGCGGATCCTGCTCCGCCGCGACGAGCGCATCCCACGCCCCCTCGTTGTCGCGCGGCACCGAGATCACCCGTCTGCCGTGCTCGCCCGCGACCCCCGCGACCCAACGCGCGAGCGACGACTTGCCCGAGCCCGCTCCGCCGATGACGAAGACCCCGCGATCGGTTCCGGGCCGGAGCGTCGCCTCGATCTGACGCTGCTCAGCCGGGTCGTCGGCGAGCCCGAGCACGATGCTCGCCCCATCGGTCACGGGATCCGCCGGGCGCCACTCGCGCGGCAGCGGCGCAAGGAGCGGCCCCGCTGCGGGCGCGGCGCCGGGGCGCATCTTCTCGATGCGCACGAGGTCGTCGGGTCGCGTGAGAGCGAACCGCGCAGCCGAGGCCGCCACGTCGCCCGCGCGGCGCACATATCCGATCCCGCGATGCGCCGCATCGCCGGGGATGCGTGCGGCGAGATCCGTTCCCACGAGCTGGGAGCTCTCGCGGTCCTCCGCCACCCGCAGCGCCACCCGCAGCGGGCTGTTCGCGAGCAGCGCGTCGCGCAGGATGCCCGATGCGCGCTGCGTGCCGAGCACGAGGTGCATGCCGAGCGCCCGGCCTCGGGCCGCGACATCGGTGAAGACCTGATGAAGATCGGGGTTCTCCTGAAGCAGCGCCGCGAACTCGTCGATGACGATCACGAGCCGAGCGAGCCGCACCCGCGGATCGCCGATGTCGCGCGCGCCCGCGCCGGCGATGGCGCGCTCGCGGCGCCGGATCTCGGCGCGCAGCCCCTCGACCGCGCGCCGAGCGCCGCCGCCGTCGAGGTCGGTCAGCACGCCCGTGACGTGCGGCAGGCTCTGCAGGTGATCGAACGCCGTGCCGCCCTTGAAGTCGCCGAGCAGGAAGACGACCTGCTCGGGCGCGTGGTGGGCCGCGATCGACGCGATCCAGGTCGTGAGGAACTCGCTCTTGCCCGCGCCCGTCGTGCCGACGACGACCGCGTGCGGACCGTCGGCCACGAGGTCGAGCGCCACGAGGTCCGGGGTCTCATCGGGCAGGTGCGCCGCGAGCCCCACCACGGCGCGCAGACCGGCGGGAGCGCGGTCGGCGTCGTGCTCGTCCGCGCCGCGCGACAGCACGTGCGCGAGCGGAATCGGGCCCTGCGGAAGCGTCGTGGCCGACTGACGCTCGCGAGAGGCCATGCCGCCCGCGAGGCGCTGCGCCTGTTCCTGCGAGACGGCCTCGAGCGCGAGCGGGATGTCGCCGCCGTCCGCGACGAGCGCGCCGTTCAGACCGGACGCCATCTCGACGAGCGCCGCGCACTCGTGCGGAATCGGTTCTCCGGGCCGCGCGAGTGCGATCACCGCATCGGCGCCCGCCGGCACGGGATCCCCGGCCAGGATGACGGCCACCTTCGCGGCGTCGGGCGCGACATCGGCCGCTCGGTGCGGCGCCGCCTCGGCCCACGATTCCCCGAGCGGCTCATCGAGCAGCCGCACGGCCGACGGCGGGTGACGCAGGATCAGCTGGACGACGAGCGCACGCACGACTGCGCGCGCTGCGACGTCGTCGCCGCGCACGCAGACGCCGTTCTCCCATTCGACGGTCACGGGCGCCTCGGGCAGGCCGGCCGCGTCGCGGCGCAGCTGCTCGGCGGCCTCGCCCTCCCCACCGGTGACGCGCACGAGGCTCTCGGCCCGGCCGACACCGATCACGAGCGGCCCCTGGCGCCGCCACAGCCACCCGTCGTGCGCCGCCGCGCGTGCGGCATCGGGCGTCGTCGCGCGACGCAGCTCGCGCTCCTCGGCATGCCGCGTCTCGACGGCCTGCCGCACGCGTTCGCACGCGTCCGCGAGCTCGCGCTCGGCGATGCGCCGTTCGCGCCGCGCACCGCGCGCGCCGTCGACGAGAGATGCGACCGCCATGAACGGGCCCAGGGCCGCGAACCACAGCATGAACACGGATCCGGTGACCTGCCACATGACCACGGCTCCGATGACCGGCACGATCGACGCGACCAGCGGGAACGGCCGCCGCGCGGGGGCGGCCGGAAGGTCGGGCAGCTCGAGCGGCTCCGCGAGCCGGTGGGTGACCGACGCGGCGGTGGTCTCGACGGGCGCGAATGGCATGCCGCCATCCAACCGGATCCGCTCCGCCGTGCGCGCGGCGGATGACGCGAATGTGGACGGATCCGGTGGATCCGGCGATTGTGAGCGCGCTGCCTATTCGGAGGCGGGGCCGTCGAACGAGAGCACGTCGACGATGACGATGGACACGTTGTCGCGCCCGCCGTTCTCGAGCGCCGCCGCCATCATCGCGGCGGTCGCATCACCCGGGTCGGCATGCTCGTGCAGGAAGTGCAGGATGCCGTAGTCGGTGAGCTCTTTCGTGAGGCCGTCGGAACAGATCACATAGCGATCGCCCTGCTGGATGTCGATGCGCACGTAGTCGGGCGACACGCGCTCGGTCGGCCCCACCGCCCGCGTGATCACGTTGCTGTACGGGTGCGTCTCGGCCTCCTCTTCGCTGAGGCGGCCCGCCGCGACGAGCTCCTGCACGAGCGAGTGATCGGTCGTGACCTGCATCAGCTGGTCGCCGCGCTGCAGATACACGCGCGAGTCGCCGACGTTCATCGCGACGACCGAGGGAACATCCTCATCGGTGTCGATGTAGATGCCGGTGAGCGTCGTGCCCGTGCCCTCGTCGGTCGTCTCGGGGTGATCGGCGATGTCGGCGACCGCGAGCGCGAGCGCCTCGTCGATGCCGCTCGGCTGGATCTCGCCGGCCTCCGCGAGAGCGGTGAGGCGGTTCACCACGCTCTGGCTCGCGATCTCGCCGCCGATGTGGCCGCCCATGCCATCAGCGACGATGAACATCGGATACGACGCGAGGAACGCATCCTGATTGTTCTCGCGTTTGCGCCCGGGATCGGTCACGCCCGCCCAGCGCAGGGCCAGCGCGACGCCGTTCGGCAACGAGACATCGCGGCTGTGCGTCTCGGGCCGCTGCGGTGCTGCGGAGATGGATTCGTCGGACACTCGTGGCCTTTCCGGCTGACGTCGTGAACCGTGCGCGCACGATTCAGGTGCCGCCCAGTCTACGGGCAGATGCGTTCGGCCCCGACCGACACATGCCGGGCGGGGCCGAACGCAGAATGCGGGATCAGACCTGCGGAGGGCGCGGCTCCTGCGGAGGACGCGGCGCCTCGGGCGGCTGCGGCGGGGTGATCGGGCCCTGCTGCGCGGCCGGCGGCTGCTGACCGTACGGAGCCTGCTGGCCGTACGGGTTCTGGGGCTGCGGGGAGCTGGGCTGCGCATAGCCCGGCTGCGGGTAACCCGGCTGCGGGTAGCCCGGCTGCTGCGGGGCGTACGCACTCGGGATGCCGGACCACTGGCTCTTGTCGCCGATCCAGTTGTCGGCCCAGCCTGCGCGGGCGACGTTGGGGTTCCACGCGTCCTTCGTGAAGGCCATGATGCCGAGCCAGATGATCGACCCGATGCCGGTGAAGACGGTGAGCGCGGCCCATGCAGGCTCGCCCTTCGCCTTCTGGCTGATGCGGATCGCCGCCATGGTCCAGAGCACGAGGCCCGCCGCGAGGCCGAGGGTGCCGATCCAGATGAACGTCAGAAGCGCGCCGGCGACGACGAAGATCAGGTAGGCCCACGGGTTCACATCGCCGAGCTTGAGGAAGATCATCTCGCGGTACACCGGCACCCATGCGCGCCACTTGCCCTCGACACCCGCCTTTTCGAACAGCTTCATGTAGAAGACCGAGAAGAGCACGTACACGATGAGCAGCGGGATCAGCGCGATGGCGATCAGGCCGGCGATCATGGCTCCGAACGCCGCGCCCACACCCGCGAACGGATCACCGTAACCCGGACCGTAATAGCTACTGAGCAGATCGATCATTTTTCTCTCCCCGTTGTGGCATTCTCCCCTCGAAGAGGGGAAGTCATCGCGACAAGACTAGCGGGACGCACCCGCGTTGGCGAGAATTCGCCCGGCACGCCATTCACTCCGCGAACAGCAGGAGGTCCTCCCCCGCGCGTTCGAACACGAACCCGGCGGCGGCGCCCCAGTCCCTCAGCGCGTCCGCGGAGTCGATCTCCGGTCTCGTCTGCGCCAGGGCGCGCGCGAGCTGCCCCTTGGCCTTCTTGTTGAAGTGGTTCAGCGCCCGCACGGCCCCGTCCTCGCCGGCCTCAACGACGCGCACGTAGACCGAACCGGGCACCGGACCGAGCGCCCGGTACGCCTCCGACCTCAGATCGACCACGAAGCGCGAACCGTCGGTGAGCGCGCGTGCGGTGTCGTCCGCCCAGTGGCGCTTCACGGGCGGGAGCCCCGGCAGTCGGTGACCGGCCGACAGGCGGAAGGCGGGGATCGCGTCGAGCGCGGAGACCGGCCCGAGCAGCGCCGTCTGTATCACCGTGTGCGCGCCGAGCCACGCGCGGGCGCGGCCGTCGAGCGTGGAGGCATCGAGCGCGTCATAGAGCACGCCCGTGAAACGGTCGACCGCCGGCATCGTCGGAGCGGTGCGCACCGCGCGATTCGCCTCGATGTCGCCGGCCTGCCGCGCCGTGAGTCTGAGAACGCGCGTCATCTCCGCCGGATCTTCGGACAGCGCCACGAGGGCGTCGAGCGCGCGCTCGCGCAGCGGGGCGAGCGCCCCGAAGGCGAGCACCGACACATCGAGCGGTGCACCGGATCCGCCCGGCCGCTTGGACTCGGACGGCGGCAGCAGAAGCAGCATGGCTGCAGTCCCCTCTACGCGAAGGCGGGGCGGGGATCCTGTGATCCCCGCCCCGCCTCGAACAGCTGTCAGGAAACGAGCTCGGCCCGACCCGCGACGATGTTGATCGTGTTGCCGACCTCCATCGAGACGAACCCGTCGCTCGCGTCAGCGACGACCTTGGTGCCGTCGGCCTGCGTGATGCGCACCTGGCCCTCGGCGAGCACCGCGAGCGTGGGCTCATGACCGGCCATGAAGCCGATCTCGCCCTCGACGGTCTTCGCCACGACGAGGTTCGCCTCGCCCGACCAGATCTCGGCCTCGGCGGACACCAGGTTGACCTGCAGTGCCATGATCAGCCGTTCTCCTTCTGGATGCGGTCCCAGTTCGCCTCGACGTCGCTGATCCCGCCGACGTTGAAGAACGCCTGCTCGGCGACGTGGTCGAAGTCGCCCTTGACGATCGCGTCGAACGACTCGATCGTCTCCTTGAGCGGCACCGTCGACCCCTCGACGCCGGTGAACTTCTTCGCCATGTAGGTGTTCTGCGAGAGGAACTGCTCGATGCGGCGCGCACGCGACACGACGATCTTGTCCTCTTCCGAGAGCTCGTCGACACCGAGGATCGCGATGATCTCCTGGAGCTCCTTGTTCTTCTGGAGCACCTGCTTCACACTCGTCGCCACGCGGTAGTGGTCCTCGCCGAGGTAGCGGGGGTCCATGATGCGGCTCGTCGAGGTGAGCGGATCGATCGCGGGATACAGACCGCGCGACGCGATCTCACGCGACAGTTCCGTCGTGGCGTCGAGGTGAGCGAACGTCGTGGCCGGAGCGGGGTCGGTGTAGTCGTCGGCGGGGACGTAGATCGCCTGCATCGAGGTGATCGAGTGGCCGCGCGTCGACGTGATGCGCTCCTGGAGCACGCCCATCTCGTCCGCGAGGTTCGGCTGGTAGCCCACGGCCGAGGGCATCCGGCCCAGCAGGGTCGACACCTCGGAACCGGCCTGCGTGAAGCGGAAGATGTTGTCGATGAACAGCAGCACGTCCTGCTTCTTGACGTCGCGGAAGTACTCCGCCATCGTCAGCGCCGACAGAGCGACGCGCAGACGCGTCCCGGGCGGCTCGTCCATCTGGCCGAAGACGAGGGCCGTCTTGTCGAAGACACCCGCCTCGTCCATCTCG
>DXAM01000064.1 GCA_019117025.1 Candidatus Microbacterium stercoravium | reverse complement strand
CTCGCCTACCCCTCGTCCTGGTTGTTCGCTGATATCCAGCAGAGAAGAGCCAGCGAGCTCACGGCGAGAGCAATGGATGCAGACGTGCTCCCCGGGGAGTTTCGCCAGGGAGGTCGCGTAAGCTCGCTCTCGCGGACGGTGGGGAACAGATGTGCACCGGCTAGCGTGCGGAAGCAGAGCCGCCGAGCGCAGAGAGGGAACGACGGGCGTCGAACCAGCGCGACCTGTCACCGGGTCGCCGACGCCCACCGCTCGTGTGATCGTCATCCGATCCGCCGCCGAACTCGGCAGGTCCACCGCCGTGCGCCGCTGGGTGACCACGCTCGAGGAAGCCGTGGTGATCTGGCCGAATGCGACACCGCCGCCGCGCAGCGCCGATGCGTTCTGGACGCGCGCGATCACCCACCTGCATTCGCGAGGACGCCTCGACGACCGCCAGCTGATCCGAGCGATCGCGACCCCCTCCACCGCTCGGGAGACGCTCATCGACGCGGTCGCACACCTCGATGTTGCGGTCGCTCTCGTCGTCGAGAACCTGCACCGCGAGGTGCCCGAGCCCCTGTATCGCGAGGTCGTCGAGGGCCTGCCGTCGCTGCTCGATGCCACTGCGCGCATGAAGGTCGCGCTGCTCGAGCACGGCTCCTCTCCGCTCGACGATGTCGATCTCTCTGCTTACGAGCGCCTCGACCTCGACGAGACGAACGTGGCGGCGTACCCGATCGATGTCGGCCCGGCACCGCAGGCCGACATGCGCCTCGTGGCTCCCGTGATCGACCTGCCTCAGGATCCGGCTGTGCGCAGGAATGCGAGCCTGTGCGCGCTCGCTCCCGCGCTCGACGAGGAGATCGCGCGCCTCATCACGGGACGCACTGACGCCCGCGCGATGCTCGACGGATTCGCGTCAGCTCGGCTCGGATCATGGCGGCCCGGGCGCATCGGCGAACCCGAGTTCGCGTTCTGGCCGCGGTTCCGAGACGCCGCTCTCCTGGAACTGCAGCGCACGCAGCCCGTGCAGTTGCGCGCGCTCGCTCGACGGCTCGCGCGCTGGCACTTCGAACGTGACGACGTCGACACCGCGCTCGGCTATGCCGTGACGAGCGAGGATATCGCGCTGATCGACCGCATCGCGCTGCGGAGCTTCTCGCGGTGGATGGCGCCCGACAACGACGACATCTCGCGCCTCGCGGCGCTGCCGACACCGCGCGCCCACGCGAGTGCGGTGATATCGATGCGCCTGGGGATCGCGGCCGAGACCGCGGATCTGCCCGAGGCCGAGGCCCGCGCGCACTTCCAAGCGGCGAGCGAAGCGGCTCATTCCCGAAGCGACGGGAAGAACCAGACGGAGCAGCTGCTCCTCCTCGCCATCAGCTCATACGCGTACCGGCGGATCGGATCGGGTGCCCAGGCGATCCGCACGGCGCAGCGCTTCCGACGCCGAGCACGCGCGCTGCTCGGCACGCGACGATTCGATGAGGCCTACGCGGATGCGTACGCCGCGCTCGCGTACCAGGTCGTCGTGACGCTGATGCTCGGCGGTGCCGCGGAGCGCGAGCACGCCGGCACCATGCTCGATGAGCTGGAAGACTTCTGCCATCGGCGCGGCATCGACGACCACCGCAATGCGGCGCTCGCGGCGATGTCGTACCTCTCGGCCCTCGCGGGCCGCGTGCCGCAGTCGGAAGCGCTCGCGCGCCGGGTGCGCGACGACAGGTGGCCGGCCGAGTGGAGCGACATGCACGGCCGCGCATTCGTCTCGCTCTCGGCAGCGGTGCGCGCTGCGCTCACAGCTGACCTCACCGGCATGCGCCGGGAGCTGAGCGCGTTCGCCTCGAACACGCGGCTCGCCTACCGTGACGACCTCGTCATGTGCGGCGAGACGCTCGCCGACCTCGCCGCCGGAAACACGCGCGCGGCCAGAGCGCGCTTCGATCTGACGCCGACGTCCGCCACGGCCAAGCGGGAGATCAGACCCAATGCCGGCCGTCGCTACTGGTACCTCCGACACGTGCTGATGCTGTTCGGAGAAGAGCCGCGCAGCGTCGGGGCGGCCCCTCCCCACGTGGACGACGACCCGCTGGCGCTGGCACTCAGCGCAGCCGTCGACCTCGACAGGGGCGACCGTGACCGCGCGGGTGCCAGAGTCGCGAAGGCGTCAGCGCTCGCTGCGACGCCCTTCACCCGGCACATCAGCCTCGTCGTGCTCGCGCGGCTCAGCGCGGCGAGCGGCGATACCGAGGCCCTGCGCAGTGCGGCCAGCCAGCTGCTCGTCCTCCTGACCTCTCACGGCCTACGGATCGGGTTCGCCCTGTTGAACGATGCCGAGCGCACCGCGATCCTCACGTCGCTGCGCGGCCCGGACGAGCTCGACGCCGCGTTCACCGCGGTGCCGCCGTCGCGGCGCGAGCAGGGACCCGAGCGGAACGCGCTGCTCACGGCACGGGAGCTCACCGTGATCCGTGCGCTCGCTGTGCGCGGCGATCGGCTCGAGGTCGCGCGTCGGCTTCACCTATCACCCGGCACGGTGAAGACCCACCTGCGCGCCATCTACCGCAAGCTCGGCGCGCACAGCGAGGCCGAGGCTCTGCAGCGGGCCGCCGCCGAGGGCCTGCTGAGCCCGGAGGTCGGATAGCAGCCCTGCCCCACGGGACGCTGCGTCGCCGTCGTCGGATGCGGGAGCGGCGCGAAGAGGAGTCAGGAGCTCCACGTTCCTGACCCCTCCCTGCGGCATGAGGGTGCCGCACGGTCCGACAAGGAGGCCTCACTCGCCGGGACCGAGAGTCCACGTTGCCGCTCATGATGCGAGGGCGCACCCCCAGCCGGATGGATTACCCCGAAATTACCCCCGTGGAGTTTCGGCCTCGCTGTGTCACTGCAGCACAGGGATCCGCACCGGCTCGGGCTCTGCCTCTTGGGACCTTCACACATCCGGCAGGCATTTATGCGGAGATCTTGCGTACTGTCATAACTGTGGGATGGGGGATCCTCGCCGTGCTCTCCCGTGGGCGCAGCGAGGACGAAGACAAAGACAGCGATGCGGGACGACCGAGAGACGGTGTTCAGCGCTACCCGAAAACGCGCGACACGGCTCATCGTGGTGCGCGCTCCCGCAGGCATCGGCAAGACCGAAATGGTGCGCCGATGGGCCGCCGGCCTCACCGATACCGTGGTCATCAGCCCCGACGTGACGCCCGCGCCCGAGAGCGCGGTCAGCTTCTGGATGCGCCTCATCACGCAGCTGCACTCACGGGGGCTGATCTCCGACGACCACCTGTTCCGCGCGGCGTCGTGGGCGAGCAGGAACGACACCGCGCGTCGCACGGCGCTCGGCCAGCTGCTCGCCACCATCGATCAGGCCCCCACGCTGATCGTCGACGACCTTCAGCGTGCGGTATCGGTCGAGGCCTATGGGCAAGTGATCGACGACATCGCGTACTTCCTCAGCGGCTGCCCCCGCCTGCGGCTCGTGATCGTCGAACGCGAGCGCTCGCTGATCGACGACGTCGACATCGCCGACCGGATCACGATCACCGCGCAGCACGTGCCGCCCGTGGCGTTCCTCCACGGCGGCGCCGAGGCGGGCCATGCGATACCGCCGTTGCGCACGCTCGTGCAGAACGAAGGCCTGCTTCGGGCGATATGCCTCGCGGCGCTTCCGCGCACGGTCAGCGTCGAGCTCGCGCACGCACTGACGGGGCACGACGGGCGCAAGCTGTTGGACGCCGCCGAGGATCTGCATCACGGGGCCTGGCAGGAGAGCGAGGGCGGCGCTGCGGACTTCGCGTTCCGATCATCCGTGCGCACCGACGCGCGCGCCGAGCTGCGCCAGTCGTGGCCGCTCGACAAGATTGCCGCCGCGCGGCGCCTCGCCCACTGGTACCTCGAGCGCTCCGAGAACACCGCCGCCTTCGAGTTCGCGGTGATCGCCGAAGACGTGCCGCTCATCGGCCGCATCGGCCTGCGGCTCGTGCCGTTCACGGGCCCGCTTCCGGGAGATACGGCCGAACGCCTCACGCGCCTTCCGATCGAGCGGGTGCACGAGAGCGCCGTGCTCTCTCTGGGCCGCCGCGCACTCCGATCTGGCTCTGAATCCCGCCACATCGACGACGGCCCTCTACACCGCGGCAGCCGCGGCAGCGCAGCGCGGCGATGAGGGGCTCAGCCGCACGGAGACGCTCGTGCTGACGGGCATCGGATCCTTCGCCGCCCGCCGCGCGGGCGACGCAGACCTCGCGCTCGACGGCGCGAAACAGTTCCACGCGCGTGCCCTCGCGATACTGTCGGAGGGGCGGCTCGACGAGTCGCTCGTGCGGCCGTTCGTCGAGGTCGCCTATCAGGCGGGCGTGACCATGATGCTCGGCGATGAGCGGGAAGCCGCGGTCGACCTGCTCGTCGAGGTCGAGAGGATCTGCCGTACCCACGGCCTCGAATACCGTCGCAGCTCGGCGCAGGCCGCGCTCGGCTACCACTACGGTCTCGAAGGCCGCCTGCGGAAGGCGTCCGCACTGACGCGCGCCGCCAGTGCGTACACCGGGCGGCAGGCCCACGGCGATTACAGTTTCGTCGCTTTCCTGCAGGTGTCGGCCCTCGTGCAGGCGGTGATGAAGGCCGATTTCGTACGGCTGCGGCACGCCGTGGGCTCGCTCGGCGGCGGCCTCGCGCACACAGCCCACTGGGACGTGCGACTGCTGGGCGAGATGCTGCTCGACCTCGCAGCCGGCGACGCCGCTGCCGCGCGTGTGCATTTCGATGCCGCGATCCGCGCGCACCTGCGCGACGATGAGCCCGGCAGCGTGCACCGCCGCGTGGCGTACCTGCGCGGCATCCTCGCGCTCTTCGGCGAGACGCCCGTCAGCGTCGGTGCGATGACCCCGCGCATCGCCGCCGATCCGATCCGTCTCGCGCTCAGCGCCGCGCACGACATCGATATCGACGACCTCGACCGCGCCGCCGCGAAGCTCAAGAAGGCCACAACGCGGGCATCGCTCCCGTTCGCACAGCACCTCGCGTTCGTGATGCTCGCACGGCTCGGCCTCGCCGAGGGCGACGCCACGCTCGTGCGCAGCGCGGCGACCCGGCTGCGCTCGCTGCTGCGCACGCACGACCTGCGGATCGGGTTCGCGCTCCTCACCGAGCAGGAGCGCACGGCGAGCGTCGAGAGCCTGAGCGATGCTCGCGAGATGCGCGCGGCGTTCGCGGCCACCACCGCGAAGCCGTCGAGGTTCGGGGGAACCACCGCCCCGCTGCTGACTCCGCGCCAGCTCGTGGTGATCCGCACCCTCGCCGAGCTCGGCGACCGGCAGGCTGTCGCCGACAAGCTGTTCCTCTCCCCCGGCACGGTGAAGGCCCACCTGCGAGCGATCTACAAGAAGCTCGGCGCGCACAGCCAGACGGAGGCGCTGCGCAAGGCGGCCCAACTGGGGCTGCTCACGACTGCCGGGGGCACCGCTTAGGGCCGCGGCCGTGCCCGCGCGTCAGTCGTAGTCCGGCGCGGCCGGCAATCCCCAGAAGTCCTCGAACGTGTCGTATCCGCCCTCGACGTACGCCGTCGCGAGCTCTGCCCCCACGAAGCGCAGGTGCCAGGGCTCCGACTCGTACCCCGTGGTGCCCGTCTCGGTGCCCGTGTAGCGCACGATCCAGCCGAACTCGGCGGCGTTCTCGGCGATCCACTGCTGCTGCGGTGTGCCCTCGAAGTCGTAGATCGAACCGCACGTTCCGGCCTCGCACGCGACGAGATCCGCCGCGAGCCCCAGCTGGTGCTCGCTGTAGCCCGGGCGCGCGGAGGTCTCATCCGCAGCCTCCTCGCTGCCGCGCGCGAGGATCTGTGCGTCGTACGCCTCGACCTGCGCCTCGTACGACCGGTAGCCGCTCTCGAGGCCGATGTCGCCCACGCCGGCCTCCTGCGCTGCCCGCGTCATCTCATCGAGCGCGTCGGCGGCGTTCGGCGCGAGGTGGGCGCCGATCGGACTGTACGTCGCGGGCTCGACGAGCTCGGGCGCGAAGTTCTCCGGCTGGATCGGGCGCCGCTTGTTGACGACGATCCATTGCCATGCGGGGTGGTCGAGGGCGATGCAGCCGTCGGCCCTTCCCGACACGACCGCATCCCGGAACGCCTCCCCGCCTCCCGCGACCACGACGACGGCCTCGGAGTCGCCCGACTCGATCGCGTCGGCGACCTCGCCCGGGCAGAACTCCGCGTCGTTCTCGGATTCTGACGGGGTCGGGGAGGACGTGGGTGTGGGGGTGGGAGTCGGCGATGCCGTCTGCGGTGTCGCCCCGCGCGCGCTCGCGGATCCGACGCCCTGCGCCTGCGGATCGCCGCCGGATCCGGTCGCCCCCGACGCGAGCAGCGCGCCCGAGACGATCATCACGCACGCCGACAGCGTCGCCGTGACGGTCGCGACCGCGCGCCGACGGCGGCGCTCGATGCGCCGGCGCCGTTCGGCCCGGCGCGTCTCGGCCCGAATCGCGCTGGTCACCGATTCATTGTCTCCCGCGACCTTGTGCTCACGCAGAGTATGCGACGCCCCAGGTCAATTCGCAGGTCTCTCCCGGCTCGAGCCACGTGAGCGCGCGGCCCGAGTTGAACGCATCGGTCGGGATCGACATCGGCTCGATCGCGACTGCGTACTGCTGATTCGGGTACGCGTCGGTCGTGAAGATCTGCAGGTAGTCGAAGTGCTCGTCCTGCCAGACGCTGACGCGCTCGCCGTTCGGCCCGTCGAGCGTCGTGACGGCGGCGCCCGACGCGTCGCGGTCGAGGTCGGCGTAGCCGGTGTCGAGGCTGACATCGCCCAGGCGCGCGCCCTCCCGCAGCTCGTCTTCGACGGGCTCCTCCCCCTGCGGCAGCAGGCGGTCGTCGACGACGAACTGGGTGCGCGCGGGGATCGTCAGCACGAGGTCGCGCGGATCCGCACCCTCGATGTGGAAGAAGCCGTGCGTGCCCACGCCCACGGGAGCGGCGTCGGCGCCCACATTCGTGAAGCGGTGCGTGACGCGGATGCCGTCATCGACCAGCTCGTACACGACCACCGCCACGACGGCGAACGGGTACCCGTTCTGCGGAACGATCGTTGCCGTGAGCGTCGCGGATCCGTCGCCCTGCTCCACCACGAAGGGCGCGTGCTGCAGGAACCCGTGGATCGCGTTGTCGAGCTTCGGCTCCGTGAGCGCGAGCTGCTCGTCGTAATCGCGCCCGTGCGGATCCGCCTGCTGCCAGCGGCCGTCGCGGATGCGGTTCGGCCACGGCGCGAGCACCGTTCCGGATCCGAACGGGGCCTGCAGACCCTGCGGGTAGGGCGTGACGATCGATGTGCCGTCGACCGTCAGGTCGCGCAGCGCGGCGCCGACCTGCGCGATATGCGCGGTGACGTCGCCCCGAGTGAGATGGATCTGCTGACCGGTCGGATCTGCGGGAGAGTGCATACGACCATTGTGGCGCACCGCTCCCCGGGAAACGCGAAACGGCCGGCTCCATGAGGAACCGGCCGCTACGCGCGAAGCGAACGCTCAGCCAGCGAGCTCGTCGATCAGGGCGTCGCCCGGCTGCGCGTCGCGGAACGGCGCGTCGATCTCGGCGCGGTTCAGCAGCTCGCTCATGCGACGGCGACGGTTGCGCGGGATGAGCGTGATGACGCGTCCCTCGTTGCCGGCGCGGCCGGTGCGGCCCGAGCGGTGCATGTACGTCTTGTACTCGTCCGGCGCGTCGGCCTGCACGACCAGGTCGACATCGTCGACGTGGATCCCTCGGGCGGCGACGTCGGTCGCGACGAGCACGCTCGCACGCCCCTTCGAGAACCGCTCGATGTTGCGCGTGCGCTTGGCCTGGTTCAGGTCGCCGTGCAGCGCGATCGCGCTGATGTCGGCGTCTTCGAGCTGCTCGACCAGCTCATCCGCGAACGAACGCGTGCGGCTGAAGATGATCGTGCGGCCCTCGCGGCCCGCGATCTGCTCGATGACGTCGCGCTTGGCGCGCTGGTCGATGACGAGCACCTGGTGGTCGATCGTGCCCGAGTTCTGGTCTTCGCCGGCGACCTCGTAGACCTGCGGGTCCTTGAGGAACTCGTCGACGAGCGCCGAGACCTCACGGTCGAGCGTCGCACTGAAGAGCAGCTTCTGCCCGTCGGGCTTCGTCATGCGCAGGATCTCCTGCACGGGCTCGAGGAAGCCCAGGTCGCACATGTGGTCGGCCTCGTCGAGCACCGCGATCTGGATCTGGCTCAGGTCGAGCTTGCCCTGGCGCTCGAGGTCCTGAATACGGCCCGGGGTGCCGATGACGATGTCGACGCCCTTGCGGAGCGCGCCGACCTGCTTGCCCTGGGGCACGCCGCCGTAGACCTGCGTGGTGAACAGGCCCACGCTGCGGGCGATCGGCTGCACCGTGCGGTCGATCTGCAGCGCCAGCTCGCGCGTCGGGGCGACGATGAGGGCCTGCGGGCTGCGGCCGTAGGTGCGGTCGCCGCCCTTGCGCGAGCGCAGCAGCGCCTCGACCATCGGGGCTCCGAACGCGATCGTCTTACCGGATCCGGTGCGGCCGCGGCCGAGCACGTCCTTGCCCTCGAGGATCGGGCCGATGGTCGCCGCCTGGATCGGGAACGGGCTGGCCGCCCCGAGCTCGGCGAGCGCGCGGCAGATGTTGTCGCCGAGACCGAGGTCGCTGAAGCTCTGACCCTCGACCTG
>DXAM01000063.1 GCA_019117025.1 Candidatus Microbacterium stercoravium | reverse complement strand
TCCAGTGTGCGAGGATCTCTTCGAACTGGGGGTCCGATTCGTCGAGGCGCTCGACCCTGCCGTGGGTGAAGAACCCGAGACGTTCGCCATCGATATAGGCGGCGCTCACGGCGGGACGTGTACCGAGGTGGCGCGCCTTCGCCGACCGTCCATCCGTGCCGAATGTCCACGCACCGTGGATGAAGTGCCCGTCGACCGCACTGATCCGCGGTTCTCCGGTGCGCGTCACGGTCGCGAGGCTCAGCACCTTCATGCCCTCCAGGCGGGGGAGCAGATCGGAAGCGCGCAGCGCATGATCGTCCGTCACGATGTCCTTGAGGTGCGATGTCGCTCCGGCGCGCGATCTGTCGAGGAGTGCCTGGAGCGCTGCTCGTTCACCGGTCGTCTCATACATCTCGGGCTCCTCCCGTTGTTCCACGTGAAACATCGCCGCCACCCATCTTGCGTGCTGACCGATGCTCGCACAATCTCGTGCTGCCGCACACGGTTCAGCCAGGTGTCCGTTCGGTGGCCGCGCGCTTGCGCGTCGGTAACGCCTCGCGTCACCTGCATACAGATATCCACAGGTGCCGTGCGTCACACGACTCTCCGGGCGTGTCACCGAGTCACGCGTGTTTACGCGGATCCCGAGCCGATTGTCGGTCGGAGTATCAAAAGTTATCCACAGCCGATCGGGCCCTGTGGAAACTCTGCACTACACGTGTAGATCACTAGAACAGCGAGACGAAACCGGGCGCATTCTCGTGCGCGAGCAGCGCCCGCTTCACTTCGAGCCCCCAGGCGAAGCCTCCGAGCGAACCGTCGGCGCGCAGCACGCGGTGGCACGGCACGAACAGCGCCACGGCATTCCGCGCGCACACGGCGGCCACAGCGCGCACGGCGCCGGGATCCTGCCCCAGCTCGTCCGCGAACTCTGCATAGGTCTTCGTCTGCCCGGGCGCGACGTCGCGCAAACGCTGCCACCCCGCGTTCTGCAGGTCGGTGCCGTGCTGCCGCACCTGCACGCGCCCGGGAGCCGCGATGTCTCCGCCGTAGTAGGCGCGCACAGCCTCAGCGGCGTGCACACGCCCTGCTGTCACCCCGCTCGGCCGCAGTTGCACGTGCACCCGCGCGACGACGTCGTCGACGGTCGTGTTCCACCCCGCGCCCAACACTGCTCCGTCGTCATCGGCGAGCATCGTGAAGGGGCCGTGCGGCGTATCGACCACGTCGACGATCGCATGCATCATTCGGCAGCTCCCTCTCTCTGATCGAGCGCGAAGCGCCACAGGTGCGCTGACAAGTATGACCGCCAGGGCGCCGCGCGACCAGCCCAGTCGCCGAGCGCACGCGAATCCGATGGGATCCCCGCCCCCGCAGCTCCCGCGCGCAGCGCGAGATCTCCCGTCAGCATCACGTCCGGATCCCTGCCGACGCGCATGCGCAGATAGTCGGCAGTCCAGGGACCGATGCCTGGAAGCGCCAAGAGCGCCTCACGCGAGATGGCAGCGTCGAGCACCAGAGTGCCGCGATCGACGGCGCTCGCGGCCCCCACGATCGCACGCACGCGCGTCGCGGGCCCACGCAGCACGCCCGCCCCATCGCTTGCGATCCGTGCAGCGCTCGGGAAGAGCATCCGTTCTCTCCCCGCGATCACGACCCGCTCGCCGAGCGCGTCGGCGAGACGCGTCAGATGCGTACGCGCGGCCGCGACGGAGATCTGCTGGCCCACCATCGCGCGGATGAGCATCTCGAACGGATCCGCCGCTCCCGGCACGCGGATGCCCGGCACCCCGGCGACCAGCGGCGCGACCTCCGGGATCTCGCGCAGCGACGCGTCGATCGTCCGCCCGTCGGCATCGAGATCGAAGACGCGCCGCACCAGCGCCAACAGCTCGTCGAGACCCGCGGGGTCCGTGAGGTCCGCATCGAGCACCAGGTCCTGTTCGGCCCGCACTCGGAACCACGCGGGACCACCGGCCAACCGCACCGTGCGCTCGAACGTCGCCTCCCCGGCCGTCTCCACGCCCGCCACCGCGCGGGGCGTCATCCACGCGAAGACGCCGGCAACATCGCACGGCTCGTCGTAGGCCAGCTCGACATCGCGGATCACTCCCTCAGCGTGCCACATCCGCTCACCGAGCAGGCAAGCAACCTTGGTTGACACATGATCAATAAGCAATGTAGGTTGACAACATGAACTCGACGCAGGTCGCCGAAACAGCGGCAGACACGACGGACCCGCGTGCGGGGCTGCGCGCCGTGACCTCGCTGCGCGCCCTCGCCGACGCGCTCGAGCTGCGCCAAGTCGAGGCAGCCCTGCGCGCGGGCATGACGTGGCAACAGGTCGCCGACGCGCTCGGCGTCAGCCGACAGGCCGTGCACAAGAAGTATTCGAAGCGGATCGATCCGACGATCGACGTCCCGAGGAGAATCTCATGAACAAGGTAAGCCGGATCATCGCGACCAGCTACGACCTCACGGTCACCGCGAGTGAGGAGGCGTCCCGTTTCGGGGTGCGCGATATCGACATCGAGCACGTGCTGCTGGCTCTCGTCCTCGACGAGGGCCCTGCAGGCCGGGCCCTGCGCAGCACCGGGATCACCCTCGATGCCGCGCGCAGCGCCGTCGCGGATCAGCACCGAGAGCAGCTCGCGACGCTCGGCATCGACGCGCCCCTGCCCGGAGACGGCCGAATCCGCGCCGCCTTCCAGAACGGACACGAGTGGACGGACCGCGCGACGAAGCTGCTCTCCGACTCCGGTTCGCACGGCCGGAAGGGCGACACCGAAGCGGTGCTCCGCGCTGCGCTCGCCGAGCGCAGCGGCACGATCGACGACTTGCTCCAGCGGCTCGGCACCACACCTTCCGCTGTCGCCTCGCGCCTCGACGAGGCCCCTGACGCTCCGAGCAGTCGTCCGCCCGCGGACGGTCGCCTCTCCCGCACGCGAACGGCGTTCGTGCCCGCCCCCGTCGATGACGTGTGGGCGTATGTGTCCGATCCCGAGCGGTTGCCGGAATGGGACATGAATCTCGCTCACATCAGGCCGGACCATGAAGCATGGATCGGCGAGACGCGCACCACGGCGCCCGACGGCAAGCAGTTGAAGGTGCGTGCGAACGCGGTGCAGCAGCGGATCTCGCGCACCGCCGCGACCGAGCCGCGTCACGTGACGTGGGAGATGCGCTATCCCGACGCGCCGCGCGCGAATCGTCGGCGGATCGCCATCGACATCGATCCGGCGCCGGGCGGATCCCGCATCACGGTGCGCTTCGCGTGGGTGCGGGGCCCCGGCCCCACCGGGCTGATGCGCCTCATCGCGCCCGTCACGCGGTTGCTTGCACGCCCTGTCGTCGCCATCGCCCTCTGGGTGCAGGTCACCGTACTCACGGGAGCGATCAGCCGCGCCCTGCGCGACGCGTGATCGGTCGCTACGCGCGAACGGTCGCGCGGAACACCCGGGTCGGTTCTGCGATGATCCCCTCGCCGATCAGCTCGACGCGCGTGTTCGACAGCTTGTGCTTGCGGATCACCTTCGCCGCCTTGTCGATCTCGGCGTCGACGCTCTGGCCCTTCAACAGGATCAGTTCACCGCCATCGCGTGCGAGCGGCGCGGTCCACGGAATCAGCGTGCGCAGCGCCGACACGGCGCGCGCCGTCACCGCATCGAGCATGCCCTCATAGCGGCCGGCCTCTTCCGCGCGAGCGCGCTCGACGATGACGTTCTCCAGCCCGAGCGACTCGACCTGCTCACTGAGCCACGCGCACCGACGCTCCATCGGCTCGATGAGAACCCACTCGACATCGGGCCGTGCGATCGCGAGCACGATGCCCGGCAGGCCGCCGCCCGAGCCGACGTCGCCCGCGCGTCCCTGGGGGAAGAGCGGTGCGGCGATCGCCGAGTTGAGGATGTGGCGGGTCCAGAGGCGCGGAAGCTCCTGCGGACCGATCAGCCCTCGCTCCTCGCCGTGTTCGGCCAGCGCCGCCGCGAACTGGCGCGCCAGATCGAGACGATCGCCGAACAGCTCAGCGGCCGCGGCGGGCTCCTGCTCGAGAACGGAACTCACGCCTTGCGCACCACCGCGTGACGATCGGCGCGCTCGCCGTACGACTCCGACACATACCCGCGCTCAGCCACGATGTCGTGCACGATCTTGCGCTCGTACGAGCTCATCGCCGGCAGCGAGGCCTGCGAGGCGCCCTCGTCCAAGCGGGCGATGGCCTGGTCGACGAGCCCCGAGAGCTGGCTGCGACGGGCGTCGCGGGATCCCGCGACATCGAGGATCAGGCGCGAGAACTCGCCCGTCTCGCGCTGCACCGCCAGGCGCGTGATCTCCTGCAGCGCCTGCACGACGTTCGGATCCGCGAGCGGTCGCAGCGACTCGTCGTCGCTCTCGACCGACACGTAAGCGCGGCCCTGCCGCACATCGAGCTCGAGGTCGCCGTCCAGGTCGGCGATGTCGAGCAGGCCCTCGATGAAATCGGCCGCCGCATCGCCTTCGCGCTCGAGCTGTTCCGTCGTCGGAGCGTCATCTGACGTGGTCATACGGTCTTCCCCTCGCCGTTCGCGGACGTTCCCGACGGCTTCTCAGAGGCCGGCTTCCTCTGTGCCGACGCCGCCTGACCCGTATCGTTCGGGCCCTGCTTCTTCTGCTGCGCGGCCTGCTGCGCATCCTTCTTCGCGCGCTTAGCGCTCTTCGGCTGCACGCGCTTGGCCTTCGCCTGACGCTCGAGCTCCACCTGACGCACGATCTCGGCCTGCTCGCGCTCGTACTCCTCGATCGAGACGACCTTGCCCTTCGCGTTGATGCGCTTGCCCTTCTTGGCGACGCGCTCTTCGCGGGCCTTCGCCGCTTCCGAACCCGGGGTCGGGTTCTCGCGGATGATGTAGAACTGCTGCGCCATCGTCCACAGGTTGTTGAAGAACCAGTACGTCACGACGCCCAGCGGGAAGAAAACGCCCGAGAAGACCATCGCGAACGGGATGATGTAGAGCATGACGCGCTGCATCTGGTACGCCTGACCCTGCTTCGCCTCGGGCGAGAGGTTCTTCGAGACGATCTGCAGCTGCGTGAGGAACTGCGTCGCGATCATCAGCGCGACCAGCAGGATCATCATGACGATCGCGGCCGTGGAGGTCGCCATCGGGTGCTGGAAGTGGTCGATCAGCGTCTTCGACAGCGGCGCGACGTCGAAGAGCATCGCGTCTTCGAACTGCGAGACCTTATCGGCCGTGAACAGCCACTTGTTGAGGCCGCCATGCCCCTCGGCGTGCCACGTGGCGATATCGCGCAGCGTCCAGAACAGCGAGAGGAAGATCGGCATCTGCACGAGCATCGGCAGACAGCCCGACACGGGCGAGGTGCCGTGCTTCTTGTACAGCGCCTGCGTCTCGCGCATCTGCGCCTCACGCGAGAGCTGATCCTTCTTGCCGCGATACTTCTCCTGGACCTTCTTCATCTGAGGTCCGAGTTCCATCATCTTGCGCTGGCTGTTGATCTGCTTCACGAACAGCGGGAAGATCGCCAGGCGCACCACGACGACGACGCCGAGGATCGAGAGAACCCAGGAGAGGCCGTCGTTGCCCGGAAGGCCGATGGACGTCCACACCCAGTGCCAGCCGACGAGGATCGCTTCGATCACCCAGCGGATGGGGAAGAGGATTGTTCCGAAGAAGTCGCCCACGGAAAGTCAGTCCTTTCGACGCGACACTACGAAGCCGCGCGGGGTCAGGTCATATGAATAAGCGGAATGAAGACGCACGTCGTCTTCGCCGCCTGCGGCCCACGGGTGGCACCTCGCGATCCTCGCGACGGCCATACCCGATCCTCTCACGAGGCCGTGCTGCTGAAGGGCAGTCACGGCATACGCGGAGCAGGAGGGGAAATAGCGACAGACATCGCCGTAGAGCTTCGAGATCGTCGCCCGGTATGCGGTGACCAGCAGGATTCCGACGTTGCGGGGGATC
This sequence comes from Candidatus Microbacterium stercoravium, assembly GCA_019117025.1. Taxonomy (GTDB): domain Bacteria; phylum Actinomycetota; class Actinomycetes; order Actinomycetales; family Microbacteriaceae; genus Microbacterium; species Microbacterium stercoravium. The sequence goes on along the minus strand of DXAM01000063.1, from coordinate 12,805 downwards.
AGCGCCGGCTCAGATACGCGAAACCGCGCCGACCCGACGGCCGACGCGGGAAGCACGCTCACGGTGCCGCCTTGCGCTCGATGCTGCGAACGACGTCGCGCCGCAGCTCGTCGAACGGCGCAGTCGCCGAGGCCGGAAGCGCTCGGATCACGATGTCGGCGCCCCGGCGCACCTGCGGCGTCGACTCGAGGCAGATCGCCTTGAGCCGACGCCGCACGGTGTTGCGGGTCACAGCGTTGCCGACGGCCTTCGACACGATGAATCCGAACCGCGGAAGCCTGTCCTCGCCCGAGTCCACGACGTGCAGCACGTGCGCCTCGCCCGCGCGCCGCTCACCCCTGCGGACGACTGTTCGATAGTCGATCCCGCGGGTGATCCGCTGCGGCCGGGAGAGCACGTACGACGTGCCGCTCGTGCGTTACGCGGAGAGCTCGGTGCGGCCCTTGCCACGGCGCGCGTTCAGGATCGCGCGGCCGGCACGGGTGCGCATGCGAGCACGGAAGCCGTGCTTCTTGGCGCGACGACGGTTGTTGGGCTGGAAAGTGCGCTTGCTCATACTCACTCCGGGAGTTCGTGTCACCGGAACACATCGGGCCGGAGACGTCTTTCAGAAATGCCCACAGCGGGCACAAGTCAACCGCAACAGTCTACGTCGAGACGAGAAGCCCTGGCAAACTGCGAGGTCAACCTGTCAGTATCCCCACAGGACACGACTTCCCCCGTCGAAGACACGCGGATCCGGCGAATGGGGTTTGCGACATCGGCCGGACCTGACTAGCGTATTCCAAGTTATCCACAGGCTGTGCAGAATTGGGAGGCGAACGGATGGCTGACGTTCCGAACGTACCGATCTGGCGTCTCGTTCTCGATGAGCTGAAGCAGGACGAACGCGTCACTCCGCAGCTCGAAGGCTTCCTGAATCTCGCCGTGCCGCAGGGCGTGATGGGCGGATCCCTCTACCTGGACGTGCCGAACGATCTGACCGCCGGCCAGCTGAACAAGCGCATGCGCGAACCGCTCATGGATGCCATCGCGCGCGTCGGCGACGAGAACGTCACCTCGTTCCGCGTCGTGACGAATCCCGAGCTCGCCGCACAGCAGTACGTTCCGGATCCTTCGCCGCTGCAGCAGGCGGATCCGGAACCGCAGCAGGATCGATCGTCGCGCCCGATCGAACAGCCGCATCCCCAGCCCCGCAGTGAGACCCGCCTCAACCCGAAGTACACCTTCGACAATTTCGTCATCGGACAGTCCAACCGGTTCGCGCACGCCGCCGCCGTCGCCGTGGCCGAGGCTCCCGCGAAGGCCTACAACCCGCTGTTCATCTACGGCGACTCGGGCCTCGGCAAGACCCACCTGCTGCACGCGATCGGCGACTACGCCCAGAACCTCTTCCCGGGCGTGCGCGTGCGATACGTGTCCAGCGAAGAGTTCACGAACGACTTCATCAACTCAATCGCCAACAACCGCGGCGCCGCATTCAACGCGCGCTATCGCGACCTCGACATCCTGCTGATCGACGACATCCAGTTCCTGCAGGGCAAGGCCGAGACTCAGGAGACGTTCTTCCACACCTTCAACACGCTCCACGACCACGACAAGCAGGTCGTGATCACGAGCGATGTCGCACCCCGCCTGCTGACCGGCTTCGAGGACCGCATGCGTTCGCGCTTCGAGTGGGGCCTCATCACCGATGTGCAGGCGCCCGACCTCGAGACGCGCATCGCGATCCTGCGCAAGAAGGCGTCGAGCGAGCGCATCTACATCCCCGAAGACGTCATCGAGTACATCGCCTCGCGCGTCTCGACGAACATCCGCGAGCTCGAGGGAGCGCTCATCCGCGTCTCGGCGTTCGCGAGCCTCAATCGCTCCGAGGTGAGCCAGGAGCTCGCCGAGGGGGTTCTGCGCGACATCGTCGACAAGCCGGAGGACACCGTCGTCTCTCCGACCGACATCATCCAAGCGACCGCGGCCTACTTCAAGATCACGGTCGACGACCTCTACGGCCCGGGTCGCGCACAGGCGATCGCCCAGGCCCGACAGATCGCGATGTACCTCTGCCGAGAGCGCACGAACCTCTCACTGCCGAAGATCGGCCAGCTCTTCGGCGGTCGCGATCACACCACCGTGATGTACGCCACGAAGAAGATCACGCAGCTCATGAAAGAGAAGCGTCAGCTGTACAACCAGGTGCAGGAGATCACCGCTCAGCTCGGTCGACGCTGAGTTATCCCCATATTCTCCACAGGCGCTCAGACGGCATCCGCCTCGCGCTGTTAAGAGTTCTCCACGGTGTGGATAACTTGTGGATAACTGTGGAAACACGCCGTACGATCTGTGTACGACACGCTCTGCGGCTGTGAAAGGTGCTGTGGGGACCGTCTGCACCGCTCGGAGAGCTTGCACGACTCGTTCGCATCCCGTCCACAGATGACAACGATGTGATTCCCTACTCGTGTCTGACATCCACAGAGTTATCCACAGTATCCACAGCTGTTAACGCTGTTAAGAGATCTCTCTTATCCAAGGGCCGCTCCAATGACCACCACGGATCGGGGTTCGTCTCGGGAGCATGTGAGCTACTAGCATTGGTCTCCCGCGACATCCGCGTTCTGCGCGAAGCGTGTCGCACCGATCCACACGCATCTGAGGGAGAGCTCCGTGAAGTTCCACGTGAACCGAGACGTCTTCAGCGAGGCGGTCTCGTTCGTCGTCAAGCTGCTGCCGCAGCGCAACCCGCAGCCGATCCTCGCGGGCGTGCTCATCGAGGCCGGCACCGACGGATCCCTTTCCCTGTCTGCGTTCGACTACGAGGCGTCGGCGCGCACCACGATCGAGGCGACGATCGACGAGCCCGGCACGATCCTCGTGCACGGCCGCCTGCTCAACGACATCGCGAGCCGCCTTCCGAACGCGCCGATCGAGATCTCGACGGAAGAGGACGGCAACGTCGCCGTCGTCTGCGGCCCGGCTCGCTTCGCGCTCGCGTCTATGCCGGTCGAGGAATACCCGGCGATCCCCGAGGTCACGGGCCAGTCGGGCGTCGTGCCCGGTGAGGACTTCTCGACCGCGATCGCTCAGGTGGCCTTCGCCGCATCGCGCGACGACGTCACTCCGGTGCTCACGGGTGTGCAGCTCGCCGTCAGCAACAACACGCTGAGCCTCGTCGCCACCGACCGCTACCGCGTCGCGCTCCGCACCATCGACTGGGACGGCAGCCAGCAGGACGTGCAGGCGCTGGTTCCGGCTCGCACGCTGATCGAGGTCGGCAAGACCTTCGCCCACGGCGGCAACATCTCGATCGCGTTCTCAGGCGAGGGCGATCGCGAGATCATCGCCTTCACCGCCGGCAACAAGACGGTGACGTCGCTGCTCATCAAGGGCAACTTCCCGCCGGTGCAGCGCCTCTTCCCCGATCAGACGGGCCACTACGCGGTCGTCTCGACGAGCGACCTCACCGAGGCCGTGCGCCGCGTGGCGCTGGTGCTCGACCGCTCCGCGCCGCTGCGGTTCACGTTCGCCCAGAACGACGTGACGATGGATGCAGCCGGCGGCGATCAGGCGCGCGCATCCGAGTCGGTCGATTCGACGCTGACGGGCGGCGACGACGTCACGCTCGGCCTCAACCCGCAGTACCTGCTCGAGGCGCTCGGTGCGGTCAAGAGCGAGTTCGCGCGCATCACCTTCACCTCGAGCGACAACGCGAACAAGCTGAGCCCGATCCTCGTGATGGCGCAGACGTCGGTCGAGAACGCCGCGAGCGACAACTTCAAGTACCTGCTGCAGCCCAACCTGCTGCTGCGCTAGGCGCGGGTCGTGATCGTCGAGCATCTCAGCCTCGTCGACTTCCGCAACTACGCCGAGGCGGAGCTCGATCTGCGTCCCGGAACCAACCTTCTGGTGGGGCGCAACGGGCAGGGGAAGACCAACCTGGCGGAAGCGGTCGCGTATCTCGCGACCCTCGGATCCCATCGCGTGACGTCCGACGCGCCCCTCGTGCGCGACGGCAAGGACGCGGCATTCGTGCGGGCGCGGCTGGCACACGGATCCCGTACGGTCACGCTCGAACTGCAGATCAACAAGCAGGGGTCGAACAAGGCGCGCGTCTCGGGCAACCCGGTGCGTGCGAACGAGCTGCCCCGTTACGCGCAGGCCGTGCTGTTCGCTCCGGAGGATCTGCAGATCGTGCGCGGAGATCCGTCGGCCCGGCGCCGGTTCGCCGATCAGCTGCTCGTGCAGCGCACGCCGCGCATGGCGAGCATCATCGCCGACTACGACCGCACGCTGAAGCAGCGCACGACGCTGCTGAAGTCGGCGCGCGCTCGGGGCATGAAGATCGAGCAGCTGACCACGCTCGAGGTCTGGGACGACAAGCTGATCGCGCTCGGTTCGCAGATCATCGATGCGCGCGTGAGGCTCGCGCAGGATCTCGAGGAGCCGCTGGCGCGCGCCTATGCCGCGATCGCAGGCGAGGATCACGAGCCGGGGGTGGCGTGGGCGCTCTCGATCGGCGGAACGGATCCGGAGGAGGACGAGGCGTCCGAGGTCGCGGCCGGCGATACGTCGGATCAGTTCCGCGCTGCGCTCCTCGCGAAGCGCGCGCAGGAGCTGGAGCGCGGGCTGACGCTCGTCGGCCCGCACCGTGATGACCTGGTGCTGCGCCTGCGCGGTCTGCCGGTGAAGGGGTACGCGTCGCACGGCGAGGGGTGGTCGATCGTGCTGTCGCTGCGTCTGGCCTCGGCCGAGCTGCTGCGGCAGGAGTCGCCGGGCGGCGACCCGATCCTCATCCTCGATGACGTGTTCGCGGAGCTCGATGCGGCGCGTCGCGCGCGACTCGCGGGGGTCGTGGCCGATTACGAGCAGGTCATCGTCACGGCGGCGGTCGCACGCGACATTCCGGAATCGCTGCGCGGTGGTGCGGTGCGGATCGAATCGGGGCGCATCCTCGGTCCGCTCGCGGAGCATCCGTTCGAGGAGTCCTCGTGAGCGACGAGCGGCCGCCCGGCGTACCGGAGACCATCGCGACGTACCTGCGGCTGCGCGGCCTGCCGCTCAGCCGGGCCGCGCGTCGCAAGCGCCGCCGCGGAGATCCCGATGGCAGTCAGCCGTTCGCGAAGGGCAGGGATCCGGGAACGCTCGGCGATGCGATCGAGGCGCTGACGACATCGAGCGGTTGGCGTCCGCAGCTCGAGCGCGAGGAGCTCGCTCTCAACTGGGAGCGGATCGCGGGTGAGGAGAACGCGGCGCATTCGTACATCGAGACATTCGCGCAGGGTCTCGTGGTCGTGCGCTGCGACTCGACCGCTCGCGGCCGTCAGATGCATCTGATGCGCGCGAGCTTCCTGACCCGGGTGCTCGAGGAGTACCCGGATTCAGGGGTGAAGGAGATCCGGTTCTTCGGGCCGGACGTACCCACCTGGAAACATGGCTTCAGGCGCGTGCAGGGGCGCGGCCCGCGCGATACATACGGCTAGGACGGGATGGGACCCATCCGGGGCGTTTTTCTCGCGCGAGAGAGCCCATTGCGCCGCTGATCACATCTCGAACGGGTAAACTGAGAGATGCTGCGCATACGACAAGGAGCAATGCTTTCATGACGAATGAGACCCCTCACGATAAGGTGACGAACGAGTATGGCGCTGACGCCATCCAGGTTCTCGAGGGGCTCGAGGCGGTGCGCAAGCGCCCCGGCATGTACATCGGTTCCACGGGCCCGCGCGGTCTGCATCACCTCGTGTACGAGATCGTCGACAACTCGGTCGACGAGGCGCTCGCGGGGTACTGCGACACGATCAAGGTGACGCTGCTCGAAGACGGCGGTCTGCGCGTCGTCGACAACGGTCGAGGGATCCCCGTCGCCGAGAACAAGAAAGAGGGCAAGTCGACCCTCGAGGTCGTGCTGACGGTTCTCCACGCGGGCGGAAAGTTCGGCGGCGGGGGATACGCGGTCTCGGGCGGCCTGCACGGCGTCGGCTCGTCGGTCGTGAACGCCCTGTCGACGCGCCTCGACGCGGAGATCATGCGCGATGGCTACGTCTGGCGCCAGACCTACGCGAACGGCGGGCACCCCGTCTCGCCGATCGAACGCGGCGAGGCGACGGAAGAGACGGGCACGTCGATCACCTTCTGGCCCGACGGTGAGATCTTCACCGAGACGGTCGATTTCGAGTACGAGATTCTGCGCACGCGGTTCCAGCAGATGGCGTTCCTCAACAAGGGCCTGACGATCGAGCTCTACGACGAGCGCGTCGGTTCGATCGAAGAGGTCGAAGACTCGGAGGGCACGCCCGAGGCCCAGCAGCGCCGCGACGTGTTCTATTACGAGAACGGCCTGATGGACTACGTCGACTACCTCAACAACGCGCGGCGCTCCGAGCGCGTGCACGACGAGATCATCTCGTTCGAGACCGAGGACACCGACCGCAAGATCGCCCTCGAGGTCGCGATGCAGTGGACGACGTCGTACAGCGAGAACGTGTTCACGTACGCCAACACGATCAACACCCATGAGGGCGGCACGCACGAAGAGGGCTTCCGCGCGGCGATGACCACTCTGGTGAATCGCTACGCCCGCGCGAACAATCTGCTCAAAGAGAAGGACGACAACCTCACGGGCGACGACGTGCGCGAGGGCCTCACCGCGGTGATCTCGGTCAAGCTCTCCGAGCCGCAGTTCGAGGGTCAGACGAAGACGAAGCTCGGCAACACCGAGGCGAAGAGCTTCGTGCAGCGCGTCGTCAACGAAGAACTGGGCGACTGGTTCGAGCGTAACCCGCAGCAGGCGAAGACGATCATCCGCAAGGCGATCGACGCGGCCTCGGCGCGCCTCGCCGCCCGCAAGGCGCGGGAGACGGCGCGGCGCAAGAGCGTGTTCGAGTCGGCGGCGATGCCCGACAAGCTCAAGGACTGCACGAGCAAGGATCCGTCGATCTCCGAGATCTTCCTCGTCGAGGGCGACTCGGCCGGCGGATCTGCGGTCGACGGCCGCAATCCGACCACGCAGGCGATCCTGTCGCTGCGCGGCAAGGTGCTGAACGTCGAGCGCGCCCGCCTCGACAAGGCGCTCGGCAACAAGGAGATCCAGGCGATGATTCAGGCCTTCGGGCCCGGCATCGGACCCGAGTTCGATATCGAGAAGGCGCGCTATCACAAGATCGTGCTCATGACCGATGCCGACGTCGACGGTCAGCACATCACGACGCTGCTGCTCACGCTCGTGTTCCGCTACATGCGCGGACTGATCGAGGCCGGTTACGTCTACCTCGCGATGCCGCCGCTGTATCGGCTGAAGTGGACGAACGCTCCGCACGAGTACGTGTACTCCGACCGAGAGCGCGACGCGTTCACCGAGGCGGGCATCGCCCGCGGATGGCGACTGCCGAAGAGCACCGAGGGCGGCGTGCAGCGCTACAAGGGCCTCGGTGAGATGAATGCCGAAGAGCTGTGGGAGACCACGATGAATCCCGAGACGCGCACGCTGCGTCAGGTGACGATCGACGACGCGGCCGCGGCCGACGAGATCTTCGCCGTGCTGATGGGCGAAGACGTCGAGTCGCGCCGCAATTTCATCCAGCGCAACGCGAAGGACGTCCGCTTCCTCGACATCTGATCGAGCGCGGCTAGAGAGACGAAGACATGACAGATACAGATCTTCCCGAGAACGAGGGACGCCCGGACATCAACGCCGGACACAACCACGGTCGCATCGACCAGGTCGACCTGCAGTCGGAGATGCAGCGCAGCTATCTCGACTACGCGATGAGCGTGATCATCGGGCGCGCGCTGCCCGACGTGCGCGACGGCCTGAAGCCTGTGCACCGCCGCGTGATCTACGCGATGTACGACGGCGGGTACCGCCCCGACAAGTCGTTCTCCAAGTGTGCGCGCGTCGTCGGCGACGTGATGGGCCAGTACCACCCGCACGGCGACCTCGCGATCTATGACACCCTCGTGCGCCTCGTGCAGCCGTGGTCGATGCGCTACCCGATGGCGCTCGGTCAGGGCAACTTCGGCACCCCCGGCAACCAGGGCGCCGCGGCGCCGCGGTACACCGAGACGAAGATGGCTCCGCTTGCGCTCGAAATGGTGCGCGACATCGAAGAAGACACGGTCGACTTCGAAGACAACTACGACGGCCGCACCAAGGAGCCGACGGTTCTGCCGGCGCGCATCCCCAACCTGCTGGTCAACGGATCCATCGGCATCGCGGTCGGCATGGCGACGAACATTCCGCCGCACAACCTCCGCGAGGTCGCCGACGGCGCGCTGTGGGCGCTCGACAACCCCGACCTGCCGAGAGAAGAGCTTCTCGCGGGGCTGATGCAGCGCATCCCCGGCCCCGACTTCCCGACGAAGGCGCAGATCCTCGGCACGAAGGGGATCCAGGAGACGTACCGCACGGGTCGCGGCTCCATCCCGATGCGCGCCGTCGTGAACGTCGAGGAGATCCAGGGCCGCACCTGCCTCGTGGTGACCGAGCTGCCCTACCAGGTCAATCCCGACAACCTCGCGGTGAAGATCAGCGACCTGGCGCGCGAGGGGCGCGTGCAGGGCATCGCCGACATCCGCGATGAGACGTCGGGCCGCACGGGCCAGCGCCTCGTGGTCGTGCTGAAGCGCGACGCCGTGGCGAAGGTCGTGCTGAACAATCTCTACAAGCACACCGACCTGCAGTCGAACTTCTCGGCGAACATGCTCGCGATCGTCGACGGCGTGCCGCGCACGCTCCCGCTCGACCGCTTCATCACGCTGTGGATCACGCACCAGCTCGAAGTCATCGTGCGCCGCACGCAGTTCCGCCTGCGCAAGGCCGAGGAGCGCATGCACATCCTGCGCGGCTACCTCAAGGCGCTCGACGCTCTCGATGAGGTCATCGCGCTGATCCGCCGGTCCCCGACCGTCGACGAGGCGCGCGAGGGGCTGAAGGGCCTGCTCGACATCGACGACATCCAGGCGGATGCGATCCTGTCCATGCAGCTGCGCCGCCTGGCTGCGCTGGAACGCCAGAAGATCATCGACGAGGCTGACGAGCTCGAGGCGAAGATCGCCGATTTCCGCGAGATCATCGCGAGCTCCGATCGCCAGCGCGACATCGTCAAGACCGAGCTGACCGCGATCGTCGACAAGTACAGCGACGATCGACGCACGCAGATCGTGCACGGCTTCGACGGCGACGTGTCGATGGAAGACCTCATCGCCGAAGAAGAGGTCGTCGTCACGATCACCCGCGAGGGCTATGTCAAGCGCACCCGCAGTGACCTCTACCGCAGCCAGCATCGCGGCGGGAAGGGCGTCAAGGGCGCGCAGCTGCGCGCTGACGATGTCGTGGAGCACTTCTTCGTCACGACGACGCACCACTGGATCCTCTTCTTCACGAACACGGGTCGCGTGTACCGCGTGAAGGCGTACGAGCTTCCTGAAGCGGGTCGCGACGCGAAGGGCCTGCACGTGGCGAACCTCGTCGCGATGCAGCCTGATGAGCAGATCGCCGAGGTCATCGAGCTGCGGTCATACGACGACCGCGAGTACCTCGTGCTCGCCACGAAGGGCGGTCTCGTCAAGAAGACGCGGCTCGGAGAGTACGACTCCAACCGCCAGGGCGGCATCATCGCGATCAACCTGCGCGAGGGCGACGAGCTCGTCGACGCGATGCTGGTCGACGGCGATGACTATCTCATGCTGATCAGCCGCAAGGGCATGTCGCTGCAGTTCCCCGCCGCCGACGACTCCCTGCGGCCACTCGGTCGCTCGACCTCGGGCGTGAAGGGCATGTCGTTCCGTGATGACGACGAACTGCTCAGCGCATCCGTCGCACGCGCGGGCACGTTCGTGTTCACCGTCACCGATGGCGGATGGGCCAAGCGCACGGCGATCGAGGAGTATCGGGTGCAGGGGCGCGGCGGCATCGGCATCAAGGTCGCGAAGCTGAACGACGACCGCGGCGAGCTCGCAGGCGGAATCATCGTGCAGGAAGATGACGAGGTTCTGGTCGTTCTCGCCAAGGGCAAGGTGGTACGCTCGGCCGTTGCCGAGGTGCCCTCGAAGGGTCGCGACACGATGGGAGTCGTGTTCGCGCGTCCGGATAAGGGCGACCAGATCCTCACGATCGCTCGCAACAGCGAGCGTGGCCTGGGTGAGGATGCGGCCGACGACAATGCTCCCGAAAACTCCGAAGGTGATGAATGAGCACGGTAGCTGACAAGCTCGCGAAGAAGTCCGCGCAGAAGACTTCCTCGAAGCAGGTGCGCCTGCGGCTCGTGTACATCGACTTCTGGTCAGCTGTGAAGCTGTCGTTCCTGGTCGCCATCGCGATCGCGATCGTGACGCTCGTGTTCTTCGTGCTGTTGTTCCTCGTGATCCAGTCGACGGGCCTCATCGCCCAGGTCGACGAGTTCGTCGGCAGCTTCAGCGATGGCCGCTTCTCGATCGAAGCGGCGGTCGGTCTCGCGCAGGTCTTCGCGTTCGGCTCGGTCGTTGCGATCCTGAACCTTGTCGTCATCACCGTGATGGGCGCGGTCGCGGCGGGCATCTACAACATGTGCGTGAAGATCACGGGCGGGCTGCTCGTGGGATTCACCTCGAACTGATTCGGCTGCGGCGCCCGACCGCTTCGGGCGCCGCGTCGTTCGGCGGAGATCTGCGCCACGCCCGGGATGCGCGCCCGAATTGGAACGCGTCTCAGCGATGGGGTATTCTCTTGAAGGTTGACGGCCATAGGTCGGCATAGCGGGGCTATAGCTCAGGCGGTTAGAGCGCTTCACTGATAATGAAGAGGTCCCAGGTTCAAGTCCTGGTAGCCCCACCACAGCCCCGGACTTCTGCGGAAGTCCGGGGCGTTTTCGTGTCTTCGGAGCTCAGCTCCGCGCACGCCCGAGCTGAGCGGCTCTAGTCCTCCCACGTCGTGCACGTTACGGTGCCGTTCAGGGTGGCGTCGCCGAGCGAGGTATCCGCGAAGGTGATGCCGTCTTCGATGACCGTGACCCCGTGAGGATCAGGCGATTTGAACGGGCGGCCCTGGCCGATCTTGACCATCGCGAACTCACCGGGCGTGACCTCGACCAGGGGCAGCTGGTGGTTCGTCTTGCCGATGAGGTGATGCAACTGGCCGGGCTGCCCGGAGCAGTACACATCGGTCAGGTCGAGCGTGATCGTCTCCGAGGACGTGGTCAGCTCGAGCGGGCTCGGAGCCTGTGACGGCGACTCGTCTTCGCGCTCCGACGGCGTCGGAGTCGCCTCGGGCGTCGTCGATTCCGTCGGTGTCTCGGCAGGAGCCTCTGAGACCGCATCGGGAGAGGGGGAGCTTGTGGGTGTGGGCTCGTTCTGTTCGTTGGCGCATCCGGTCAGGACGAGGAGTGCGGATGCAGCGAGAACGGCGGTGAGAGGGAAGGAACGCATCTCTCTACCCTGAGCGTCGCCCATACCGATGTCAAAAGTACTACCATGCGTGTGTTTCAACCTCCCGATACGGCCGGACCGGAACACGTGTGCGGTCGGCGGCATACCATTGGGACATGACTGACCTTCTTGTTCTCGTGGCCAACGCCGGCGACGGCAGCATCAGCACGTTCCGACTGCAGAACGGCGCACTCGACCGGATCGCCGTCACCGAGGGCATCACCGGATGCTCCACGTTCGCCGTCGATGGCGAGCGGGATCTCGTCTATGCGGCCGTGAAGCCGGATGGGACGAGCGACGCGGCCGGAATCCTCACGCTCGCACTCGACCGGCAGAGCGGCGCGCTGACGCCGACGTCGCGCCTCGACCTGCCGAGCGGCGGCATGAACTATCTGGCGCTTTCGCACGGCGGAACGGTGCTTCTCGGCGCCTCGTACGGCGGCGGCTACGGCATCGCATCGGTTGTCGCCGATGGGGTCGTGGCCGAGCCGGCCTCGCGCGTCGAGTTCCGCAACCTGCACTCGGTGCTGCCGAGCGCAGACGGCCGGTTCGCCTACTTCGTCTCACTCGGCGACGATCTCATCGGTCAGTACGCGCTCGACGCCGAGGCCGGCCTCACACCGCTCGACCCGCCGACCGTCGCCGCTCCTGCGGGCAGCGGCCCCCGGCACCTCGTGCTGAACGACGAGCAGGACGCCGTGTACGTGCTCACCGAGTTCTCGGGCGAGGTACTGCACTACGCGCGCGACACAGCGGCGGGAACGCTCACGCTGCGCGGCGCGGCGTCGGCCGTGGATCCGTCGGCGAGCCTGACGCACAGTCGTTTCGGTGCGGATCCGATCGCGCAGCATCTCATCTGGGCCGCCGACCTGCATGCGGGCGACGGGGTGCTGTGGGCGTCGGAGCGCGGCGCATCGACGCTCGCGCCGGTCGCGGTCGCGGCCGACGGATCCGTCTCGGACGCGACGACCTTCACCGTCACCGAACCTCAGCCGCGCGGTTTCGCTGTCGCGGGCGAGTGGCTCGTCGCGGCGGGGGAGCGGTCGACCGAGGTGTCGCTCTACGCGGTCGACGGCGACCAGCTCGAGCTGCGACAGCGCATCGAAACGGGCCGAGGCGCGAACTGGGTGCGGTTCGTCTGACCCGTTTTGCGGCCCCGGCCGCGGGCGGGTAAAGTATGTGAGGTTGGGCGCTCGCGCCCGCTCCCTCACGGGGCCTTAGCTCAGTTGGTAGAGCGCCTGCTTTGCAAGCAGGATGTCAGGAGTTCGAATCTCCTAGGCTCCACAATTTCTTCCGTCAAGACCGATGTCGCGCACGAGGTCCCACGTCGTAACCTCATTCGTGACTGCGAGGGTCCTCGTCGCTCCGGAACGCCGCGGCATTCTCATGCGCGAATCCGCTGAAGCGGCGC
>DXAM01000062.1 GCA_019117025.1 Candidatus Microbacterium stercoravium | reverse complement strand
TTCGAAGACCTGCGCGGCACGACCGACGCGCAGGGCCGCGAGCTGTCGGTCACGCTGCCGTGCGTCGCCGACGAGCTGTGCTCGGCCGCCGATCTCGTGAAGGGCAAGGCGGCGGGCCGACCGGTCGCCGTCGTGCGCGGGCGTGCGGATCTCGTGGGATCCCTCGACCTGCCCGGCGCCCGAATGATTCCGCGCACGGGGCCGACGGACATGTTCCGCAAGGGGTACGACGAGGCCTTCGCCGACGGGTACGCCGCCGGCCGCGGCGACGCCTGAGGCCGTCCGAGTTCACCTGCCGTTCACCGAGGGGTCTCGCGCTCAGCGCCCAAGCGCGCTAGAACAAGTCCTGACGCCCTGAACCGGGGCGACCCGAATCCCTGTTCGAAGGACTGCAATGCGATCACCCATGAATCGCGGGCTCGGAGCCTGCGCCGCGCTCGCCGTCGCCGGCGGACTGATGCTCGTGCCGCACGCGGCCACGGCGGCCGTCGAGGGCGACACGACCGACGTCCGCATCGTCGGCATCAACGACTTCCACGGCCGCATCGAGGCCGACCCCGCCGGCGGTGTCGCGGGAGCCGCGTCGCTCGTCGGCGCGGTGCGCCAGTTCGAGTCGGAGAATCCCAACACCCTGTTCGTCTCGTCGGGCGACAACATCGGCGCGTCGACGTTCACGTCGTTCATCCAGCAGGACGAGCCGACGATGGAGTCGCTCGCGCTCGGCGGGCTCGACGTCGGCGTCGTCGGCAACCACGAGTTCGATCAGGGCTTCGCCGATCTCACCGACCGCGTGCAGCCGTTCTACCAGCAGTTCAGCACGGAAGAGGGCTACGGCGAGGATCTGACGCTGGGCGCCAACGTGTACCACAAGGGCACGCAGGATCCCGCCCTCAAGGAGTACGCGATCCGCGAGGTCGACGGCGCCCGCATCGGCTTCATCGGCACCATCACCTCGGACACGCAGACGCTCGTCTCGCCCGCCGGCATCTCGGAGCTCGAGTTCGGCGACCAGGTCGAGGCGGCGAACCGCGTCGCGGCGCAGATCGAGGATCAGGTCGACGCGACGGTGCTGCTGACGCACTCGGGCGCCGAGGTGTCGGGCGACGACGCGGCCACGTGCGAGGAGATCGCGAACGAGCAGACCGAGTTCGGCGAGCTCGTGCGCAGCGCGGCTCCCGAGATCGACGCAATCCTCTCGGGCCACACGCACCAGGCGTACCCCTGCACGATCCAGGACCGCCCCGTGATCCAGACCGGCAGCTACGGATCCGACGTCTCGCAGCTCGACCTGCAGATCGACACCGCGACGAAGGAGCTCGTGTCGGTCGAGGCATCGCTCGTTCCGCTCATCAGCGACGACGAGCTCGTCTTCCCGATCGCGGAGGACATCCAGGCCGTCGTCGACGCCGCCGTCGAGTTCGCCGCCGTCCAGGGCAACGAGCCCGTCGGCGAGATCAGTGCCGACATCCTCCGCGGCGGCGAGATCCCCGGCGATGACCGGGGCGTCGAGTCGTCGATGGGCAACCTCGTCGCCGACATGTACCTGTGGGCGACGACCGAGTACTCCAAGTACGGCGGCGAGCCCGCCGACCTGGCGTTCATGAACCCGGGCGGCCTGCGCGACGACCTGCTGTACGCCTCGAGCGACGTCGGAGAAGGTGACGGCATCGTCACCTACGCTGAGGCCGCCGCCGTGCAGCCCTTCGCGAACACGATCACGACGAGCGAGCTCACGGGCGCCGACATCGAGCAGATCCTCGAGGAGCAGTGGCAGCCGGGTCAGGATCGCCCGAAGCTGCACCTCGGCGTCTCCGAGGGCTTCAGCTACGAGTACATCGACGACGCCGAGCCCGGCGAGCACGTGCAGTCGATCACGCTGAACGGCGAGGCACTCGACCCCGAGGCGACGTACACCGTCACGACGAACTCGTTCATCGCCGCGGGCGGTGACGGCTTCACCGGGTTCGCGAACGGTCCGGCCCGCGACAGCGGTCTGATCGACCTCGAGGCCTCGGTCGACTACCTCGCTGAGCACGATGTCGTCGATCCGGCCCCGCTCGGCCGCGCCGTCGTCTACGAGGAGGCGCCGGAGCCCGAGCCCACGGAAGAGCCGACGCCGGAGCCGACCGAGGAGCCCACCCCGGAGCCCACGCAGGCACCGTCGGAGGAGCCTTCGCCCGAGCCCACAGAGGAGCCCACGCAGGCGCCGTCCGAGGAGCCCGCGCCCTCCGGTGCTCCGTCCGAGGAGCCCCTCGCACCGACCGGCGGCGACGTCACCTGGGGCCTCGGCTTCGGTGCCGCCGCGCTGATCGCGGCCGGAGTCGTGCTGGCGGCGCGCACGCGCAGCCGCAGGGCCTGATCCGATCGAGTTCCGGGGCCGCTCCGAAAGGGGCGGCCCCGGTTCTGTCGGATCTGCCTGCCACGCCGGTCCGGTGCTGTCGGACCCGCCGCCCGCACGGCCTCCGACAGAACCGGGGGCTGAACGCCTCAGCGATCCGTTCACCTGGTGTTCACGGCTGCACTACCTGCGTCCCGAACACTGGGGCCATGATGAAGAGCCCTCGCTACCTGCTCGCCGTCGGCGCGGCCTGCGCCCTGGCGCTGTCGCCCGTCGCGGCCTCCGCCGCACAGCCCGGCGACGTCGATCCGATCTATGACGCCGTGCCCGATGCGCCGTTCGATCTGTCCGTCGCCGGCACGTTCGAGACCGGGATCTTCGATGCCGGCGCGAGCGAGATCGTGCAGGCCCACGGAAACCGACTCTTCTCCGTGAACGCCGACGCCGGCAGCGTCTTCGCGATCGACATGACCGACCCGGCAGCCATGTCCGAGCTCTACCAGGTCGGCGCACCGGGCGGCGTCGCGAACTCCGTCGCGATCCGCGACGACGGCCTCGGCGTCGTCGCTCTCGAGGACGCCGACGACAAGACCGCGCCCGGCCGCCTGCTGTTCTTCGATGCCAACGCCGATGAGCCGACGGTGCTCGGCGAGGTGACGGTCGGATCCCTCCCCGACATGGTGACGGTGTCGCCCGACGGCGCGTACGCCGTCGTCGCGAACGAGGGCGAGCCGGCCGACGACTTCTCGAGCGACCCCGAGGGATCCGTCGGAGTCGTCGCGCTGCCCGACGCCGTCGCGGCTCCGTCGCAGAACGACGTGCGCACGGCCGACTTCCACGCGTTCGAGGGCGTTGAGCTCGACGATTCCGTGCGCGATGCGTTCGGCCCGATCCTGAACGACGAGTTCCCCCGCTCGACCACCTGGGAGCCCGAGTACGTCACGGTTCAGGAGGGGACCGCGTACGTCGCGCTGCAGGAGGCCAACGCGATCGCGACGGTCGACCTGGACACCGCAACAGTCACCGACGTGTTCGGCCTCGGCTTCATCGACCGCGGCGTCGTGCCGCTCGATGCCTCCGACCGCGACCCGGAGGACGCGCCGACGATCAACATCGCGACCTACCCCGGCCTGTACGGCGTGCCGATGCCCGACGGCGTGCACTCGTACCGGGTCGGCGACGAGACCTACATCGTCACGGCCAACGAGGGCGATGCGCGCGAGTGGGGCGACTACGTCGAGCCGGCCCGAGTGAAGGACCTCGGCACGGAGGATGCCCCGGGGACCGGCCCCCTGTGCGAGAACCTCGAGGGCTACGACGACGACGCGGCGCTCGGCCGGCTCGAGGTCACGACCGAGATGGGCTTCGACGAGCAGCAGGGCTGCTACAGCGAGCTGTACGCGTTCGGCAGCCGATCGTTCTCGATCTACTCCGCGGACGGCGAGCTCGTGTTCGACTCGGGTGCTGAGTTCGAGGAGCTTTCGGCCCGGCTGTCGGAGAACACCCCGCTCGTGTTCAACTCCGGCCACGACGACAATGAGTTCGACAGCCGCAGCGACGCGAAGGGCGTCGAACCGGAGAACCTCACGATCGGCGAGGTCGATGGGCGCAGCTACGCATTCATCGGCTTCGAACGCCTCGGCGGCGTCATCGTCTACGACGTGACCGACCCCGCTGCGCCGAGCTACGTCGAGTACATCAACAACCGCTCGTTCGACGTCTCTCTCGGCGACGAGTATGAGGCGCTCGAAGAGGCGGGAGCCTCCGAGCAGGAGCTCGCGGAGCTCGTGAACTCCGTCGGCGACCTCGGCCCCGAGGGCCTCGACTTCATCTCGGCGGAGAGCTCGCCGACCGGCGTTCCGATGATCGTCGTCGGCAACGAGGTCACGGGATCGACGACGCTCTACACGCTCGACGGGGCGCCGACGGCTCCCGCGGAGGACCCCGTCCCCGAGCCGACGGAGACCGCGGCGCCGACGCCCGAGCCCACCGAGACCGCCGCACCCGCACCGAGTGAGGAGCCCGCACCCGCACCGAGCGAGAAGCCCTCGCAGGAACCGACCCCGGCACCCGCACCGGGCGGAGACCCGGCGCCCTCGGAGAACCCGACGCAGCAGCCCACCCCGAGCGAAGAGCCGCTCGCTCCGACCGGCGGAGGAGTCGCGTGGGGCCTGGGCGCCGGCGCCGTCGCCCTCGTCGCCGCGGGCATCGTGCTCGCCGCGCGCACCCGCCGGGCCTGATCCGTCAGAACCGGGGCCGCTCCGCGAAGGGCGGCCCCGGTTCTGTCGGGCCCTCGACCCGACCGCCTCGGGTTCCGTCGGAGATTTCGCCGCGCCAACCGCTTCGACGCCACCCGTGTGCGTGATCTCCGACAGAACCGGAGCGCGCCCGCTGCACGTTCCGACAGAACGGGCCGCTTCGCCCTTCTCAGCCGAGATCGGTAAGAATACTGTGGTGACGATTCAGCGCCCCACTTGGCTTCAAGCCGTGGCTTCGCTGTTCGCACTCGCCGGCGTGGTGCTCGTCTGCTGGTGCGGCGTGTTCGTCGTGAAGGGCCTGCTGTCGACCGACGCCCTGACCGCGTTCCTCGCCCGGTACCCCGGAGACGCGCCCCGCCTCGCCTCCACGCCCGAGGGCATCCCCGCCTTCGTGTCGTGGACCCACTTCCTCAACGCCTTCTTCCTCGTGCTCATCGTGCGCACGGCCTTCCGCGTGCGCACCGAGAAGCGGGCGGGAGGCCTCTGGACCTCGAAGCGCGTGAAGAAGCGCCGCATGTCGCTCGCGCTCTGGGCGCACATCGCGGTCGACTGCCTGTGGCTCATCAACGGCATCGTGTTCGTGGCCCTGCTCTTCATCAGCGGCCACTGGGGGCGCATCGTGCCGGTGAGCTGGGAGGTGTTCCCCAACGCGCTCTCGGCCCTGCTGCAGTACCTGTCGCTCGACTGGCCGACGCATCGCGGCTGGGTGAACTACAACGCCCTGCAGCAGCTGAGCTACTTCGCGATCGTCTTCATCGCCTCGCCCATCGCAGCCGTCACCGGCTTCCGCCTCAGCACCTTCTACCCGAAGGGCCGGGTGTGGCAGCGTCTGCTCTCCGATTCGCTGGCGAAGCGGCTGCACTTCCCCACCATGCTGTTCTTCATCGCGTTCGTGATCACGCACGTCGGCCTCGTCTTCACCACCGGCGTCCTGCGCAACCTCAACACGATGTACGGCGGCGCCGACCGCGTGAACGGGGTCGGGTTCGCCGTCTTCGCCGCGACGGTCGTGCTGATGATCGTCGGATGGCGCTTTGCGCGCCGGGATGATCTGATCGGGAAGCCCGCTGCCTGGACCGGCAGCGTGCGCATGCTCACGCGCTGACGTCCGCCGGCCCGCCCTACCGCGCGAGCGGCAGCGGATCCGTCAGGCGCCCGGTCTTGTCGGGGTTGCGCACGTAGTAGGCCGAGTCGATCCGGCCCCGCGAGAACGCGAACGTCACGGCGCCGTCGATCTCGCCGTCGAGGCGCACCAGGAGACCGGGCCCCCCGTTGACGTGCGCGGCCTCGAGCACGCTGTGCGGATACTGGTCGAGCAGCCCCTCGATGAACCTCACGACGCGATCGGCGCCGACGACCGGCCGGCGAGCCGCGGTGACCCTGCCGCCGCCGTCCGACAGGAAGACGACATCGGGCGCGAGCACGTCGACGAGTCCCTGCACGTCTCCCGTGCTCGCGGCGATGCGGAACCGCTCGACGACCGCCGCCGCCTCGCTCTCGCTCACCTCGACGCGCGGCCGACGGGCCGCCACGTGCGCACGGGCGCGGCGGGCGATCTGCCGCACGGCGTCGGGCCGGCGGTCGACCGCCGCGGCGATCTCGTCATGCGAGAACCCGAACACCTCACGCATGACGAACACCGCGCGTTCGACCGGACCGAGCGTCTCGAGCACGAGCATCATCGCGGTCGACACGCTCTCGGCGAGCACCGCGTCGTCAGCGACGTCGTGCGTCGTCAGCATCGGCTCGGGCAGCCATTGGCCGACGTAGTCCTCGCGCCGGCGGGCGAGCGTGCGCCGGCGGTTGAGCGCCTGGCGGGCCGCGATGCGCGCGAGATAGGCGCGCGCATCGCGCACGGATCCCGGATCCGCGTCGTGCCAGCGGATCCAGGTCTCCTGCACGACGTCCTCCGCGTCGCTGACGGATCCGAGGATCTCGTACGCGATCGTGAAGAGCAGACCGCGGTGGGCGGAGAAGTCGTCGGCGCTCATGCGGCTGACGATACCGCCAGCGGCAGCTCGCAGGCGTCCGAGTATCCCTGGCTCTCGAGGCCCGCCGCCGAGTTGAAGCGCGACCGCATGTTCTCGACGGCGATGAGCTGCGTCAGCTCGACGACCGCGGCCTCTCCGAGCGTCCCGCGCAGCCGGGCCACGATCTCGTCCGTCACGGTCGGAGGCGTGGCCGACATCGCCTCCGCGTATTCCATGACGTCGCGCTCGAGGGGCGAGAACAGGTCGCTCGAGCGCCAGCGCGGAACCTGGCTGACCTTGCGCAGGTCCAGCGCGTTGTTGCGCGCCTCGAAGTAGCCGAAGTCGAGGCACCAGCTGCACCCGATCACGCCGGCGGCCGCCATCTGCGCATACGACGAGAGCGACGG
>DXAM01000061.1 GCA_019117025.1 Candidatus Microbacterium stercoravium | reverse complement strand
GCTGCGGGCGATCTCCGATTGGCTGCCGCTCAGCTATGCCGTCGATGCGGGAAGCGCCGTCGCAACGGGATCCGACGATGACATCCTCTTCCCCGTGCTCATCGTGGTCGGCTGCGTGGTCGCCGCGATCGCGCTCGCTTCGCTCACCCTGCGCCGTCGCACGCCCTGAGCGTCACACGACGCTGCTCAGCGCGCTCGCCGCGTCTGTCAACCCCTCGCGCGGGAGAGCATCGCGGGCATAGCGTGGGATGCCCGCGGGCCACGACGACGGCGATCGGGGAGAGGCGCCCGGCGACGGGCCCGCTCACACGAGAACGTGCAGGAGGCACATGATGAAGAATCTCGGCACCATGCTCATGATCGCGGCCGTCGGCATCGCCGGCTATGTGCTCGGCGCGCAGGCGGGCCGCTCGCGATACGAGGAGATCAGCGGCGTCGCGAAGAAGGTGTGGGACGACCCGAAGGTGAAGAAGGCTCGCAAGCGCACCTCGAAGAAGGTCGAGAAGGCCGCCGAATCGGCTGCCCGCAAGCTCGGCCTCTGACCCGAGCGCAGACAGAGCAGATCCCGGCAGCCGAGGCGCCGAATCGTTTGCCGGGATCGGGCCGCTCAGCTCGTGCGAGCCGTCCGGTTCTCGGCGCTCACCATCCACGACAGCTGCTCGAGCCGCTCGAGGATCGCGTGCAGGATGTCGGCGGTCGTGGGGTCCTCCTCGTCGACCGCGTCGTGCACCTCGCGGCAGGTCGCGGCCACAACGTCGATCCGCTCCGTGATGAGGTCGATCACCTCGGACGTATCGATCTCGCCCTGCGGGAACTCGGGCAGGGTGGTCGTTCCGGCGACGACGTCGCTGCGCCCGTCCGGCAGAGCATGCAGTGCGCGCATGCGCTCGGCGATCGTGTCCGAGAATCCGCGTGCGGCCTCGATGACCTCATCGAGCTGCAGGTGCGTGTCGCGGAAGTTCGTTCCGACGACGTTCCAGTGCGCCTGCTTCCCCTGCAGAGACAGCTCGATCAGGTCGACGAGCACGCGCTGCATGCTCTCCGACAGTGCGGTCGAGGCGCTGAAGCCCCGCTCCGCGTTCTGATCCGTGGTGCGTCTGCTCCCGCTGCCTCCCCGTGCGCTCCGCCGGCGGTTCTTCGTGCTGGGTGTGTCGTTCTGCGGCATGATTTGCCCTCCTGCGGCTGACGATACGACGAGAAGCGGCCCAGAATCGTGGGGTTGACACGCACGCATCCGCCGTGCTGCCCCGCGCGACATGTCAGGCTGAAGGGTCGGCACGCGTCCCGTTCGGAGTCGCGGCGTCTGTCGGCTCGGGATCGTCGGCGCATGCCGGTAGCGTCGATACCCACACGTGAAGGAGAGCACGATGACAGACGAGCCCGATGAGCGCTCGCACCCCGAAACGGGGATGATTCCCGCGGCGACCGGCCTCATCGCGATCCCGACGGGCGTGATCCACGTCTCCGACAGCGTGCGCGAGGCGTCTTTCGAGACCTCGCACACCCATCCGGGCGACAAGCTCTCGGCCGCGCGTCGGTTCAGCTACGTGCTGCTGCTGGGCGCGCTCACCGCCCTCGGACCGTTCACGGTCGACCTGTACCTGCCCGCGTTCCCGCTGCTGCAGGCCGAGTTCGGCGCGAGCGAGGGCGCCGTGCAGCTCACCCTGACCGGCACGATGGTCGGGTTCGCGCTCGGCCAGCTCATCGTCGGTCCGCTCAGCGACGTGCTCGGGCGCCGCTCGCCGCTGCTCGTGGCGACGGTGCTGCACCTCATCGCGAGCACGTGCGCGATCTTCGCCCCGAACCTCGCCGTTCTCGGGGCAGCCCGCGTGCTGATGGGCATGGGCGCGGCCGGCGGCGCCGTCGTGGCGATGGCCATGGTGCGCGATCTGTTCGGCGGCCGGCGGCTCGTCGTCATGCTCTCGCGCCTCGCGCTCGTCACCGGCGTCGCGCCCGTGATCGCCCCGCTCATCGGATCCGCTCTGCTCGAGGTGCTGCCGTGGCGCGGGATCTTCGTGGTGCTGGCCTCCTACGGCGCGCTCATCATCATCTGCGCGATCACCGCCCTTCCCGAGACGCGCCCCAAGGGCGACCGCGCGACGGCCGAGAAGGTGTCGATCCGCCACCGCTATCGCGTCGTGTTCTCGGATCGTGTGTACGTCGGCGTGCTGATCATCGGTGCGATGACCTTCTCGGGGCTGTTCTCGTACCTGTCGAGCTCGTCGTTCCTGTTCCAGCAGACCTACGGGCTCACGACGATGCAGTACGGGCTGGTCTTCGCCGCGAACTCGACCGGTCTCATCATCGGCAACCAGATCGCCGCTCGGCTCGCCGCGCGCCTCGGGCCCCAGTGGGTGCTCGCGTTCTCGACGTCGGCGCTGCTCGTCTCCGGCATCGCGATCCCTGTGTGCGCCGCGCTCGTCGACGGGCCGTGGGGCGTGATCGCGCCGCTGTTCGTGTTCATGACCTCGTGCGGCTTCACCTTCCCCTGCGCGCAGGTGCTGGCGCTCGACCGTCACCCCGACGCCGCCGGCACGGCCGCGAGCGTGCTGGGCGCGACCAACAACGGCGTCGCGGGCATGATCTCGCCGCTCGTCGGCGTCGTCGCCGCCTGGACCGGAGGCATCACGGCGGCGTCGATGGCATCGATCATGATCGCGTGCGCGATCGTCGGCATCCTGTCGCTCTGGCTCATCGTGCGCCCGAAGACTCTCGGGCTGCTCTCCGATTGACCCGGCCGAGGGTCACTGGCGCTCGGGGCGGTCCTTCAGCTCGGGCTGCGCCGTGGTCGTCTGCACGATCGTGTCGTCGGTCGACGGGCGCTGCGGGATCGTCGTCGTGATGATGCTGATCGGCCGCGTCTCGTCGAGGGCCAGGCGCATCCCGCCGCGATCCGAGCGGTGCAGCCGGCCCGACCCCAGGAGCCACGCGAGACCGATGAGTGCGGCCGCGATTCCGGCCACGCCGCCGACCATGATCGCCGAGCGAGGTCCCCACGCGTCGGCGACCGCGCCGATGATGGGCGCGCCGATGGGTGTGGATCCCATCATCACGGCCATGTAGAGAGCGAGCACGCGGCCGCGCACGGCCGGATCCGTCGTGGTCTGCACGTATCCGTTCGCGGTCGTCAGGAAGCTGACCGTGCAGAACCCGACGAGCACGCACACGGCGGCGTACGCGAGGTAGGCCGGCGTCATGGCGGCCACGAGCTGCATGACGCCGAACGCTCCGACCGCGACGATCGCGACGCGCAGCCGGGCTCTCGCGCGACGCGCGGCGAGCAGGGCGCCCGCCAAGGATCCGATCGCCAGCGTCGAGCTGAGCAGCCCGTATCCGTCGGCGTCGCGGCCGAACTCGACCGCCATCGTGGAGGCGAAGATGGGGAAGTTCATGCCGAACGCGCCCATGAGGAACGCCATGATGAAGGTCACGAGCAGGTCGGGGCGGCCCCACACGTAGCGCGCACCGTCGGAGAGCCTGCCGGTTCCCTTCGCAGACCTCTTGCGAGGCTGCAGTTCGTGCCGACGCATGAGCAGGATCGCCGTGAGCATCGCGCCGAAGGTCGCCGCGTTGATGATGAACACCCAGCCGCTGCCCACCGCGAGCAGCAGCAGGCTGCCCACAGCCGGGCCGATGAGGCGCGCCATGTTGAACGACGCCGAGTTCAGGGCGACCGCGTTCGACGCCTGCTCGCGGCTGACGATATCGGTCACGATCGCCTGCCGTGCGGGGCTGTCGATCGCGTTCGCGATGCCGACGCCGAGGGCGATGACCAGCATGATCGGCAGGGTCATCAGGCCCGTGAGCAGCAGCGTGCCGATCAGCACGGACAGCAGTGCGAGAGCCGTCTGCGTGACGAGCAGCAGCTTCTGCCGGTCGAAGCGGTCGGCGATCCAGCCGGAGACGCCCGCGAGCACGAGCGGCGGACCGAACTGGCAGGCCATCGTGAACCCGACGGCCGTCGCGTCGTGGTTCGTCAGCTCGGTGAGCACGACCCAGTCCTGCGCGGTCGACTGCATCCAGGTGCCGACGTTCGACACCAGCGCGCCCGCGAACCACATGCGGTAGTTGAACACCCGCAGCGAGCGGAACATGCCCGTCACCGGTGCACCTCCCGCAGGATGATCTCCGCGGCCGAGTGCAGCGTTCTGCGCTCGGCGTCATCGAGGCGGCCGAGGATCTGCGCGAGCCAGTTGTCGCGGCGCTCAGAGGTCTCGCGCACCACGACGGATCCGGCGTCGGTGATCGCGATGCGCACCTTGCGCCGATCGTCGGTGGCGGCCACGCGCGTGACGAAACCGAGCTCTTCGAGGCAGTTGACGGTGCGGTTCATCGATGGCGCGGTGACGCCGTCGCGCTCGGCGAGCGCCGTGAGCGTGTGCGGCCCGTGCAGGTGCAGATTCACGAGCACGGCGAACTGGGCGTCGGTCATCGTCGTGACCGAGCGCTGCTGGCGGATCCGCCGGGCGAGTCGCATCGCCGCGGCGCGCAGATCGGATGCCTCGGTGGGAATGGATTCATCGGACATGTCGTTAGTTAGGCTAACTCATTAGTTTCGGCAATGAAAATTTCTGGGATGATCGAGGGATGACCTCGTTCGTCGACCACCTCGGAACTCGGATCCACTACGACAGGGCCGTTCCCGACGGCGAACCCCGCGGGGCGGTGCACGTGCTGCACGGCGTCGGCGAGCACGCCGGCCGCTACGGCACGCTGCTCGAAGCGCTCGCCGCGGCGGGCTGGGCGGCCTACGCCGACGACCATCGCGGTCACGGCCGCACGGGCCTCGAGCAGCACGGCGACCACGCGAAGCTCGGCACGCTCGGCCGAGGCGGCTACCGCGCGGCGCTGGATTCCGCATGGCGCATGTCGCAGATCGCCCGCGATGAGAACCCGTCCGGACCCCTGGTGATCCTCGGTCACTCGTGGGGATCCTTCCTGTCGCAGGCGCTCGTGAACGAGCATCCCGGCGCATACGACGGCGTCGTGCTCGTCGGTTCCGCGCTGCGCTGGCCAGGCGCGCTCAACGCCGCGCCGCTGAACAAGAGGTGGGACGGCCCCGGCGCGAAGGGCAACGAATGGATCAGCGAGGATCCCGCGGTGCAGGACGCGGCGCTCGCGGATCCGCTCACCGTGCAGCGGTCGCTCGTCGAGCTGTTCGGCATCGCGAATGCGGTGCAGCTCTACGGACGTCCCGCCCGCGGCCTCCCCGATACGCCGACGCTGCTGCTCGTCGGCCGCGACGACAGCGTCGGCGGCCCGCG
>DXAM01000060.1 GCA_019117025.1 Candidatus Microbacterium stercoravium | reverse complement strand
TCGCCGAGCAGCACGAACGGGGCGCGTTCGACCGTGCCGTCGGGGCGCGGGATGGCATCGCCGTGCGGATCGACGGCGGGGTGTCCCAACCGCTCGTCGATGCCGGCGAGCATGCGATCGCTCACGGCGTGCTCGAGCACCTCGGCCTCGTCGTGCACCTCGTCCCAGGTGTAGCCGAACTCCTGCACCAGCCAGGTCTCGATGAGGCGGTGGCGGCGCGTCATCGTCACGGCGCGGGCGAGCCCCGCATCGGTGAGCCGCACCGCGCGGTAGGGCTCGTAGATCGTGAGGCCGGCGGCGGCGAGCTTCTGCACCATCTCGGTCACGCTCGACGGCGCGACCCCGAGCTTCGCCGCGAGCACCGACGGGGTGATCGGACGGTCCTGCCACTCGGTGTGGTGGTAGATCGTCTTCAGGTAGTCATCGGCAGCGGGGCTGGTGGTCACGCCCCCCAGGTTACCGAGCGGCTCGTGCGGCCCTCTGGAGGGGCCAGGTGATGCCGGAGAGCGCCTCGCACTTCTGCCACAGCAGGCGCCGCACCTCGGGGTCTGCCGAGGTCACCGACGGACGCTGCCTCACGGCGTCGCCGCGCAGCAGATAGCGGGGCCCCCAGTACTCGCCGCCCGAGATCGCCGGGTCGACGAGCGCGCGCACGATCGAGTCGGCGCCGCGCTGCTTGCTCTGCGAGAACGGCGCCTGCGCGCCGTCCTTCAGCCGCTTGAGCAGCCCCGGCTGGTTGACGCCCTGCACGCGGGGCGTGCGGCCGCCGATCGAGTAGCCGGGGTGGGCGACGATGCTCTTCACCGGAATCGCGGCGTCGCGCATGCGGGCATCGGCCTCGAACCCGAGCGCCTGCACTGCCACCTTCGACTGCACATACGCCTTCCACGCCGAATACTTCGACTCGAGCTGCACGTCGACCGGGTTGTGGGAGCCCATGCGCGTCGAGACGCTGCCGATCCACACCATGCGCGGCGTCCACCGGCTCGTCGCCGATTTCGCGAGCGGCACGAGCAGCTCGGCCCCCAGCACGAAGTGCCCGAGGGCGTTCGTCGAGAACACCAGCTCGCGACCGTCGCGGGTGAGGCGCCGCTGGTGCGGAGGGTGCACGATGCCCGCATTGAAGATCACGCCGTCGAGACGGGTGCGATCGAACAGTCCGCCGCGGAGGCTCGCGGCCGCGGCGCGGATGGATCCGGGGTTCGCCACGTCGAGCAGCAGCGTCTCGACCGAGGCGCCGGGCACGCGTGCCTCGAGCGCGTCGTGGGCCGCGGCGAGGCGATTCGGGTGGCGACCGCTCATGATCACGTGGGCGCCGGCTCGTGCGAGATGCTCGCACGCGAAATATCCGAGTCCGGCGTTGGCGCCGGTCACGAGGTAGGTGCGGCCGTCCTGAGGCGGCACGCGGAAGGGCTCTCGCTCCTCCGCTGGGTTCTTCGCCACGATGCTGAGCCTATGTCGGG
Organism: Candidatus Microbacterium stercoravium; assembly: GCA_019117025.1. GTDB lineage: Bacteria > Actinomycetota > Actinomycetes > Actinomycetales > Microbacteriaceae > Microbacterium > Microbacterium stercoravium. The sequence goes on along the minus strand of DXAM01000060.1, from coordinate 5,882 downwards.
AACAGGTGCCGCCCGGTCCGGCGCGCGGGTAACGTGGGCGGCATGCCGGAACTGTTCATGATCGTGATCGCCCTGACCTGCGTCAGCGTGGTCGTCATGGGCATCCGCGCCGTGCGCCGCATGAACAGGTCGGGGCGCGACGACGACGACATGTTCGGCCCCCGCCGCTGACACGACCGGTTCTGTCGGACCTCGTCCGGCACGCCCCGGGTTCTGTCGGAGCTCATCGCCGGTGCCCTCCGGTTCTGTCGGAGAAATCCCGCGAAATCGGCCGACGGACAGCCCGGGCGCCAAATTCTCCGACCGAACCGGCGCGATGCGAACCCGGCCTCCGACAGAACCGGGGCGAGGGCCGCGACACCTCCGACAGGACCGGGCGGGCCTATCGCAGCGCGAGGGCGGCGGCGCCGATCAGCGGACCGTCGGGGCCGAGGCCGCTGCGCACGACGCGGGTCGCCTGCGCGTACGGCAGCTCGGCCCAGTCGCGCAGGCTCGCCGCGACGAGGTCGACGTAGTCGTCGGCGACGAAGCTGAAGCCTCCCGAGATCGCGATCACCTCGAGGTCGAGCAGGGTCGAGGCGTCGGCGAGCGCGCGGCCGACGGCGTGCGCCGAGCGCTCGATCGCCGCCCGGGCCGTGCGGTCGCCGCGGCGGGCGTCGTCGCCGAGCTGTTCTCCGGTGGTGCCCTGCCAGCCCTGCAGCTGGGCCCACCGCACGCTCGAGGGGCCGGATGCGACCTCCTCCAGCGTCAGCTCGCCGTTCTGCTCGGCCGCGTGCGTCTGCCCGAGGTGGCCCGCGTTGCCCGAGGCGCCGCCCACCGGCTCGCCCCCGATCACGATGCCGCCGCCGATGCCCGTGGACACGACGATCGACAGCGAGGCGCCCGCGCCCGTGGCCGCTCCGAGCCACGACTCGGCGAGCGCGAGCGCGCCGCCGTCGTGCCGCAGCTGCACATCGGCATCGGTGTCGCCCGTGTCGACGATGACGGCATCGCGCACAGCGCTGACCAGGTCGAAGCCGGCCACGAGCGGCATGTTCACGGGCGTGATCGTGCCGGCGGTGCGGTCGACCGGCCCCGCCGACCCGATGCCCGCGCCTGCGAAGTCGGCGCCGTGCGGCAGTCGATCAAGGGCGGCACCGACGACGGCGCTCACGGCCTGCCGCAGGCCGTCGGGCGTGATGTCGCGCCCGGTCGGCGCGCGATGACGGCTCGGCGCATGCACCTCGCCGCTCTCGGAGACGAGGGCGGCTTCGACCTTGGTGCCGCCGAGATCCACGGCCAGCGCGATACGTGACATGCGCTCAGGCTACCGGCCGTGAGGATGTCTCCGTGGTGTGGAAATGCGCGCCGTTTCCCCGCACCAGTGGAGACACGGCGAGCAGCTACTGGGGGTCGAGCCCGAGGTCGCCGAGGTCGATCGCGGCGCGCCACTCGAGGCCCGCCTCTTCGATCGCGGCCCGGGCGCCGGTCAGCCGGTCGACGATCACGGCGACCGCGACGACCTCGGCGCCGGCCTTCCGCAGCGCTTCGACCGCCTTGAGCGCCGATTGTCCGGTCGTCGAGGTGTCTTCGAGCACGACGACGCGCTTGCCGGCGACCTCCGCGCCCTCGATCTGGCGACCGCGGCCGTGGTCCTTCGGCTCCTTGCGCACGACGAACGCGTCGAGCGGACGGGCCGAGTCGGCCGTCGCGTGCATGACGGCGTTCGCGATCGGATCCGCCCCGAGCGTGAGCCCGCCGACGGCCGCCACGCCGTCGATGTCGGCGATCAGGTCGCTCATGATGCGGCCGATCGCGGGGGCCGCGCGGTGGTCGAGCGTGAGCTTGCGCATGTCGACGTAGTACGTGGCCTGCTTGCCGCTGGACAGCGTGAAGTCGCCGTGGAACACGGCCTCGTCCGTGATGAGCGCGATGAGGCGCTGACGGTCGGATTCGAGCTCGGGCGTAGATGCGATGGCCATGTCCCCAGTCTATTCGGCAGGCCATAGGCTGAAGTCATGGCTAAGGCAAAGCTGCCCCTCGAGGAATGGCTCGCATCTCACCCCTTGAAGAAGCCCGGCCTGTTCGCGGGCGAGGGCTATTCGCGCCGTGCGGTCGACGAGGTGACCGACAAGATCGTCGAGCGGCTGCGCGCCGACCGGCAGTACTCCGATCTGCTCCGCCGCCTCGACTTCCCCACCGCTCCGCGCGCCGAGGCGTACGACCGCGCCGCAGTCGACGATCTCTTCGACAACCTGAAGTGGGGATCCGACCCGCGCGGATAGTGTGGGATCCATGCGCATCGCGACCTGGAACGTCAACTCGGTTCGTGCACGCGTCGATCGGATCGTCGCCTTCGCCGACCGCGCCGGAATCGACGTCCTGCTCATGCAGGAGATCAAGTGCAAGCCCGAGCAGTTCCCCTATCAGCCGTTCGAAGACGCCGGTTACACCGTCGAGGCGCACGGGCTGAACCAGTGGAACGGGGTCGCCATCGCGAGCCGCCTGCCGATGGACGACATCGAGTATTCCTTTCCGGGAATGCCGGGCTTCCAGAAGGGCTACGACGGCGATGACGCCCCGCTCGAGGCGCGCGCCATCTCGGCGCTCGTCGAGGGCGTGCGGCTGTGGAGCCTGTATGTGCCGAACGGCCGCGGCCTCGACGACCCGCACTACGCGTACAAGCTGCGCTTCTTCGATGCGCTCCGTCAGTACACGGCCGACGCCCTTGCGGCCGACCCGTCGCTGCCGCTGGCGCTCACGGGCGACTTCAACGTCGCGCCGACCGACGCCGACAACGGCGATCCGTCGATCGTCGAGGGCGTGACGACGCACGTCTCCCCCGCGGAGCGCAGCGCGTTCGCCGCCCTCGAGCACGCCGGGGTGGCGGATGTCGTGCGCCCCCTCGTGCCCGAAGGGTTCACGTTCTGGGACTACAAGCAGCTGCGCTTTCCGCGCAATGAGGGCCTGCGCATCGACTTCGTGCTCGGATCGCGCGCCTTCGCCGAGGCCGTCGAGGGCGCGTCGATCGAGCGGGATGAGCGGGGGGGCGAAGGCCCCAGCGATCACGTGCCGGTCGTCGTGGATCTCGACTTCTCCGACGACGACGAAGACGACGTGCCGATGATCTTCGGCTGACGGCCGAACTGAACTACACCACCCCGTTGCGGTAGGCCCACACCACCGCCGCGACGCGGTCGCGGGAACCCGTCTTCTGCAGCAGGTTCGACACGTGCGTCTTGACCGTCGCCTCGCCGATGAACAGCTGGCGCGCGATCTCGGCGTTGCTCATCGCGGAGGCGAGCAGGCGCAGGATCTCGGCCTCGCGGTCCGTCAGCGATACCGGGATCCCGTTGGATTCCGATTGCAGCATATGATCGGCGGCGCCGTGCCGTTCGATCACGCGGCGCGTGACCTCGGGCGCGAGCAGCGCATCGCCCGCCGCGGCGACGCGCGCCGCGCTCACGAGCTCCTCCGGTCCGGCATTCTTCAGCAGGAACCCGCTCGCGCCGGCGTCGAGCGCGGCGAAGAGGTAGTCGTCGCGGTCGAAGGTCGTGACGATCACGACGCTCGCACAGCTGCCCGCCGCCACGATGCGCCGCGTGGCCTCGATGCCGTCCATGTCGGGCATCTGCACGTCCATGAACACCACGTCGGGGGCCAGGTGCGCGGCGCGCTCGACGGCCTCCGCGCCGGTCGCCGCCTCGCCGGCGATCTCGATCCCCGAAGCCTCCAGGATCATGCGGAAGCCGGCGCGCATCGTGGCGTGGTCATCGACGAGCAGAACGGTCGGTGAAGTCATGCTTCCATCCTGCTACGCGAGCGGCACGCGCACGCGCACCAGGTAGCCGCCCTGCTCGCGCGGAGCCGCCTCGAGGAACGCCCCCATCGACGTCGCGCGCTCGCGCATGCCGAGCGTTCCGAGGCCCGCACGGGATCCGACGACGACGCGCCCCGTGTTCGTCACCTCGAGCTCGACGGCGTCGGGAGAATAGCGCAGCCGCACGTCGGCCGTCGCCCCGGGGCCCGCGTGACGCCGGGCGTTCGTCAGCGCCTCCTGCGCGATGCGGTACAGGTTCACCTGCGCCAGGCTCGGCACCTCGCGAGGTTCGCCGACGACGCGGAACGTCGTGGGCGTGCCGGACCCCGCCGAGGCCCGCACGAGCTGATCGATCGACGCGAGCGTCACGGTCGACGGCGCGTCGGCGGGTTCCTCGTCGCTGCTGCGCAGCGTGTCGAGCAGGTGATGCAGCTCGCCGATCACCTGGCGCGACGAGTCCTCGACGAGCGCGAGAGCCCTCTTCGCGGCGGCGGGATCGCGATCGACGACGGCCCGCGCGGCGCCCGCCTGCACGCCCATCGACGACACGTGGTGAGCGACGACGTCGTGCAGCTCGCGGGCGATCCTCACCCGATCGAGCATCACCGCCTGTGCCGATGCGATCTCCTGCTGCTCTTCGAGCTCGCGGGTGCGCGCGGCGAGCGCCTTCCGGCCGAGCGCGGCCTCGTACGCGCGGTCGCCCATCACGTATGCGGCGCCGAAGAACACCGCGTTCACGAGCCACTGGATCATCATGTACGCGACCATCGGCGACATCGCGCCGACTGTCTCGGGCATGCCCTCGGGGGCCGGCTCCGTCGCGGCGCGGAACGTGGCGACGAGCAGCCACACCGCCATGATCGCCATGATCGCGAACCGCACGAGCTGTGCGCGGTGGCGGTCGTCGACCCACGCCCCCACCGTGTACATCGAGAGGAACAGCGCGATCTGACCGACGTAGAGCTCGGTCGCCCCGACCTCCATGCCGACCACGTAGACGAGATTGACGACGATCGCGACGAGGAGGGGGCGGCTCGTGCGGAACATGAAGGGCAGGGAGAGCGCGGCCGCGTAGACGAGCCCCCACTTGACGTCGAGTCCGGCGGATCCCATCACCTGCGCGAAGAATCCGAGGATCACACTGATGATCGCGCCGAAGAACAGGACGAGGCCGACCCAGATGTCGGTGCGCCGCTGGGCATCGGTCGGCGCGTCGCGCACGGGGGCGTCTGTCGAGGGGCGCCCGGATCGAGCGAGCCGCGCAGTCGTGATCGTCATGCGGCCCAGGTTATTCGCCGCTCGCGCCGCACGCCTCCCCCGCGCGACGGAGCCCCTTGTATTCTCCCGCCGCGGCGCGGAAGCTGGAGGGAGACACCCGACTCGCAAGGGAGCACGTCATGGTGATGATCTTCGTCAATCTTCCGGTCGCCGATCTCGACCGCTCCAAGGCGTTCTACACGGGCCTCGGCGCCGAGATCGTGCCCGAGTTCACCGATGAGAACGCGTCGTGCATCAAGTGGGACGAGAACGTGTTCTTCATGGTGCTGAGAACCGACTACTTCGCGACCTTCACCGATCAGCCGGTCATCGCGCCCACCGCGGGGGCTCAGTCGATCACGGCGCTCAGCCGCGACTCGCGCGAGCATGTCGAGCGCACGCGCGAGCTCGTGCTCGAGCACGGGGGCGGCGAGAACAAGCCCCCGGTCGACTACGGGTTCATGTACCAGGTGTCGATGACCGACCCCGATGGCCACATCCTCGAGTTCATGTGGATGACCGATGAGGCGGCCGAGTCCGGCCCGTCGGCGCCGACAGAGCCCGTCGAGAACGACCCGTTCAGCGATGCGCTGGAAGAGGGGTGGCCGGCGCGCGACTGAGCGCACGCGAAAGAGCGCCCCACGGATCCAACGAGGGGGGAGAGGCGGATCCGTGGGGCGCTGGCGCGTGGGTGCTTAGGCGTTGGCCTTCTGCACGCGGCCGATGAGGCCGAGGAAGGCGCCGAGGTATGCCTCGAGGAACGCCTTCGTGTCGTCGTTCGTGACGTCGCCGGTGTCGCTGATCAGGCCGGGCGTGACCTGGATGA
>DXAM01000059.1 GCA_019117025.1 Candidatus Microbacterium stercoravium | reverse complement strand
CCGCGTCCGCCGCCCGTGGGGCCGTGGTGCGCGGTCCCGCCGCCACCGGGATTGCTATCGGTGTGGGAACCGTCGAACTCGCGGTTATCGCGCGTGGTGCGACGGATGTGTTCCGATTGGGTCTCGGAACGATCCTTGAGAGCCCGCTTGAGTTTGATGACGGACTCGTCAAGGGCTTCGAGGATCTCGTGCGCGTTGCGCCTCAGAGCACCCGACATGAATTGTGTCTCCCTCAGTCGGCGAAGATCGGCAGGCTCGCGATCTGCGACGCGAACGTCGACAGCAGCTCTTCCTGATCCGCCCCGCAGTCATCGATCGCGTCCGCGATCTGCTCCATCAGCTCGTAATCCGCGTCATACCTGTCGGGCTGACTGCCCGACCCGGTGATCGGGTGATCCAGCACCGCCGCGACGAGCCCGTCGAGGGAACTCGTCAACGGTTCGATCACCATCACCGCGATCTGGCCGATGAGTTCATCGACGGCGAGCTGGGTGAGGATATCGAGCGCCTTCTTCCGGGCCACGAGGATCGCCGCGCTCGCGGCCGCACTGGCCCCGAGGGTGAGGACCGCGCTGGCCGCGGTCGCCGCCAGCTGCGCGGCGGTGATGACCAGTTCCGCGATGACTTTCGTCTTCAGCGCCACCACGGCGTCGGCGAACACGTCCAACCCGTCCGCGACTCCGGGGAGCAGATCGAGCATCTGGTCCATGTTCTGGGTGCGGTTCTCGGTCCACGCCTCGATATACGCCGTCGCGGTCTTCGACGTGAATGCCTCGGACAGGTCGTTGTCGATGCGGTCATCGAGGGTGTCGAGCGTGCCCTGGAGGTCTTCGCGGAGGGAGCGCAGCAGCGTCGCGGCATCACGGACGGCATCTTCGTCGATGTTCGGCCATTGGAACCCGAGCAGGTCCAACGCGTAGTCCAGCTCGTGCGGCACGGTGATCGCCATCGGGCGTTTCCCTCCTTCCTGTGGTCAAGACTGTCCCTCCGTAACCCTAAGGAACGGCCGAGGCAGCCGCGATGGGGAGTCCTGCCCGTCGCGGATCGGGGACGGCTTCTTTACGGTGGGGGAGGCGGCCTGTTCGGGCCCTTACACGCACGAGACCTACTGGGGGTTTGTAAGAACATGGCAACTGACTTCGGAGTTTCATACGACGCGATGGAGACGGCCGCGGGCAAGCTCGAAGACGGGCAGGTCGATATCGAGACTCTCCTCGAAGACCTCCAGGGCGTTGTCGATGACCTCGTCGAAGACGGGTTCAAGACCGAGAAGGCCTCGGACAACTACCGCACGAACTACCAGGAACTCACCGACAGCCTCAAAGAGGCCGCGCAGTCGGTCGGTGCGATGGCGCAGTGGTTGACGAAGACCGCGGACGACCTCCGCGGCTTCGACGACGACCACTCCTGAACCACGCACGAAGGGCGGGCGGTGCGCTCAGCGCACCACCCGCCCTTTCGCGCTCGCGCGACTACTTCTGCAGCTTCGACCGCACGATGCTCTCGGCGAGCCCGGTGTAGGCCGCGGGCGTGAGCGCGACCAGACGGCTCTTGGCCTCATCGCTGATGTCGAGGCCGTTCACGAACTCCGCCAGCTCGGGAGCGCCGATCCGGTGCCCGCGCGTCAGCTCCTTGAGCAGCGCGTACGGGTCGCTGATCGATGACCGGCCCGCCACGACCTCGGCGCGGATCACGGTCTGAATGGCCTCGGCGAGCACTTCCCAGTTGTGGTCGAGGTCGTCGAGCAGCACCTCGCGCGCGAGCGAGATCTGGTCGAGCCCGCCCGAGATGTTGGTCAGGGCGAGCAGCGAGTGGCCGAAGGCGACGCCGATGTTGCGCTGCGTCGTGGAGTCGGTCAGGTCGCGCTGCATGCGCGAGGTCACGAGCGTCTGCGCGAGCGTCGCGAACAGGCCGCCCGCGATCTCGAAGTTCGCTTCCGCGTTCTCGAACTTGATCGGGTTGATCTTGTGCGGCATCGTCGACGAGCCCGTCGCGCCGACGACGGGAATCTGCGTGAAGAAGCCGAGCGAGATGTAGGTCCAGATGTCCTGAGCCAGGTTGTGCAGGATCGCGCCGGCGTGCTTCACGTGATCGTAGAGCTCGGCCTGCCAGTCGTGCGACTCGATCTGCGTCGTCAGCGGGTTGAACGTGAGCCCGAGCGGGCCCTCGACGAACTCGCGCGTGATGTTCGGCCACGCGACCTGCGGCTCGGCGGCGAGGTGCGCCGACCAGGTGCCGGTCGCGCCCGAGAACTTCGCGAGGTACTCGGTCTGCTCGATGCGCTGCAGCACGCGCTCGAGGCGCCATACGAAGACCCCGATCTCCTTGCCCATGGTCGTGGGCGTCGCCGGCTGACCGTGGGTGCGCGACAGCATCGGCGCATCGGCCAGATCGAGCGCCATGCGGCGCAGCTTGTCGATGACGCCGCGGAACGCGGGCAGCCACACGTCGTTCACGGCGCGCTTCACGGTGAGCGCATACGACGTCGAGTTGACGTCCTCGCTCGTGAGCGCGAAGTGCGTGAGCTCGGCGAGGTGGTCGAGCTCGAGGCGCGACAGCCGCGCGCGGACGAAGTACTCGACGGCTTTGACGTCGTGGCGCGTGGTGCGCTCCGTGTCAGCGAGTTCGTCGATCGCGTCCTGTCCGAAGTCGAGGTACGCGAGGCGCAGCTTGTCCTTCGTCTCGCGCGGCAGCGGCGACGTGCCGAACAGCTTGTGGTCGGTGAGGTGCAGGAGCCATTCCACTTCGACTTCGACACGGGCGCGATTCAGGCCCGCTTCCGACAGGTGTTCGGTCAGCGGAGCGATGGCCGGGCGATAGCGCCCGTCGAGAGGGCTCAGGGGCTGAGGAGGAAGGGCGTTCACGGACACCTCCGGATCGACGCGGGCAATGATGCGTCAAGCCTAATCGGCCGCGGGACGCAGTCAGCGCGCTCACAATCCACGGATCGCCGAAGTTATCTGAGGATCCGGCGCCTCGAGCGCGCGGGCGCAGCGTCCGGCGCGCGAGACTGCGGGGCATGACGATGAACCTCGAGGCCGCTCAGCTGCTCTGGCGCGCGCACGACGAACTGCGCAGCGCCGCCGACGCGATGATGATGGCGAAGGGCCTCGCCTCCGGAATGCAGGCCGATATGGCATGGCGTTCGCCGACGGCCGCACCGCAGTTCACCGCTCGGCTCGACGAGCTGCTCGACCTCGGCCATCACGCCGTCGGGGCATGCGCGGCCCGCGCGAACGCGCTGCTCGAACAGGGAAACCGGGCGGCAGTGTCATGACGCTCGACGTGTCGCAGGGATCCGTCGTCGCGGTCGACCCCGACGAGCTGCGCGCGCTCGCCGGTCGTGTGCGCAGCGCGGCGCAGGTCGCCGAATCGGCGATCGACCACGCGAATCGTGCGAACGCCCTTCAGGCGCAGGTCCCCGCGGAATGGACGATCGTCTGGGCCGATGTGCTGACCCCGCTGCAGCGCTGCGCGATGTGGCGCGACGACGCGACGCGTCTCGCAGAAGGCCTCGACGCGGCGGCCGACGCGTACGAGCTCATCGAACTGCGCGCGCTCATGCAGATGGACGATGCGGGCAGCCTCGCCGTGCGCGCGCGCCACGACGCGATCCTCGCGCGGAATCCGGCGGCCGGAGAAGCGGCCGATCACCTGTGGGCGGTGTGGGAGGCGACGACCGGCGACGCCCTCGTCGAGACGTGGGCCGGGGCGGGTTTCCTCGGCGCGGCCGTCATGGCACTCCTCGTCGGCACGCTTCGGAGATTCCGCACCGAGGGCGGTCGGCAGACCGGATCCCTCGGGGCGCCCCGGCGGGCGCGAGCGAGGGCGAACCGCGTTCCGGGGACATCCGACGGCTACGTCGCGATGCACGAGCAGCCCGTCGGCCGAACGTCGGCGCCCGCGGGCCTGGCGAGCTCCCTCTCCCGCATCCCGAACGGCGAAACGGGGGCGTTCGGCGATACGGCTCGCGTACGGGTCGACAAATATGCCTTCCCCTCGGGAGAGGAGCGCTTCGTCGCCTACATCAGCGGATCGCGCGGCGCGCCCTGGAACGATACCGACCCGTTCAGCTGGGGCAACAACGTCGGCCTGTACGTCGGGGCGGCCGAGTCGCCGGGGTATGACTTCGTGCTCGAGGCGCTCGAACGCTCGGGCGCCGAGGCCGGCTCCGTCGTCGACGTCAACGGCTTCTCGCAGGGATCCATGGTCGCCCAGCGGATCGCGACCGACAGCGACTTCGAGGTGCAGCAGGTGACGACGATCGGTGCGCCCGTGCGCATGCCCGTCGGCGAGCAGGTCACGTCGATCTCGATCGCCCACGACGACGACCCGGTAGCGGCCCTCAGCGACGGCGGATCTCCCGCGAGCCTCGGCGACGACGACAGCCTGCTGATCCGGCGCACGTTCGACGAGGCCGACACGGGCCTGCGCGAGTGGCGGGTCGGGGCGCACCGCGTGAGCGCGTACGAAGAGACGGCGCGCCTGTTCGAGTCATCCGGAGACCCGCGCGCCGACGGCGTTCGCGAGTACTACGACCAGCTCGCCCGCGCGGCATCGGTCGAGTCGGTCGTCTACCACACGGCCGCCTCGGGCGTCGGCGACGCCGTGCTGTCGGCGCCCTCCGAGTCGGTCAGCGACGCCGCGGCTGCTTCTTCTGCGGGCGCAGGATGATGCCGAAGATCCAGTTGATGATGCTGAGCAGGATGCCGGCGAGTACGCCCGGCCAGAACGCGCCCACGTCGAGGCCCCAGCTCCAGAATCCGGTGATCCAGGCCGTCACGAGCAACAGAACACCGTTGAGCAGCAGGGAGATCAGCCCGAGGGTGAGCACGAACAGGGGGAACGCGACGATCTTGATGAGCGTGCCGACGACCGCATTGACCAGGCCGAACAGCGCCCCGAGTGCGACGAGCGTGATCACGAGCTGCAGATCGCGGCCGGGTGAGAACGGCGTGATCGTGATCTGCAGCAGGGGGATCAGCGACAGCACCCACAGAGCGAAGCCGTTGACGATCGAACGGATGAGGAAACCCATGATGCGAGTGTCGCATCCCGACGGCGAAATGCGTACGGTTCCGGGCGACCTCTAAGATCGACGGGTGAGCACTGAGCCCGTTCTGCCCCGCATCCGTCCGGAGATCGCGGCGCTGCCGCCCTACAAGCAGGGGCGTGCCGCAGCCGCCGACGGCTTCAAGCTCTCGAGCAACGAGAACCCGTTCGACCCGCTGCCCGGCGTGCTCGATGCGGTGCAGGATGCGGCCCAGCTGAACCGCTATCCCGACGCGACGGCGGGCCGTCTGCGCGCGGCGCTCGGCGAACGGTACGCAGTGGCCGCAGACGACGTGGTCGTCGGCGCGGGCAGCGTCGCGCTCCTGGCGGCGTTCATCCAGGCCGCGGCGGCGCCCGGCGACGAGGTCGTGTATGCATGGCGATCGTTCGAGGCGTATCCGGGGCTCGTTCGCGTCGCCGGCGCCACGAGCGTGGAGGTGCCGCTGCTGGCGGACGGGCGCCACGACCTCGACGCGATGGCCGATGCCGTCACCGATCGCACGCGATGCATTCTGGTGTGCACGCCGAACAACCCGACCGGGCCGATCATCACCTCGGACGAGCTCGAGCGGTTCCTCGGGCGCGTGCCGAACGATGTGCTCGTGCTGCTCGACGAGGCCTACACCGAGTTCGTGACCGACGCATCTGCGGTCGACGGCCTCGCGGAGCGGGTCTACGAGAGCCACCCGAACGTCGTGGTGCTGCGCACGTTCTCGAAGGCGTACGGCCTCGCGGCGCTGCGCGTCGGATATGCGATCGGGCACGCGCGCGTTCTCGACGCAGCTCGTGCGGCACAGATCCCGCTGTCGGTCACGGCGCAGGCCGAGGTAGCGGCGCTCGCGAGCCTGGAACGCGAAGACGAGGTGCGCACCCGCGTCGCTCACCTCGTCGAGCGCCGGGGCCGACTGACCGCGGGGCTCGCCGAGGCCGGGTGGCGGGTGCCCGAATCGCAGAGCAACTTCGTGTGGCTCCCGACCGCGGATCCCTCTGTCGCCGCGTCATTCGACGCGGCCGGACTCGTCGTGCGCCCCTTCCCTGAGGGGATCCGCATCTCGGTCGGCGAGGAGGAATCCCTCGCCCGCGTGATCGAGGCGGCCCGCACGGCGCGCTGACGCTCAGGCGGTGCGCACCTCGTTGACGATCCGGTGCTTCTCTGCGTCGTCCCACGGCGCTGCATCGAGTTCGTCGCGGGATGGGTATGTGGAACCCCGCCACACGATCCGTGGATCCGTTGTCGAGCGCGTCATGACCCGTGTGCACGCGAAGAGGCCTAGCGTGGAGAGGTGACTTCGGCAGAGACTCCCATCGTGCGCTTCCTCGAGCCCGACGGCTCGTTCGCGCCCAGCCCCGAGGCCGAGCCGCTTCGCGAGATCGTCGACGCGCTCGATGACGCGGCGCTCGAGCAGATGTATCGCGACATGGCCGTGACGCGCGCCTTCGACCAGCAGGCGACCATGCTGCAGCGGCAGGGCCAGCTCGCGCTGTGGCCGCCGTCGCTCGGCCAGGAGGCCGCTCAGGTCGGGTCGGCCCGCGCCGCGCGCACGCAGGACACGATCTTCCCCTCGTATCGCGAGCACGCGGTTGTGAAGGTCCGTGGCGTCGACCTGGTGTCGGTGCTCGCCCTCATGCGCAGCGCGACGCACGGGGGGTGGGATCCGACGGATCCCAAGAACGGCAACACGCGGCTGTACACGCTCGTGCTGGGTACGCAGGTGCCGCACGCGACCGGCTTCGCGATGGGCCTCGGGTTCGACGGGCGCACCGCGACCGGCGACGCGCAGAAGGACGAGGCGGTCATCGTCTACTACGGCGACGGCGCCGCGAGCGAGGGCGACGTGCACGAGGCGATGGTGTTCGCCGCGAGCTACAGCACCCCGCAGCTCTTCTTCCTGCAGAACAACCACTGGGCCATCTCCGTGCCGGTGAAGACTCAGGCGGCGGCGCCGCTGGCCGACCGGTCGGCCGGTTACGGGATCCCGACGCTGCGCATCGACGGCAACGACGTGCTCGCGTCGTATGCCGCCAGCCGCATGTACCTCGACGAGGCGCGCGCCGGCGGCGGCCCGCGGGCGATCGAGGCCGTCACGTATCGCATGGGCGCACACACCACGAGCGACGATCCGACCAAGTACCGCTCGAAGGACGAGGAGGCCGCGTGGGCACGGCGCGACCCGATCGCACGCATGCGCGCGTTCCTCGAGAACCGCGGCGCGGGGTCGGAGTTCTTCGCCGACGTCGACCAGGAGGGCGAGGCGCTCGCCGCCGATGTGCGCACGCGGATCGCCGCGTGGCCCGATCCCGATCCGAGCAGCATGTTCGCCCACGTGTACTCCGAGCCGCACGCGCTCGTCGAGCAGCAGGCGGCCTGGCTGGCCGAGTACGAGGCCTCGTTCGAGGGAGGAGCGGTATGACGTTCGAGACGATGCCCTTCGCCCGGGCCATGAACGCCGGTCTGCGCCGCGCGATGGAGGACAACCCGCGCGTCATGCTGATGGGCGAGGACATCGGCAAGCTGGGCGGCGTGTTCCGCGTGACCGAGCACCTGCAGCGCGACTTCGGTGAGAACCGCGTTCTCGACACGCCCCTCGCCGAGGCGGGCATCGTGGGATCCGCGATCGGCCTGGCGATGGCGGGGTTCCGGCCCGTGGTGGAGATCCAGTTCGACGGGTTCGTGTTTCCGGCCTTCGACCAGATCACCACGCAGCTCGCGAAGCTCACGAACCGTCACGAGGGCGCGATCCGCATGCCCGTCGTCATCCGCATTCCGTACGGCGGCCACATCGGCGCCATCGAGCACCACCAGGAGAGCCCCGAGGCGTACTTCGCACACACGCCGGGCCTGCGCGTTGTGAGCCCGTCGACGCCCAACGACGCCTACTGGATGATCCAGGACGCGATCGCATCCGACGACCCCGTGATCTTCATGGAGCCGAAGAGCCGTTACTGGCAGAAGGGCGAGGTCGACACCGGGCACCGCGCCGCGGAGCTGCACGCGACGCGCGTCATCCGCAGCGGATCCGACGTCACGCTCGTCGGGCACGGGGCGATGGTGTCGGTGCTGCTGCAGGCGGCGTCGATCGCCGAGGGCGAGGGCATCAGCTGCGAGGTCATCGACCTGCGGTCGCTGTCGCCCATCGACTACGACCCGATCATCGAATCGGTGCGCTCGACCGGGCGCATGGTGTGGGCGCAGGAAGCGCCGGGCACGACGAGCCTCGCCGGAGAGATCGCCGCGACGGTCGCCGAGCGGGCGTTCTATTCGCTCGAGGCGCCCGTGATGCGCGTGGCGGGCTTCGACGTGCCGTTCCCGCCCGCCAAGCTCGAGAGCTTCTACCTGCCCGACGCCGACCGCGTGCTCGAAGCCGTCGACCGAGTGCTCGCATTCTGAATACCGGAGGAATCGACATGGAGACCTACTACCTTCCCGACGTGGGCGAGGGGTTGACCGAGGCCGAGATCGTCGAATGGCGTGTGAAGCCCGGCGACCAGGTCGCGGTCAACGATCCGATCGCCGACATCGAGACCGCCAAGAGCGTGGTCGAGCTGCCGTCGCCGTTCGCGGGCGTCGTGGGCGAGCTGCTCGCGAACGCGGGCGACACCGTTGATGTGGGCGCGGCGATCATGACGGTCACGGCTGAGTCCGCGGAGGCCGAGTCGTCGGCCGAGGGCGGCGCGCGTCCCGAGCCGGCGAAGGACGTCTCCGATTCCGCCGTGCTCGTCGGCTACGGCAACGGCGCCGAAGCGAAGACGCGTCGCACGCGCAAGACGCACGAAGCCGTCGTGACGAGCTCGATCGGCGTGATGGCGAAGCCGCCCGTGCGCAAGCTCGCGCGCGACCTGGGCGTGACGCTGTCCGACGTCACGGGAAGCGGTCCCTCGGGCGAGGTCACGCGCGACGACGTGCTGAAGCAGGCCGAACAGGCCTCCGTGTTCCGCAACCTCTCGACCCCTGAATGGGGCGCCGAGCGCGAGCGCACGATCCCGGTGCCGCCCGCGCAGACCGATCCGCGCTACGAGGCCGTGCCCGTGAAGGGCGTGCGCAAGGCGACGGCGAACGCGATGGTCGGATCTGCGTACACGGCGCCGCACGTGTCGGTCTGGACCGATGTCGATGCGACGCGCACGATGGAATTCGTCGCCCGGCTGAAGCAGCAGCCGCAGTTCGCCGACATCCGCATCTCTCCGCTGCTCGTGTACGCGCGGGCCGTGCTGTGGGCCGTGCAGCGCACGCCCGAGATCAACTCGACGTGGATCGAGACGGGCGACGGCGCCGAGATCCAGGTGCGCAACTACGTGAACCTGGGCATCGCGGCGGCGACCCCGCGCGGGCTCGTCGTGCCGAACATCAAGGACGCGCAGGACCTCTCGATCCGCGAGCTCGCATCGGCGCTGCAGGCGCTGACCCTGAAGGCGCGCGAGGGGAAGACGCAGCCCGCGGAGATGGCCGGCGGCACGATCACGATCACGAACATCGGTGTGTTCGGCATGGATGCGGGCACCCCGATCCTGAACCCGGGCGAGGCCGGCATCATCGCGATGGGGGCGATCCGTCAGAAGCCGTGGGTCGTCGACGGCGAGGTGCGTCCGGCGTGGGTCACGACCGTGTCGGGCTCGTTCGATCACCGCATCGTCGACGGCGACAAGGTGAGCCGCTTCGTCGCCGACGTCGCCGCCGTGCTGGAGGAACCGGCGCTGCTGCTCGACTGAGCGCATGAGAAGGGGCCCGCACCAGATCCGTCTGGTGGCGGGCCCCTTCTCATGCGTGCGATCTACTGCTGGAGCGTGAACTGCAGCTCGAGCGTGATCGTGACCTCGTTGCCGAGGGTGAACCCGCCGGCCTCGACGGCCGCGTTCCAGTTGACGCCGAAGTCGGTGCGGTCGATCTTCGTGGTCGCCTCGCCGCCTGCCTTCGTCTGTCCGTAGCCGTCGACCGTGACGCCGCCGAACTCTCCGGTGAGGGTCACGGGCTTCGTGACGCCGCGCAGGGTGAGGTCGCCGTCGATCAGCACGTTGTCGCCCTGCAGGCGGATGCCCGTCGAACGGAACGTCATGGTCGGAAACTCATCGGCGGCGAAGAAGTCGCTCGTGCGCAGGTGCTCGTCGCGCGGGGCCTGGCCCGTGTTGACGCTCGCGATCTCGATGGACGCCTCGACGGAGGAGTCTTCGAGCGTCTCGCCGACGACGGCCGTGGCGTCGAACTTCTCGAACGAGCCCTTCACCTTGCTGATGGCGAGGTGGCGCACCGAGAAGGTGACCTCGGAGTGAGCGGGATCGATCGTCCAGGTGCCGGGCGTGCAGCCGGGGAGAACATCTGCAGTGCGAGTCATAGCGGGTCCTTTCGAGGAAAGCGTGAACAACGGTGATAACGCGAGCGAACGAGATCTATTCCCGTGCATGGAAAATTTATCACGACAGGCGTCAGCGGACCAGGGCGCGGTAGTCGTCGGCGGTGAGCGCGGGCGTCTCAGCGCCCTCGAGCATGCGGGAGAAGAGCTGGCGCTTCTTGTGCTGCAGATCGCGCACCTTCTGCTCGATGGTTCCCGCCGAGATGAGCCGATAGACCACGACCGGCTTCGTCTGGCCGATGCGGTGAGCGCGGTCGATCGCCTGCTCCTCGGCTGCGGGGTTCCACCACGGGTCGAGCAGGATGCAGTAGTCGGCCGCGGTGAGGTTCAGGCCCGTACCGCCGGCCTTCAGCGAGATGAAGAACGCCGGATCTTCGCCGTTCTGGAAACGATCGACCATGCGCTGGCGCTGCGGCCCGGTGGTGGATCCGTCGAGGTAGGAGAAGCGGATGCCCCGCCGCTCGGCGACCTCGGCGGCGAGGCCGAGGAAGTCGGTGAACTGGCTGAACACGAGGGCGCGGTGCCCGTCGGCCGTGATCTCGTCGAGGAGCTCGCCGAGGGCGTCGAGCTTCGCAGAGCGCACGCCGGCGATATCGGCGGCATCGCCGAACGAGGGATCGAGCGCCTCGCGGCGCAATCGGGTGAGCGACGCGAGGATCTGGATCTGGTTCTGCCGCACATCGTCGAGCAGTCCGAGCAGCTTCTGCTGCTCGCGGCGGAATCGCCGGTCGTATGCGCGCTGGTGGGCGGGATGCAGCGGCACCTCCCTGATCTGCACCGTCTTCGACGGCAGCTCGGGCGCGACCTGCTCCTTCGTGCGACGCAGGAGGAACGGCCGCACCCGCGCGCGCAGCTGCGCGAGGCGTTCGGTGCCGCCGCGCTTCTCGATCGCGCGCGAGAAGCGCTCGCGGAAGTGCGATCGCGTGCCGACGAGACCGGGTGCCGCGAGCGTGACGAGTGCGAACAGCTCCATGAGGTTGTTCTCGAGAGGGGTGCCCGTGACGACGAAGACCGTCGGTGCGCCCACGAGACGCGCGGCGGCGTATCCCTTCGACGATGAGTTCTTGACGTTCTGCGCCTCGTCGAGCACGAGGATCCGGAAGCCCGCGGCGGCGAAGTCGTCGGCGTCGTGCCGCAGGATCGCGTAGCTCGTGACGACGAGCCGCGCGTTGCCGATGGCGTGCGCGAGCGGCGACGTCCGCGCGGTCGCTGTCGAGGTGATGGCGACCGCCTCAAGCTCTGGTGCGAAGCGCGCGGCCTCGGCCATCCAGTGGCCCACCACGCTCGTCGGCGTCACGACGAGGAAGCGCGCGTCGGGCTCGTCGGCTCGGGCCTGTTCGATCGCGGCGAGCACCTGCACGGTCTTGCCGAGCCCCATGTCGTCGGCGAGGATGCCGCCCAGCCGGTGGCGGCGCAGAAAGTCGAGCCAGCTGAAGCCCTGCTGCTGGTACTCGCGCAGGTCGGCGCGGAAAGAGCCGGGCGGATCGCGGTGCTCGATGCGGTCGTCTCCGAGCGAGCGCATCGTCTCGACCCAGGAGGCGTGCTGCGTATCGAGCACACCGGCATCGGCGAGCTGCTGCCAGAGGTCGATGTCGTATCGCGGCAGCGTCGGATGGTCGGGCGGCGAGTCGTGCAGCGCCTTCGCCTCGGTGAGCACATCGCGCAGCGCGGTGAAGCGTTCGTCTGTGAGCGGGAAGACGGTGCCGCTCAGCAGACGGAAGTAGGTGCGGCCGTGCGACAGCGCCGTGAGCAGTGCGCTCGATGACACGGGCTCGCCCTGGATCGTCACGACGACGTTGAGCTCGAACCAGTCTTCTCCCGACGGATCAGCGCCGATCCGGATGACGGGATCCTCGGTCGCGAAGGAGAACGCAGGCACCTCGTCGTGGGCCTCGACCCGCACGCGCTCGACGCGCCGCAGGGCCGGCAGCACGTGCGCGAGGAACTCGACCGTCTCGTCGGCGTCGAGGTCGCGCGGCGGGAAGACACGGTCGGATCGGCCGCGGCCCAGCAGGTGCGCGTAGGGGCCCGCGGCGCGCTCGACCTGCTCCAGCAGCTCGCGCTCGGCCTGGCGGTTGCGGCGCTCGCCGGGCGGCAGCTCCCACTCCCAGAACAGCCGCGACGCGGGAGCCGCATGACGGATCGCGAGCACGAGCTCGGCAAGAGCGGGCTCGGGCACCTCGAACGACCCGTCGCTCGAGAAGAGCGGGGCGACGTCGCGCAGGTGCGGCAGGTAGTCGTTCGTGAAATCGGGGATGCGGATCGCGGGCACGGACACGTGCCGCTTGCCGCGCAGGCGATCCCATTCGGGAGTCGTCGGGCGCAGGAGCGGGATCAGCGCCTCGAGCCGCGGCGGGTCGCCGTCGAGCTGTGCCATTGCGGCAGTGGGCGCGCCGACGGGCAGGAGGCCCGCTCGCCCCATCGTGCTGTCGGCATCGGAGACCACGGCCTCCACCCACAGCCTGTCGCCCATCATTCTGAGGTCGAGCACCGCCTCGCGCGCGCGATCGAGCAGTGCGATGCCGGACTGCGCCCGGTCGTCGGTGACGAACTCGACGCCCGCGTCATGCGCGGCGAGCAGCGCCTCCCACAGGCCGCGCGACGGCACCGCGTCGAGGCGGATCCAGTCGGGAGCTCCCCAGCCGCCGGCGCCGAACGACGCGCCGCGCGAACCGCTGCGGATGCGTGCGCCCGACGCGTGGAAGTTGTGGCGGCCGGCGAATAGCGCCTCGATGTCGGCGAGGGCGCGCCACCGCGGATCGGGGTCGTCGGAATCTGCGATCTTCTGCCAGCTGATCCCCGTGCGCACCCACCGGCCGGCGGATCCGCGCGACCCGCGCACGGCGGGACGGATCGCGACGCCTGCCCCTTGTGGGTCGCCCTGCTCGGGCTCGCGGATGTCGAACAGCAGGGCGAAACCGCCGGGCGGATCGGCCCCGTCGCCCGGGGGAGCGGGGAGGACGCTCTTGAGCGTGCGCTCCCACGCATCGGCCGCCGGCGCTCGCCGCGATCGCCCGCGAGCGGGTGCGCCCACGCCGAACGGCTCGTCGCGATCGGCGAGCGCGAGGATGGCGGCGGCGCCGTGCGCGCAGAAGCCGGCGCCGTCGTGCGCGCACCACAGATCGATGCTGCCGGTGTCGCGCATCTCGACCTCGATGTTCAGCGACCCGACCGCCACCAGCGCGGCCGAGAACTCGCGCCCGGTCTCGGCCCGCAGCACCCGCACGGGCAGCAGCGACACGAGCTCGCGCCCGTCGGCCGCGTCCTCCTCCGTGAAGAGCGCATCGACGTGCGCGTCGGTCAGCTCGATCCCCGCCATGCTTCGACGCTAGCGGCGACCCCTGACAGAACAGGGGTGCCGGGCGACCGCCTCATCGTCCCTCGTCGAGCACCGGTGCTTCTCGCATTCGCTCACGGGTTCTCTCGCCCTGACAGCGCCGCCCGCACCGTCGCGGCGGTCTCCGCCAGGGTGCGCGCCGATGCTTCGAACTGCTCCTGCTCGCGCTCGGAGAACCGCACGCCGGTGAGCGGCACGGCCCCCGCGGATCCGACGATCGACGGCACCGACAGCGCGACGCCGTCGATGCCGTGAGCGCCCTGGAGCACGGTCGAAACGGGAAGGATCGCGTTCTCGTCGCGCAGCACGGCTTCGACCACGCGGGTGCCCGCCAGGCCGATTGCGTAGTTCGTCGCGCCCTTGCCCTCGATGATCGCGTAGGCAGCGGTGCGCACGCCCTGCGCGATGCGATCGAGCTCGTCGTCGCCGAACGCCGGCTCCCACTCTGCGAGCGGCACCGGGCCGATCGTCGCGGTCGACCACAGGGGCACCTGCGAGTCGCCGTGTTCGCCCGCGATGTGGGCGTGCACCGAGCGGGCGTCGACGCCGGCGCGCTGGGCGATCGCCCACCGCAGGCGCGATGTGTCGAGCACGCAGCCCGACGCGAACAGCCGCGCCGGATCGATCCCCGTCTGTTCGACCGCGAGCATCGTCAGCACGTCGCACGGGTTCGTCACGACGATCACGATCGCGTGCGGCGATGCCTTGACGAGCTGCGGGATCATCGTGCGGAAGATGCGTGCGTTGGTCTCGATGAGCTCGAGGCGCGTCTGCCCCGGCCGCTGGGCGGCGCCGGCCGTGACGACGATCACGTGCGAGTGGGCCGTGCGATCGATCTCGGACGTGCCCGTCACCGTGCCGGCGCCGAGGAACATCGCGCCGTGCGCGAGGTCGAGCGCCTCCGCCTCGACCCGGGCCCGGTCGATGTCGTAGAGCACGACCTGCCGGGCGGATCCGCGGATCAGCATGGCGTACGCGGTCGCGGATCCCACCGCGCCCGCTCCGACGACGGTCACCTTCGCGTTCTCGATCACGGCCATACGCTCATCGTGCCCCGCCCGGCGGCCGTCGCACAAGGCGCGCCGGCATCAGCGGCTGAGGCGCGACGGCCACCAGATCTTGCGGCCGATGTCGTACGTGAGCGCGGGGACGAGCAGCGAACGCACCACGAACGTGTCGAGCAGCACGCCGAAGGCCACGATGAAGGCGAGCTGCGCGAGGAACAGGATCGGGATCACCGCGAGCGCGGCGAACGTCGCGGCGAGCACGATGCCCGCCGAGGTGATGACGCCGCCCGTGACGGACAGGCCGCGAAGGATCCCCTGGCGGGTGCCGTGCGCGATCGATTCCTCGCGCACGCGCGTCATGAGGAAGATGTTGTAGTCGATCCCGAGCGCGACGAGGAACACGAACCCGAACAGCGGAACCGCGGGGTCGGCGCCCGGGAAGTCGAGCACGTGGTTGAAGACGAGCGCCGAGACGCCCATCGCGGTGCCGAATGACAGCACGGTCGTGGCCACGAGCAGGATCGGCGCGAGGATCGACCGCAGCAGCAGTATGAGGATCACGAGGATCACCCCGAGCACGATGGGGATGATGAGTCCGCGGTCGTGGATCGACGCGTCGTTCGTGTCGACGGCGGTCGCGGTCACGCCGCCGACGAGCGCATCGGGCAGGGCCTCGCGCAGGTCGCGCACGGTCTCGCTCGCGGCGGTGGAATCGGCCGCATCGGACAGCGTCGCCTGCAGCAGCACGTCGCCGTTCTCGACCGTCGGCTCGGGCGCGGGTCCGCCGAACGACTGGATGCCGTCTTCGGTCACGGGCGCGGATCCGCTCGGCGCGTCGGCCGCGGTCACCGCAACGCTCGTCACGCCGTCGTTCGCGAGCATCTCGTCGGCGGTGTCCTGCAGCGCGTCCTCGGGCACGATCGCATAGACGGGGCTGCCGGATCCGCCGGGGAAGTGCTTGCCGAGCGCGGCCTGCCCGTCGCGCGCCTCGGATGCTCCGAGCACGAGGTCGGACTGCGGAACGCCGTCGGCCTGCAGCTGCGGCACGAACGCGGCGCCGCCGATCAGGACGGCGGTCGTGAGGAGCCAGACCCACCGGGGGCGCCGCGAGACCAGCGATGCGACGCGGCCCCAGATCCCGTCGGTGTGCGGCTCGGGCGTGCGGATCGGCGCGGTCACGGCGCGCGAGACGGGCAGGAACGCGAGCGCCCCGAGCTCGGCCGCGGCGGGCGTGGCCTCGCGCACCGCGGGGGCGGCATCGGCGTGCGGCACGCGCGGCCAGAACGCCGCGCGCCCGAACACGAACAGCAGCGCCGGCAGCAGCGTCAGCGCCGAGAGCATCGCGAAGACGATGCCGATCGCGGCGACGGGGCCCAGCGTGCTGTTCGACTTGAGGTCGCTCAGCAGCAGGCAGAGCAGCCCGGCGATGACGGTTCCGCCGGACGCGGCGATCGGCTCGAGGGAGCCCCTCCACGCCGACAGGAGAGCCGAAGCCTTATCGCTCGTGTGACGCAGCTCCTCCCGGAAGCGCGAGACGAACAGCAGTGCGTAGTCGGTCGCGGCGCCGATCACGAGGATGAACAGGATCCCCTGGGTCTGACCGCTCAGCAGCAGCACCTCCCATTTCGCGAGCCACCACACCACGAGCAGCGCCACGCACAGGGCGAACAGGCTCGTCGACAGCACGATGAACGGCAGCAGGGCCGAGCGGTACACGAGCACGAGGATGATCAGCACGGCGATCAGCGCCACGCCGAGCAGCAGGCCGTCGATGCCGGCGAAACCCGCGACCAGGTCGGCCGAGAACCCGGCCGGGCCCGTGACCATGACGTCGACGCCGTCGGGCGCCGAACTGCTCAGCTCGTCGCTCAGCGCGACGACCGCGTCTCCGACGTCGGCGGCCGAATCGATCGGGATGAAGGCCTGCACCGCGAGCCCGTCGTCCGACGGCAGGGCGGGGGAGACCTCGTCGAGCACGCCGTCGACGCTCGTCGCCTGCGAGACCGCGTCATCGATCGCGCTCAGCTCATCGTCGGTGAGCTCGTCGCTCGAGGTGAACACCGCGATCGCGGGGATCGCGTCGGAGTCCTGGAACTCGCCGAGCCGTTCCTGCACCTGGGTGGCATCGGCCGACTCGGGCAGGTACGCCGTCTGCTCGTTCGACGAGACCTCGTCGACCTTGCCGAACAGCGGCCCGCCGAAGGAGGCCCCTGCGAGCCACGCGATGATGAGCAGTGCGGGCAGGAGGGCGCGAAGCCAGGTGCGTGTCATGTTCTGCTCTCGGTCGTCGTGGGAGAACTACATTGTCACCCGCAGCGTGCGCAGTTGCGAAGCTTTCGAGTTTCCTGGGGAAGGCGCGATCCATTTGATAATGGTTCTCATAACTCGTATCGTGACAGAAATGCGAACCCGCCGACCTCTTCTGCCCCTCGCGCTCTCCGCCGCCTCGGCGCTCGCGCTCGCCGGCTGCGCATCGGGCGAGGCGGGTGCGGGCGAGGCCGCATCGTTCCGCATCGTCACGTCGACGAGCGTCTATGCCGACATCGTCAGCGGCATCGTCGGCGACAGCGCGGAGGTCGAGGCGGTCATCGAATCCGCCGCCGTCGATCCGCACGATTACGAGGCGACCGCGCGCGACAGCCTCACCGTCTCGGACGCCGATCTCGTCATCGTGAACGGCGGCGGATACGACCGCTTCATGGATGACCTGCTCGAGGGCGCCGACGTCGACCACGTCATGAACGTCGTGGAGCACAGCGACGCCTACCCGGGTGGAGAGGGCGAGGTGCACAACCACGCCGACGAGCACGACCACGGCGATGATGCCCATGCCGAAGAAGACGAGCATGAGCACATCCACGGCTTCAACGAGCACGTCTGGTACGACCCGCATACGGTCGAGCACTTCGCCGAGGCCCTGCAGGAGGAGCTCGACGAGCTGCTGCCCGACGCCTCGGACCAGGTCGCCGCGGGCACGCAGCAGGTGCTCGACCAGGTGGCCGAGCTCGAGGGGCGGCTCGACGAGATCGCCGCCGCACACGAGGGCGAGACCGCGTTCTTCACCGAGCCGGTCGGCGCCTACTTCGCGGAGGCGGCCGGCCTCACCGACGTGACCGTCGACGGCTTCGCCGAGGCCGTCGAGCACGGGGAGGGCGTCGCGCCGGCGGTGCTGAACGACGCGGTCAAATCGATCGAGTCGGGCGAGGTCTCGGTGCTGGTCGCGAACGCGCAGACCGGCGGATCCGAAACCGACCGGGTCATCGAAGCGGCCGAACAGAATGACGTGCCGGTGATCGAGTTCACCGAGACGATCCCCGACGGATCGACCTACGTCGACTGGATGAACGGCAACGCCGACGCCCTGGCGGACGCGCTGGGGTAGAGCCCCGCAGGCCGGCCCCGCGGCACCGTGTGGGGACGGTGCCGCGCGGCTCCCGCGCGCATTACCGATAATCAGTCTCGAATAGGATGGGCGAATGACAGACCCCGTGCTCCGGATCTCCGGCGCCGGCCTGCGCCTGCGCGGCCGCGACCTCTGGCACGGGCTCGACCTCGAGATCGCCCCGGGCGAGTTCGTCGCCGTGCTCGGCCCGTCCGGATCGGGCAAGACCACGCTGCTGCGCGCGATCCTGGGGCTGCAGAAGCTCAGCGAGGGAACGATCCGCGTCGACGGCCGACCCGTGCGGCGCGGAAACGATCGGGTCGGCTACATCCCGCAGCAGCGCCCGTTCCCGCTCGGCACGAACATGCGCGCCCGCGACCTCATCGCGCTCGGTGTGAACGGCACGCGCTTCGGCGCACCGATCCCGCGGCGCGGCGATCGAGCGCGCGTCGACGCCCTGCTCGAAGCGGTCGGGGCCGCGAGCTACGCCGACGATCCCATCGGATCCCTCTCCGGCGGCGAGCAGCAGCGGCTGCGCGTCGGACAGGCCCTCGCCGACCGCCCTGCCCTGCTGCTCTGCGACGAACCGCTGTCGAGCCTCGACCTCAAGAATCAGCGCGCTGTCACGCGCATCATCGACGAGCAGCGTCGGGCGACCGGCGCGGGCGTCGTCTTCGTGACCCACGACATCAACCCCGTGCTGTCGTCGGTCGATCGGATCCTGTACATCGCCGGCGGCCGGTTCCGTCTCGGCACGCCCTCGGAGGTGCTGCGCAGCGACGTGCTGAGCGACCTGTACGGCGCGCCCGTCGAGGTGGTGCGCACCGCCGGCCGTCTGCTCGTCGCCGGCATCCCCGAGGGCGAACCGCATCACCCGCACCACGATCACGACCACGAGGAGCACGCGGGATGACCTGGTCCGATGTGTTCTCCTTCGAGGACTACGGCGAGCTGCTGGTGCTCATGCAGAACCCGCTGATCGCCGCCGTCGCCCTCGGGCTCGTCGGCGGCCTCGCGGGCGTGTTCATCATGCAGCGCGACATGGCGTTCGCCGTGCACGGCATCAGCGAGCTCTCGTTCGCGGGGGCCGCGCTCGCGCTGCTGCTCGGCGGATCCGTCGTGTTCGGATCCCTCGCCGGCGCGATCGTCGCGGCGGTCATCATCGGCGTGCTCGGAGCGAGGGCACGCGACCGAAACTCGATCGTCGGCGTGCTGATGCCGTTCGGCCTCGGCCTCGGCATTCTCTTCATCTCGATGTACAACGGCCGCTCCGCCAACCGGTTCAGCCTGCTGACCGGCCAGATCGTCGCCGTATCGGACACCGATCTCGCCTGGCTCATCGGCATCTGCCTCGTCGTGCTGGCCGGCCTCATCGTGCTCTGGAACCCCCTGCGGTTCGACTCGCTCGACCCGCAGGCGGCCGAGGCGCGCGGCATCCCGGTGCAGGGGCTGAGCATCGCGTTCATGCTGCTGCTCGGTGCGATCGTCGCGGCGGCGGTGCACATCATCGGTGCGCTGCTCGTGATGGCGCTGCTCGTCACGCCGGCGGCCGCTGCGATGCGCGTGAGCCACGGGCCGGTGGCGGTGCCCGTGCTGTCGGCGGTGTTCGGCCTGGTCTCGGCCGTCGGCGGCATTCTGCTCGCCATCGCGGGCACGCTTCCGGTCAGCCCCTACATCACGACGATCTCGTTCCTGATCTACCTCGTCTGCCGCGTGATCGCCGCCTCGCGCACCCGAGCCGTTCATACGCGGGTCAAGTAAGCTCGAGCACATGGCACAGCGCAACACGTGGCAGCGGGAGGCAGTGCGCGAGGCGCTCTCGGCCTCCAGTGGTTTCGTGAGCGCGCAGGACCTCCACGCCCTCATCCGCGACGAGACCGGCATCGGCCTCGCGACCGTCTATCGCACGCTCGCGGGCTTCGCGAAGTCCGGTGAGGCCGACAGCCTGCAGAGCCCCGAGGGTGAGAACCTGTTCCGCGCCTGCGAGACGGCGGGTCACCACCACCACCTGATCTGCCGCCGGTGCGGGAACACCGTCGAGATCGAGGCCCGCGCGGTCGAGCAGTGGGCGCGCGATGTCGCCGCGGAGAACGGCTTCAGCGAGGCCGAGCACGTCGTCGACATCTTCGGCGTCTGCGCGGAGTGCGTCGCCAAGGCCGCCTGACCCCGTGTCGCACGCCTCCGCGCCCGCCATGCCCCGACACAACGACGGCAGATCCCTGCGTCGCCCGCGGAAACCGGGCGGCCAGCGCGGATTCCGGCGGGTATTGCCGTACTTGTGCATCGGGCTGGTGCTCGTCGCCGCGATGTTCGCCGCCGATGCGCTGCTGCCGAACCTCTTTGACAGCCCGCTGCCGACCCGCGCACAGGACGGGCTGACCCTCACCCTCAGCGTGCTCATCGAGTCGCTGCCGTTCGTGGCGCTCGGCGTGCTGCTCTCGATCGCGATCCAGGTGTGGGTGCCGGCGCACGTCATCCACCGTCTGCTGCCGACGCGCGCGTGGCCGCGGCGCATGGTGCTCGCGGCGCTCGGCATGCTGATCCCCGTGTGCGAGTGCGGCAACGTGCCATTCGCGCGGGGCCTCATGATGCGCGGTCTCACCCCGGGGGACACCCTCGGCTTCCTCGTGGCCGCACCGATCGTCAACCCGATCGTGATCGTCACCACCCACCAGGCGTTCGGCATGGACGGCGGCATCCTCCTGATGCGCATCCTCGGCGGGTACGCCATCGCGGTGCTGATCGGATGGGTGCTCAGCCTGCACCCCGAGCCCGACACACTGCTCACGGAGCGCTTCCGGATCGCCTGCGACGACGCGCACGAGGCGCACGGCACGCGCCTCACCCGCAGCCTGAGCCAGTTCATCGTCGAGCTGCGCGCCGTGATGCCCGCGCTCATCGTCGGATCCGCGGTCGCCGGCGCCGTGCAGGTGCTGATCCCGCGCAGCGCGCTCGTGGCGATCGGCTCCGACCCCGTGCTCTCGATCGTCGCGATGATGCTGCTCGCCATCACGGTGGCGATCTGCTCGAACGTCGACAGCTTCTTCGCGCTCAGCTTCGCGTCGACGTTCACGACCGGATCCATCGTCGCGTTTCTGCTCACGGGGCCGGTCGTCGACATCAAGATGATCGCGCTCATGCGCACGACCTTCTCGGCGCGCACGATCTCGGTGCTCGTCGCGATCGTGCTGCTCGCGGCCTTCACGATCGGGGCGGTGGCGAACCTTGTGGTCTAAGTGGCTCGGCGTCGTGCTCGCCGCGATGCTCTCGGTCGTCACGATCGGCCTGACAGTGACCGGCCGCCTGCAGCTGTACATCAACCCCGGGCAGGCGTGGTTCGCGTGCGGCATGGCCGTGCTCGTGCTCGCAGGAACCGTGCTCGCGATCGCCCTGCGACCCGACGCGCACGACCACCACGATCACGGTGCGCCGTCGCGCGCGGGGGCGATCGCCGGCGTCGTGGGCGGTACGGTCGCGGCCGTCGTCGCGGTCGCCGCGCTCGTTCTGCCGCCCGCCACGCTCTCAGCCGAACTGGCGATGGAGCGCGACACCGGTAATCCGCCCCTCTTCGCGGGCGCCGACGACGTCGAACTGGGCGTCGTCGACACGTCGTCCTTCGGCGTCGGCGACTGGGCCGCCGTGTTCACGACCGCGACCAGCCCCGAGCGGTACGCGGGCGAGCAGGTCACGCTCACGGGCTTCGTCACGCCCGACAGCGACGGATCCGCCGCGCTCAGCCGCCTCATCATCACGCACTGCGTCATCGACGCGATGCCGGCGACGCTGCCCCTGGCCGACGACGTGTCGGGCCTGGCGACGGGCGACTGGGTCGAGCTCACCGGAGACGTGACGGTCGACGGCGACGGGCAGCTCGTGATCGAGGCCGCCTCGATCACGCCGATCGATGAGCCCGAGGATCCGTATGAGTACTGATTCGCGGCGTGCGCATCGCGCGGGGCTCGCCCGCCGGCGCTATGCGCGCGCGGTCGCGGTCGTGCTCGGATGCTTCCTCGTGACGGGCGGCGCGGCGGCCGCCGTCAGCCTGACGCAGGGGCCGCGCATCACCGAGGTGCAGGCGGATCCCGCGGCCGCCACCGACACATCCGGCAGCCGCGTGATCTTCACGGCGAACCAGGCGCTCGGCGACGTCGATGCCGACCAGGTCACGATCGAGCCCGCGACCGACTTCGCCCTCGACGCCGCCGGGCGCACCGTCGGCGTGCGCTTCCCGATCGCGCTCGACGCCGGCACCGAGTACACCGTCACGGTGAGCGGAGTGCAGGGGATCGGCGGCGGGCCGACGTCGGAGTTCACCACCGCGTTCACCACGCCGCCGTCCGAGGTGCTCGTGCTCGAGCGGGATCCGTCGGGCGACGACCGCATCGTGCGCCGCACGGTCGGTGGGGAGGATGCGGAGGTCGTGGTCTCGGCCGGCGACATCGACGACTTCCGGGCTACGAGCAGCTACATCGTCGCGTCGGTCATCGACGGCGACGCCATGCGGGTCATCGTGATCGATCGAGCCACGGGCGACCAGGCCGATGTCGCGCTGCCCGGGCCCGGAACCGTGCTCGGGCTGCAGGTGTCGGAGCGCGGGCAGCTGTACGGGTTCACGTTCACCGATCAGGATGTCTCCGCCGAGTCGGGCCGAGAGAACGTGCTGTTCACCGGGTCGATCGCGGGCGCGTTCGACGGGGCCGAGCCCGATCCGGTCGTCGTGGCCGGCGACGAGCCCAGCATCGACCGGTGGCGCTTCGTTCCCGAGACGTCGTCGCTGCTGCTCAACGACTTCTCCGGCGATCTCACGCTCGTCGACCGCACGGATCCCGACGGCGAGGTGTCGTCGTTCGGCACGGCGCTCAGCATCGAGGGCGTCGCCCGATCGACCTACACCGCGCTCATCGACCGGATCGACGAAGGCTTCGTCGAGCTCGACCTCGCCTCGGGCGAGCAGCGCGGCGTCTCCGACGTCGACCTCGGCGGTGAGCGCCTGCTGGGGCACATGCTGCCCCTCGCCGACGGGGGAACGCTGCGCTCCTACGCGCTGCTCGAAGACGGCATCCCGACGAGCTCGGACGTCGTGATCGTCGACGCCGACGGCGAAGCGCACGAGGTCGCCGCCGTGGCCGAGGGGGAGGCGCTGCAGCAGGTGTGCGCCTCGCCGAGCGTGCAGTACGTGGCCGTCGCGGTCTCGCCGATCGCCGACAATCCGTACGGCGGATCCGTGCAGACGCTGCCGCAGGAGGTCACCACGCGCATCTACGACGCGCGCACGGGCGACGAGGTCGCGGCGTGGCCGGGCTTCGACGTCAGCTGGTGCGAGGCCGGACCCTGGTGATCGGGCGATGCTGAGAATCGGCGCGCGGGGAGTCTGGTAAAGTATCCCGTTGGCTGTGCACACTCCTGTGCACGGTTCGTGCGTCTCCACTTGAACACAGCCCGGTTTCGGGCGAGCGGTCGGCGCGCAGGCAAGAGATCTTGGGTGACTCCGTCTGGGGTCACGGTACTGAAGGAGAGTGAACTATGGCTGCTGTGTGCCAGGTGACCGGAACCACACCCGGGTTCGGTTACAGCGTTTCGCACTCGCACCGTCGCACGAAGCGCCGGTTCGACCCGAACGTTCAGAAGAAGACGTACTTCGTCCCGTCGCTCGGCCGCAAGGTCACGCTCAACGTGTCGACGCGCGGCATCAAGGTGATTGACGCCCGCGGTATCGAGTCGGTCGTCAAGGACCTGCTCGCCAAGGGGGTGAAGCTCTGATGGCCAAGAAGGCTCAGGACGTACGTCCGATCATCAAACTGCGTTCGACCGCGGGCACGGGTTTCACCTACGTGACGAAGAAGAACCGCCGCAACAACCCTGACCGCCTTGTGCTGAAGAAGTACGACCCCGTCGTACGCAAGCACGTTGACTTCCGCGAGGAGCGCTAAGCATGGCTAAGAAGAGCAAGATCGCGCGCAACGAGCAGCGCAAGGTCATCGTGGCCCGGTACGCCGAGAAGCGTCTCGAGCTGAAGAAGACCCTCGTCAACCCGAACGCCTCGGACGAAGAGCGCGAAGCCGCTCGCGTGGGCCTGCAGAAGCTGCCCCGCAACGCCTCGCCCATCCGTGTGCGCTCGCGCGACGTCATCGACGGCCGCCCCCGTGGTGTGCTGACGAAGTTCGGTCTGTCGCGTGTTCGCTTCCGCGACATGGCGCACCGCGGCGAGCTGCCCGGCATCACCAAGTCGAGCTGGTAAGCACCGCATCTGCGGAAGGCGGGGTCCCGTAAGGGATCCCGCCTTCTCGCGTTCCCGGACGTCACTCCCGTCACTTTCGTCACATTTCGAGGCGACACGCCGCCCGGATTCGCCCAGAAACCCCGGAAATACGCGGAAAACCGGGCGGGCGCGTTAGTTTTGTGCTCGGTCGCACGACCGAACCGAGGGCCTCGGCTCGCGGTACAACGATTCGTCACGGCGCCTGGCGCCGATGGAGGAAGACAATGGCCGACAAGAACATCACCAAGACCGAGCTCGTCGCGAGCATCGCGAGCGCCACCGGTCAGAGCCAGGCCACCGTCTCGGGTGTCCTCGACTCGCTCTTCACGACGGTCTCCGAGGCCGTCGCCAAGGGCTCGAAGGTCTCGATCCCCGGCTGGATCGCGTTCGAGCAGGTCGACACGGCTGCCCGCACGGGCCGCAACCCGCAGACCGGTGCCGAGATCAAGATCCCGGCCGGCAAGCGCGTCAAGGTGACCGCGGGCTCGAAGCTCAAGGCGGCCGTCAAGTAAGACAGAGACGTCACGACGCGGGCGCACTCCTTCGGGAGGGCGCCCGCGTCGCGTTCGTTTCGGGGGATCGATCAGGGCACCCGCGTAGTGTGATGGCGTGGATTCGCGTGTGCTCCGGTGGGCTGGCCCCCTCATCCTGGCCCTCGCGTCGGTCTTCGCCCTCGTCGCCGGTCTCGTTCTCGGCGGTGGCGCTGCCGCGCAGGCGCTGCAGGACCCCGGCGCGTTCGTGCGATGGTCCGTGCCCGTCGCCAAACTCGCCGTCAACATCGCGGGGTCGGTCATGCTCGGCTCGCTCGCGATCGCCCTGTTCGCGCTCGCGCCGAAGGAGCGCGCGTTCTCCGCGGCGCTCGATGCGGCGTCGATCTCTGCGGCGCTGTTCACGGTGGCGAGCGGTGCGACGACGTTCCTCACCTACATGTCGACGCTCAACCCGCGGCTGTCGCTGAGCCGGGAGTTCGGCGAGCAGCTCGGCCGATTCCTGACCGAGAGCGAGGCCGGGCAGGCCTGGCTGATCCAGACGATCGCGGGCGGCATCGTCACCGTGCTCGCGTTCGCGGTGCGCAGCTGGCTCGGCGTGCTCATCACTGCCGGGCTCGCGGCGGTCAGCCTCATCCCGATGGCCACGGCGAGTCACAAGGGCGACCTCGCCGGCCACGACCTCGTGGTGATGGCCATCTCGCTGCACACCCTCGGCGCGGCGCTGTGGCTCGGCGGTCTCGTCGCCCTCGTCGTGGTCCGCCCCGTGCTCGAGTCCGAGCGCATGCGCACCGTGCTCGAGCGCTACTCGTCGCTCGCGCTCGTCGCGTTCGTCGTCGTCGCGCTCTCGGGGATCCTGCGCACCTTCGCATCGATCGGATCCCTCGATCAGCTGGTGACGGATCCGTACGGCATCCTTCTGCTCGTCAAGGTCGCGATGCTCGGCGGCATGGGGCTGCTCGGCGCCTGGTACCGGCAGCGCCTGATCGCCCTCTCAGCCGTGAAGAACGCGATGTTCTGGGCCGTGCTCGCCCTCGAGTTCCTGCTGATGGGCATCGCCTCGGGTGCGGCCGCGGCGCTCGCGCGCACGGCCCCGCCCGTCGGCGAGAACGAGCTGGTCGCGAAGACGCCCGCCGAGATCCTCAACGAAGACCCGCTGCCGCCCGAGCTGACCGCGAGCGCGTGGTTCACCGAGTGGAAGATCGACCCGCTCTGGCTCATCGTCAGCATCTTCGCGGTGTTCTTCTACGCCGCCGGCGTCAGGCGGCTGCGCCGCCGCGGCGACACGTGGCCCGCGTGGCGCACCGCGCTGTGGATGATCGGCATCGCGCAGCTGGTCTGGGTGACGTGCGGTCCGCTCAACGCGTACGGCCACTACCTGTTCAGCGTGCACATGCTGCTGCACATGCTGCTCACGATGGACATCCCGCTCATGCTCGTCGCGGGGGCGCCCGTGACCCTCGCGATGCGCGCGATCCAGAAACGCGACGACGGCACGCGAGGCGGCCGCGAGTGGATCCTCTGGGCCGTGCACAGCCCCGTGTCGAAGGTGCTGACGCATCCGTTCGTCGCGGCCGCGATCTTCATCGGCTCGCTGTGGCTGTTCTACTTCAGCGACCTGTTCCGGTGGAGTCTGTACGACCACCTCGGGCACGAGTGGATGGTCGCGCACTTCCTCATCTCGGGCTACCTGTTCTCGATGACGCTCGTCGGAATCGACCCCGTCCACTATCGGCTGCCGCACGCCGGTCGTCTCGTGCTGCTCATCATCACGATGGCGATGCACGCCTTCTTCGGCATCACGATCATGATGAGCGAGGGGCTCATCGTGGCCGAATGGTTCGGCTCGATGGGCCGCACGTGGGGGCTGCCGCCTCTCGAAGACCAGTTCTGGGGCGGCGGCATCGCCTGGTCGATCGGCGAGATCCCGACCCTGATCGCGGCCGTCACCGTGGCCATCCAATGGAGCCGCAGCGACGAGCGTCAGCAGAAGCGCCGCGACCGCCACGCCGACCGCACGGGCGATGCCGAGCTCGCCGAGTACAACGCGCGGCTGCAGAAGATGGCCGAGCGGGATCGCGCCCAGGGGCTGTAGGCGGCCTCGCGCGCGGCGATCCGATAACGACCGGCGGCAAGTGGGCGGATACAGAGGCGGAGTTTCTAGACTGTGCGCATGCCCCACGGATCCGCCGCCGCTCCGCGCGGCCGTGCGTGGCGGATCCTCGCGCCGCTTCTGGTGTTCGCGGCGATCGTCGCGGCCGTGATCGGCGGGTTCCTCCTGCTGTACAAGCAGTTCTGGAGCCCGAGCGCGTTCGCCGAGCGCTACGTCGAGAAGATCGCTGCGGCGGATGCGGCCGGCGCGCTCGCACTGCCGGGCGTGACGCCCCAGTACGACGCCCTCGAGGCCATCGGACGCGGCACCGCCTCGGAGGCGCTCCTGCGGTCGGCGACGCTCACGAGCGAGATCACGAACATCCGGGCGGTGCGCGAGACCGAGGTCGACGACGACATCACCGAGGTCGCCGTGCAGTACGAGCTCGACGGCGTCGCGCGCGAGACGGTGTTCCGCATCGAACCGCTCGAGAGCGACGGGCTCGTGCCGGCCTGGGGCTTCGAGACATCGCCGCTGTCGGTGATCGACCTGACCGTGCGCGGATCCTGGCGGTTCTCGGTCAACGGCTTCGAGATCGACAAGCGGCAGATCTCGCCCGCCGGGCTCGAGGCGGAGCCGCTCGAGCCCGTGTCGCTCCTGACCTTCTCACCGGGCGACTACGACGTCGCCGTCGATACGGCCGCGACCGTGGCGGATCCGCAGACCGTCACATCGACAGGGCTGCTCGACGTGATGCCGCTCGACATCCAGACCGAGCCGACGTCGGCGCTCACCGATGTCGTGCAATCGAGCGTCGACGACTACCTCGACGAGACCTGCACCACCCAGAACGTGCTGCAGCCGGCCGACTGCCCGTTCGGGTTCGACACGTCGTGGGGCATCGCCCAGCCCGACATCGAGTGGTCGGTCGCCGAGTATCCGCGCACGGCCCTCGTGCCCGACGGCGACAGCTGGAAAGTCTCGGCCACCTCCGGCACCGCGCATATCAACCTGACCGTGCAGTGCTACGCGGGCGGGTTCATCACGGTCGACGAAGACGTGTTCTTCACGATGGTCGCCGACGTGCAGGTGCAGGACGACGGCGGGGTGCACATCACGATCGACCGCCAGGGCGAGGCGCCGCCGAGCCCGAACCTCTGCGCCTGGCCGCAGTGAGCGGGGCGAGGGCGGGCAACCCGCGCTTGATACGATTCCTGGTATGACCTTTGCAGTGACGGGGGGCCCTGCGGTGGGTCGGGGAACAGGGCGGGCGTCGTGGATCCGCCGGGCGCTGAGCGGGATCGCGGCGGTGATCGTGCTCGCCGCACTCGCCGTCGTCGTGCCGCACGCCGGCGCGGTCGGCGCGGCCGAGCCCGCTGAGGCGGTCGCCGATGCGGGGGCCGATCCGGCCGCCAGCCGCCCCATCTACCGGTTCTGGGGCGCGGGGTACGGGAACGCGCACTTCTACACGCTCGATCACGCCGAGGCGCAGAACCTGCACCGCACCGACGGCTGGTGGGCGTACGAGGGCACCGACTTCCGCGTCTGGCCTCTCGGCGCGAACGGGTGCGCCAGCGGCACGGATCCGGTCCACCGCTTCTGGTCGCCCGGGTTCACCTCGCACTTCTACACGATGGACGCGGCAGAGGCCGACCGCGTGCGCCACGACGACAACTGGGCGTACGAGGGCGTGCGCTTCTGCGCGCTGTCAGCGCCCGCGCACGGCGCCGTCGAGGTGCATCGGTTCTGGAGCTCGGAGTACAACAAGCACTTCTACACCGCGAACGCGTCAGAGGCGCAGAACCTGCGCTCGAACGACCCCGACTGGAGCTATGAGGGCGTCGCCATGTATGCGCCCGCGTCGGGAGCGGACTCGCCTCCCGTCACGGGCGACCCCGCGGCGCGCCTCGGCTGCCAATCACCCGAGATGTCCGCGGCCGTCGCGTCCCACGACGCGGGAAAGATCATGCGGCTCTTCGGTGGCGCCGGTGTGCTGCGCGACGCGATCGCGAACGGGCGCGCGTCGTGCGTGCCGCTCCGCGACCCGGCGCTGCCGTGGGTCATGGTCAATAAGCGCTACTCCGTCTCGCCGGCCGGCTACGTGCCGCCCTCGCTCACGGTGCCGTCGGGCTCGCTCGTCGGCGGTGGGCTGCGCGGCGACGCGATCGGATCCTACGAGCAGATGCAGCACGACGTCTCGGCATCGGGGGCGGGTCGCATCGCGCTGACGAGCGGCTACCGGTCGTACCTCACGCAGGAGCAGATCCACCGGTCGCAGGTGAGCCGGCTCGGGCTCGAGCAGGGCGAGCGCCTCGCCGCCCGCCCGGGCCACAGCGAGCACCAGCTCGGCCTTGCGGCGGACGTGGTGGCGTGCGGTGCGAGCGGCTGCGGCTCGATGTATGCGTTCGCCGGCACGGCGCAGGAGCGCTGGGTGCGCGAGAACTCATGGCGATACGGGTGGATCGTGCGCTACGAGTCGGGCCGAACCGGCACGACGGGCTACAACCCCGAACCGTGGCACCTGCGCTACATCGGCACCGATCTCGCCCGCGTGTACCACGACGGCGGATACCGCACGCTCGAGGACTTCTTCGGCCTCCCCGCGGCGCCCGAGTACCTCTGAGTGCGCACGAACTAGACTGGCCTGATGCCGGCGCCCGCTCTATCCGCTGAACAGGAGAGTCTGTTCCGGCTGATCGAGGACACGCAGGAGCACGTGTTCGTGACCGGCCGCGCCGGTACGGGCAAATCGACCCTGCTGCGGCACCTCACCTGGAACACCCGCAAGCAGGTGGCCGTGTGCGCGCCGACGGGCGTTGCGGCGCTGAACGTGGAGGGTCAGACGATCCACTCGCTGTTCCGGCTGCCGATCGGGCTCATCGCCGACAGCGACATCGAGCAGAACGAGCCGACGCGCAAGATCCTGAACGCGATCGACACGCTCGTCATCGACGAGATCTCGATGGTCAACGCCGACGTCATGGACGGCATCGACCGCTCGCTCCGACAGGCGCGCGCTCGCCGGCGCGAGCCGTTCGGCGGCGTGCAGATCGTGATGTTCGGGGATCCGTATCAGCTCGCGCCCGTGCCGCCCCGCGGCGACGAGGCGCGCTACATCGACGATCACTACCGGTCGTTCTGGTTCTTCGACGCGAAGGTGTGGGCGGGTGAGCAGGCCGGCGACGGACTGCTCGAGATGGGTCGCCACGGTGCCGAGCTCAACATCCGCGAGCTGACGCAGATCCACCGGCAGGACGACGACGCGTTCAAGACGATGCTGAACGCCGTGCGGTACGGGCGCGTGACCGCCGACATCGCGCAGAAGCTGAACGACGCGGGTGCGCGGACGCCGCCCGTCGACGCCGAGGATCCGATCATCACGCTGGCGACGCGCAACGATCGCGTCAATCAGATCAACGCGAAGCACCTCGACGCGCTCCCGGGCCGCGAGCAGACGGCGGTCGCCGACGTGTCGGGCGACTTCGGCCGTGGCGACGCATACCCCGCCGATGAGCACCTCCGGCTGAAGATCGGCGCGCAGGTGATGTTCCTGCGCAACGACTCCGGATCCGGCGGGGAGCCGCCGCGCTGGGTCAACGGCACGATCGGCACCGTCACGAAGATCCAGCCCGACAGCGTGCGCGTCGACGTCGACGGCGAGGAGTTCGACGTCGAGCCGGTCGTGTGGGAGAAGTACCGCTACGCGTACGATCCCTTCCAGAAGAAGCTCTCGCGCGATGTCGCCGCGGAGTTCACCCAGTTCCCGCTGCGACTGGCGTGGGCGGTGACGATCCACAAGTCGCAGGGCAAGACGTACGACCGTGCGATCGTCGACCTCGGATCCGGTGCGTTCGCCCCGGGGCAGACGTATGTGGCGCTGTCGCGGCTGACTTCGCTCGAGGGGCTGTACCTGTCGCGGCCGCTGCGTCCGCGGGACATCCGCGTGGACGAGAACGTCAGGCGCTTCATGAAGAATGCGTGGGAGAAGCAGGGCGCGGAGATGCGCGCCGTCTCCGCGTGATGTCAGGCATCGCCCGTAGACTCGAGACGATTCGTCGATCAGGGAGTTCTATGCGTTCAACGCACCGCCGCGGCCGTATTCTCGGCGCACTCAGCTCGTTCGCCGTCGGTGCGCTGCTGCTCGCGGGATGCACGGGAGGCGACAGCGTTCCCTCGCCCGACAAGATCTCGAATCCGATGCCCGACGACGTCGTCGAACAGATGCAGTCGGCGACCGAACGCGCGATCACGGCGGGCGGCGGACCGGGCGCGATCGTGGGTGTATGGGCGCCGTGGATCGGCGAGTGGGAGGCCGGCGTCGGCGAGACCGAACCGGGATCCGGCACCGCGCCGTCGACCGACATGACCTTCCGCGCCGCGACCGTCACGCGGTCGATGACGTGCGACCTGCTGTACGCGATGGACGGCGGGGCGGTCAATCTCGACGATCCGGTCACGGCCTACCTGCAGAGCGTGCCGCAGCTGACCGACGTGACGCTCGTCGACCTCTGCAACGGCGTATCCGGGCTGCGCTCGTCGCGCGATGCCAACTGGAACTTCGTGATCGGCAACCCGGACCGCCAGTGGGATCCCCGCGAGTACGCGGCCTCCGGTCTCGGTGCCGGGCGCGGCTCGACCGACAGCTGGTCCGATTCCGACACGTCCTTCTTCCTGCTCGGGCTCGCGCTGCAGAACGCCTCGCACACGTCGCTCGGCGAGCTGTACAACCAGCACATCTTCGATCCGCAGAACCTCGAGCACACCTACCTGCCGTCAGACGCGCCGTCGACCGCGGGCAACAACCCGCTGCCGGGGTTCTACTCGTCGTCGAAGGTGCAGTCGAACAGCTGTTCCGAGCCGCCCAGTGACGTCTCCGAGCTGTCGGCCTCGTACGGCTACGCCGACAGCGGTGTGGTCTCGTCGGTCACCGACCTGCGCGACTACGTCTCGCGCCAGGCCCGCAGCGCCGGCACGAGCGAAGACCTCGCACCGCGGTGGAGCGAAATGTTCCCGGTCAGCTCCGACGGCGAGCAGTGGGTGCGCGCTGGCGGCGGCAACCGGCTGAACGGGTCGATGCTCGGGCAGGAGGGCGACATCCTCGGCTACGGCGTCGCCGCGTACAGCGACATCGACACGGGCCTCACGGTCGTCGTCGTGCTGAACAACTCGGCGGGCGGCGGCACTCTCGCGGGCGCGCTGGCGCGGGAGCTGTCGGCGATCGCGATGGAGGCGCCGGGCGACGATGCGCCCGAGACGACCCTGCCGTGGACGGCCGACCAGGCCCACGACGCGGTCGCCTCGGCGGCCAAATGCCCGATCGACTGAGCGCCCCGCGTTCCGGTGACGCGATCGGATCCTTTTGCGGCGGTGAGCGTCTGTTTGCGTCACGGGAGTCGGTCGCGGGTTCGTTCGGGTGACGCAGACGGTTCCTTCTTTGACGGCGAACGTGCGCGTGCGTCACGTAAGCCAGCCGCGTTCCGCGCGCTCCCGTGAGCGGATCCGATCGCAGGAGGGGCGTTCGTGTGCGTCACCGCAAGCGTGCGGTCCGCTGCGGTGACGCAATCGGATCCTTCTGCGCTGGTGAGCGTGCGTTTGCGTCACGGGAACCGTGCGCGGATCCGGTCGGGTGACGCAAATGGATCCCTCGTCAGCGGGGAACATCTGTTTGCGTCACCGGAAGCCCGCGCAATCATTCCGATGACGCAAACGGACCCTCTCCCGCAGGAGAAGGTCCGTTCGCGTCACCCCGGCCGGGTCACGGAACCAGGCGCACGGCGCCCTTGTCGGCCGACTGGGCGAAGGCGGCGTAGGCGCGCAGCGCCGCCGTGACCTTGCGCGGGCGCTCGGCCTTCGGGCGGTAGCCGCCGTTCGCCTCGAGCTCGGCGCGGCGGCGGTCGAGCTCATCCTGCGGCACGTCGAGGGTGAGTGCGCGGGTCGGGATGTCGATCGAGATGATGTCGCCCTCCTCGACGAGCGCGATCACGCCTCCCGCGGCCGCCTCGGGCGAGACGTGGCCGATCGACAGGCCCGAGGTGCCGCCGGAGAAGCGTCCGTCGGTGATGAGGGCGCAGGCCTTGCCGAGGCCGCGTCCCTTGAGGAACGACGTCGGGTAGAGCATCTCCTGCATGCCGGGGCCGCCCTTCGGGCCCTCGTAGCGGATCACGACGACGTCTCCCTCGGCGACCTCCTTGTTGAGGATCCGCTGCACCGCCTCGTCCTGCGACTCGCAGACGACGGCGGGGCCCGAGAACGTCCAGATCGACTCGTCGACGCCGGCGGTCTTCACGACCGCGCCGTCGACGGCGATGTTGCCGCGCAGCACGCCGAGCCCGCCGTCGGTCGAGTACGCGTGCTCGATGTCGTGGATGCAGCCGCCGGCCGCATCGGTGTCGAGCTCCGCCCAGCGCTCCGACTGCGAGAAGGCGGTCGACGAGCGCTTGCCGCCGGGCGCTGCGTACCAGAGCTCCCAGGCCTCCGCCGAGGCCTTGCCTCCGCGGATGTCCCACTCGTCCAGCCATTCGCCGAGCGTCTTCGCGTGCACCGTGTGCACATCGTCGTTCAGCAGACCGGCGCGGCGCAGCTCGCCGAGGAGGGCGGGGATCCCGCCGGCGCGGTGCACGTCCTCCATGTAATAGGTGCGTCCGTTCGCGACGTTCGGCGCGACCTTCGCCAGGCACGGCACGCGCCGCGAGATCTCATCGATCTCCTCGAGGCCGAAGTTGATGCCCGCCTCGTGCGCGGCCGCGAGCAGGTGCAGGATCGTGTTCGTGGATCCGCCCATGGCGATGTCGAGCGCCATCGCGTTCTCGAACGCCTTCGGCGTCGCGATGCTCAGCGGCAGGAGCGACTCGTCGTCCTCCTCGTAGTGGCGACGCGTGATGTCGACGATGAGGGATCCCGCGTTCTCGTACAGCGCACGGCGGGCGGTGTGCGTGGCCAGCACGGATCCGTTGCCGGGCAACGCCAGACCGATCGCCTCGGCGAGGCAGTTCATCGAGTTCGCGGTGAACATTCCCGAGCATGAGCCGCATGTCGGGCAGGCCGACTCCTCGATGCGCTGGATGTCGGCGTCGGAGACGTTCTCGTTCACGGCCTCGCTGATCGCGTCGACGAGGTCGAGGGTGCGCACGGATCCGTCGACGAGCGTCGCGCGGCCCGACTCCATCGGCCCGCCCGAGACGAAGACGGTCGGGATGTTGAGGCGCAGGGCGGCGAGCAGCATGCCCGGCGTGATCTTGTCGCAGTTCGAAATGCACACGAGCGCGTCGGCGCAGTGCGCGTTCACCATGTACTCCACCGAGTCGGCGATGATGTCGCGCGAGGGGAGCGAGTAGAGCATGCCGTCGTGACCCATCGCGATGCCGTCGTCGACGGCGATCGTGTTGAACTCGCGCGCGATGCCGCCGGCCTCGGTGATCGCCTCGGACACGATGCGGCCCACGGGGGCGAGGTGCGTGTGGCCCGGAACGAACTCGGTGAACGAGTTCGCAACGGCGATGATCGGCTTGCGGCCGATGGACGCACCGTCGACGCCCGATGCGCGCATCAGGGCGCGCGCACCTGCCATATTGCGACCGTGGGTGACTGTGCGAGAGCGATAACTGGGCATGCTGTCATTCTCCCGCGCCCGAGCGCCCGGAAACGCCCGGCAGCGGATGGGGGGAGTACTAGTACTGCGAGTAGTATCGTCGCATGATCCAGCCGCGCACCCCGCGCCGACGGGAGCTCGGCGAGTTCCTCGGCGCTCGCCGCAAGGCGACGAGCCGCGGATCCCTCGGACTGCCGCCCTCCCCGCGCCGCGGCGACGTCGGCCTCAGCCGCGAGGAAGTGGCGGCGCTGGCCGGCGTGAGCGCATCCTGGTACACGTGGCTCGAGCAGGGGCGCGACATCAACGTCTCGCAGCAGGTCGTGTCGGCCGTGGCGCGCGTGCTGCGACTCACTCCCGATGAATCGGCCTACGTGCTGAGCCTGACGCAGTCGCATTCGGAGCCGCCCGTGCCGCGCGATGAAGCCCCGGCCCATCTGCAGCACCTCGTGGACGCGCTCGACTTCCCCGCCTTCATCCTCACGACCGACTGGGCCATCCTCGGCTGGAATGCCGCCTACGAATGGCTGTATCCGCGCATCTCCTCGCTCGATGCGTCGGACCGCAACCTGCTGTGGCTCGTGTACACCGATCCGCAGCTGCGCCGCATGCTGCCCGACTGGGAACAGGACTCGCGGCGCTTCCTCGCGGAGTTCCGCGCCGAAGCCGGCGTGCGGCTCGCGGGGCCGCCGCACCGCGCGATCGTCGATCGGCTGCGCGAGGCGAGCAGGGACTTTCCGCAGCACTGGTCGGAGCTCGGCGTGGCGCGGTTCGAATCGCGCCGCCGCCAGTTCCGCCACCGCACGACGGGCCTCGTCGAATTCGAACATCACCGACTCGTACCGTCGGACGCCGTCGATCTGCACGTGGTCATGTATGTTCCGGTGGGTGCGACGGCGCACTCCACCTCCTGAGACGGAAGAATCAATGACGAACGACGAGAGTGTGCTTCAGGTCGAGGCCGCGGGCGTGAGCCTGGTGATCGATGCCTCCGGATCCGTGCCGCGCGTGCTGCACTGGGGCGCCGCCCTCGGCGCGCTCGATCCCGACGCCGCCCGCGCGCTGCGCACGGCGTCGACGCCGGCCGTGCTGCACGACTCTCCCGATGTGCCGCGCGTGTTCGGGATCCTCCCCGCCGAGTACGACGGATGGTCGGGCACGCCGGGCCAGGAGGGATCCGTCGGGGGAGCGGACGTCGCGCACCGCCCCGCGCTCACACGCGCCCGCATCGACGGATCCGCGATCCTGCTGCGGCTCGAGGACCGTCTCGCGGGCCTCGTCGTCGATGCGGCGTATCGCATGGATCCGCATGGCGTGCTCACGGTCGACCTCACGGCGACGCGCGACGGATCCCTGTCGGGCGGGAGCGAGCCGTACGCGCTCGAGCGCCTGCGCGCCCTGCTGCCCGTGCCCGCGCGCGCCAGCGAACTGCTCGACTTCACCGGCAAGTGGTGCCGGGAGCGCGCCCCGCAGCGCGGTGCGGTGCGCGGCGGCAGCCATGTGCGCCGCGCTCGCCGCGGCAAGCCCGGTCAGGACAACCCCTTCCTCACCGCGCTCGGCACCCCCGAGCTCGGTTTCCGTCGCGGCGAGGTCTGGGCGTGCCACTACGGGTGGAGCGGCGATGCCGAATACCTCGTCGAGAGCCTTCCCGAAGGAGCTGGCGGGTTCGCGACCGTGCTCGGCGCGGGCGAGGCCCTGCGGCGCGGCGAGGTGTCGCTCGCCGAGGGGGAGCGGTACGAGGCGCCGACCGCCTACTTCGTCTGGTCGGACGAGGGCCTCGACGGCATGGCGCGCCGATTCCACGGGCACGTGCGATCGCGCGCGGCGCACCCGCAGCGCCCGCGGCCGCTCGTGCTGAACACGTGGGAGGCTGTGTACTTCGCGCACGATCTCGACCGGCTGACCGCGCTTGCGCGGGCCGGGGCGGCGGTGGGCGTCGAACGCGTCGTGCTCGATGACGGCTGGTTCCGGGGGCGACGCGCCGATGATGCGGGCCTCGGCGACTGGCAGATCGACGAGGGCGTATGGCCCGACGGGCTCGATCCGTTCGTCGATGTCGTGCGCGCCGAGGGCATGCAGTTCGGCCTCTGGTTCGAGCCCGAGATGGTCAACCTCGACTCCGACCTCGCGCGGGAGCACCCCGACTGGATCCTCGGTCCGCGCGCCGGCCTCGGCCCTGCCGCGCGCCACCAGTATGTGCTCGACATCGCGAATCCGGCGGCGTACGCGTATCTGCTCGAGGCGATCGCGGGGCTCGTCGAGAGATACCGGATCGACTTCATCAAGTGGGATCACAACCGCGAGCTGCTCGAGCCCGTCACCCGCCGCACCGACCCGCAGCGGCCCGCGGTGCACGCGCAGACGCGTGCGCTGTACGCGCTGCTCGATCAGCTCGGCTCCCGGTTCCCGGACCTCGAGATCGAGACCTGCGCGTCCGGCGGCGGCCGCGTCGACCTCGGCATCCTGGGCCGCACTTCGCGCCTCTGGGCATCAGACTGCAACGACCCGGTCGAGCGCGCCCGCATCGAGCGCTGGACGCGGCTCATCGTGCCGCCCGAGCTCATCGGCTCGCACATCGGCGACGAGCTGTCACATACGACCGGGCGCCGCACCGACCTGTCGCTGCGCCTCGCCACGACGCTGTTCGCGCACTCGGGCATCGAGGCCGACATCACGCGCCTGCCGCAGCACGACATCGCGGCGATCTCGGCGTGGTCGCAGCTGTACCGCGAGATCCGCGGGATCGTCCGCACGGGGGAGGTCGTCAACGCCGACCTGCCGGACGACGCCGCGCTGACGGGCGTGGTCGCAGCCGACGGCTCTCGGGCTCTGTACACCTGGATGCGCTTCACCACGACCGAGGCCGGGCAGCCCGGAGTCGTGCCGTTCCCCGGTGTCGACCCGAGCGCGACCTATCGCGTGCGGGTGCGCACGGAGCTGGGGCCCGCGCGGCGCATCGGCATCACGGATCCGGAGTGGGTGGCCCGCGCGGAGGACGGCGGCATCACGCTGCCGGGCTCGGTGCTGGCGACCATGGGCGTGCCTCTGCCGGCGCTCGCACCGCAGCAGGCGATGCTTTTCGACCTCGAGCGGGTGTAGCGGCCCGGTTCCGTCGGACCCTCGCCGGCGCGTGCTGCGGGGCTGTCGGAGGAAAAGCCATGAAGTGCGGGGCATCGG
>DXAM01000058.1 GCA_019117025.1 Candidatus Microbacterium stercoravium | reverse complement strand
GGGCGCCGTCTCCGACAGAACCGGCCGGATCAGGCGTTGTATCGGTACTGCGCGGCCCGGTGCGTGTCCTTCACCCGATCGCCGGCGCCCTGCAGCTTGTTGCGCAGCGTGCCGGGCGCGTACTCGGTCGGGTACGCCCCGCGCTCGCGCAGCACCGGGATGACGTGCTCGATGACGTCCTCCCACGTCTCGTGCGCAACGGCGTAGGCCAGGTTGAAGCCGTCGACATCGGTCTCCTCCTGCCAGCGTTGCAGCTCGTCGGCGATCTCCTCGCCGGATCCGACCAGGG
This sequence comes from Candidatus Microbacterium stercoravium, assembly GCA_019117025.1. Lineage (GTDB taxonomy): Bacteria > Actinomycetota > Actinomycetes > Actinomycetales > Microbacteriaceae > Microbacterium > Microbacterium stercoravium. The sequence goes on along the minus strand of DXAM01000058.1, from coordinate 6,128 downwards.
TCGGCCCGAGCCCGCCGATCGCGTTCTTGCGCGCCAGGTCTCCGACCGTCCACTCGCGACCGAGATCGGCCTCTTCCTGCAGGTGCTGCAGCGTCGACTGGATCGCGTTCGACTCGACGTTGCCGAGCGGCTCGTCCCAGCTGTACTTCGACAGGTCGACGCCCATCCAGCCCGAGGTGAACGTGAGCGCGCCCTCGGTCGAGGAGTACTCGTCGTACTCGGCCTGCTTGGCGCGCGCCTCCTCCGGCGTCGCCCCGGTGATCACGGTGACGAGCGTGTAGATCTTCGCGTCGTAGCGGTCGCGGCCGGCGGCCTCGAGCCCATCGCGGATGCGCTTGACCGTGTTCGCGAGCACCTCGGGCGAGGGGGCGGCCACGAAGATGGCCTCGGCGTTTCCTGCGGCGAACGCCACGCCGCGCGGCGAAGCGCCGGCCTGATAGATCACGGGCGTGCGCTGCGGCGACGGTTCGGAGATGTGGATGCCCGGCACGTCGAACCACTTGCCGTGGTGCCCGATCTCGTGCACCTTCGACGGATCGGTGAACACGCCCGTCTCGCGGTCTTCGATGACGGCGTCGTCCTCCCACGAGCCCTCCCACAGCTTGTAGAGCACCTCGAGGTACTCGTCGGCATGGTCGTACCGCTCGTCGTGCTCCATCTGGTCGTCCGCGCCCATGTTGCGCGCGGCGCTCGGCAGGTAGCCGGTCACGACGTTCCAGCCGATGCGGCCGTTCGTCAGGTGGTCGAGCGTGGTGAGGCGGCGGGCGAACGGGTACGGGTGCTCGAACGCGGTGCCGGCGGTGATGCCGAATCCCAGGTTCTCGGTCACGGCGGCCATCGCCGAGGCGAGCAGGATCGGGTCGTTGACGGGCACCTGGGCGCCGTTGCGCAGCGCGGCTTCGTTCGTGCCGCCGTAGACGTCGTAGGTGCCGAGCACATCGGCGATGAACAGCCCGTCGAAGGTGCCCGACTCGAGCAGCTTCGCGAGGTCGGTCCAGTACCGGATCGTGTTGTACTCCCGCGAGCGATCGCGCGGATGGCGCCACATGCCGGAGGCCTGGTGGGCGACGCAGTTCATATCGAAGGCATTGAAGCGGATCTGGCGGGTCATGAGACGAGCAAACCGCGCCGCACCCGCGCACGCAAACGCAGTGTCATGCAGCGTCACGGCTGCTGGCAGAATGCTTCTGTGGACGAAGCGACGGAGCCGGGCCGAGGGGCGGTTCTCGCGCGCTGGCTGCTCGGCGTCGGGATCCTCGTCGCGTTCGCCGCGCTCGGCAACGTCGTGCAGCACCTCGTCGGTCTGCCGATCCCCGGATCCACGATCGGCATGATCGCCCTGCTGGCGCTGCTCGCGACGCCCGTGCGCCGGTGGCTGCTGCGCACGGTATCGCCCGCCGCCGACTCGCTGGTCGCCGTGCTGCCGCTGCTGCTCGTGCCGCTCGCCGTGGGCATCGTCGGATCCTTCGGCCCCCTCGCCGAGCACGCGCTCGCACTCGCGGCGGCGCTGGTGGTCGGGTGGCTCGTGACGTTCCTCACCGCGGCGTTCGTCGCCGATCTGCTGATGCGACGGACGAGGCGCTCGTGATCTGGGCGCTCGCGGTCACGCTGCTCGTCTGGTCGGGCGCCCTCTGGCTTTCGCGGTTCGGCCGGGGGATCCTGAACCCCGTGCTCGTCAGCACGATCGCGATCGTCGCGATCCTGCTGATCGGGCGTATTCCGCTCGAGGCATACGCTGAGGGAACGGTGCCGCTGACGGCGATGCTCGGCCCGGCGATCGTCGCGCTCGCGTTCCCGATCTGGCGGCACGGGAAGGAGCTCGGGCGTCTGCTCCCCGCGCTCGTCGTCGCGGCGGTGGTCGCGACGATCGTCGGCGCGGCGAGCACCGTGTTCGTCGCCTGGCTGCTCGGAGTGCCCCACGACATCCTGCTCTCGCTCGCGCCGAAGCATGCGACGTCGGCTGTGTCGGCGGCCGTCGCCGGTGCGCTCGGTACGGACGTCTCGCTCGCCGCGGTGTTCTCGATCCTCACGGGGATCCTCGGCGCCGTCGCCGGACCGCCGCTGCTGCGCCTCGTGCGGGTGAAGGATCCCGTGTCGCAGGGGTTCGCCATCGGGCTCTCCGCGCACGCGATCGGCACGGCGCGCGCCATGGAGCTCGGTCGAACGACGGGCGCGTCCTCGGCGCTCGGCCTCGCGCTCGCGGCGCTGCTGGTGCCGGTCGTGCTGCTGGCTGGAGCGCTGTTCGGCTGGCTCTGAGCGGCCTCGGGTCAGCTCGGCGTCAGAGGCGCAGACCATCGATGAGGGCGCGCAACCCGGCGGCCATGTCGATCGACGGATCGAGCAGGAACTGCGCCTGCAGCCCGTCGGCCGCGGCGACGATCGCCGTCGCCGTCGTCTCCGGATCGGCATCGGCGCGCATGGCGCCCGCGGCCTGAGCCCGGCGGATCCCGTCGGCGAACATCGAGCGGAGACGCTCGTAGCGGGCGACGAAGTACTCGTGCGCGGGGTGGGCGGGATCCGTCGCTTCGATGGACAGCTGCGCGTAGAGCTGCACGAGGCCGGGCACTTCCGCGTTGTGGGCGACGATGCGCAGCAGGGCCTCGAAGGGCTCCTCGGCGGGGGCGGGCGCGTCGACCTCGTCGCGCTTGGTGAGCACGGCGGTGAGCAGCTCGTCCCTGCTGTCGAAGTAGTGCAGCAGGCCCGCCTGGCTGAGGCCGACGGCGTCGGCGATCTCGCGCACGGACGCGCCCCGATAGCCGTGTCGGGCGATCACGTCGAGCGCAACGGTGAGGATCTCCTCGCGCTTGGCGATGCCTTTTGCGTATGAGCCTCGTCGTGTCATTCCTCCATCATACAAAACCGAATGGTATTTGCTTTTCGATTCCGGGCGCCATACGGTTTCTTTGACCATCCCCGACGCGACGGAGCATCATGCCTGACATCTCTGACCTCACCCTCGAAGAGAAAGCCGCGCTCACGAGCGGCCTCGATTTCTGGCGGCTCAAGGCGATCGAACGCCTGGGCGTGCCGAGCATCATGGTCACCGACGGGCCGCACGGCCTGCGCAAGCAGGCGGGCGAGAGCGATCACCTCGGCATCAACGCCTCCGTGCCGGCCACGTGCTTCCCGCCGGCCGTCGGTCTCGGCTCGAGCTGGGATCCGGCGCTCGCGGCGCGCGTGGGAGAGGCCATCGGGCGTGAGGCGGCGATCGAAGACGTCGCCGTTGTGCTCGGCCCCGGCGTGAACATCAAGCGCTCAGTGCTCTGCGGACGCAACTTCGAGTACTTCTCCGAGGATCCGATCCACGCGGCGACGATGGGATCCGGAGTCGTGCGCGGGATCCAGTCGCAGGGCGTCGGCACGTCGCTCAAGCACTTCGCGGCGAACAACCAGGAGACCGACCGCATGAGGGTCTCGAGCGATGTGGATCCGCGGCCGCTGCGCGAGATCTACCTGCGCGCGTTCCAGGGCGTGGTCGAGGACACCCAGCCGTGGACCGTGATGTGCGCCTACAACCGCGTCAACGGCGTGTACGCGTCGGAGGATCCGTTCCTGCTCACCGAGGTGCTGCGCGACGAGTGGGGCTTCGACGGCCTCGTCATCAGCGACTGGGGCGCCTCGAACGTGCGCGTCGACGGCGTGCGCGCCGGCATGGATCTCGAGATGCCCTCGTCGGGCGGGATCACCGATCGCCAGCTCGTCGACGCCGTCCGCGCGGGCGAGCTCGACGAGGCGGATCTCGATCGCGCCGCCGAGCGCGTGCTGACCCTCATCCGTCGCGCGAACGAGCGCGCCGCCGCGGACGGCGCCCTCGATGTCGACGCACACCACGCCCTGGCGCGCGAGGCCGCCGGCCGGTCGATCGTGCTGCTGAAGAACGAGGGCGGGATCCTGCCGCTCGCGCCGACGCAGAAGGTCGCCGTGATCGGCGAGTTCGCCGAGAAGCCGCGCTATCAGGGCGGCGGCTCCAGTCACATCAACCCCACCCGCGTCGATGTGCCGCTCGAGCGGATCCGCGCTGTCGCGGGCGACGTCGCGTACGCGCCGGGCTACGTGCTGCCCGAGGCGCCCGAGGGCATCGGCATGAGCGCCGTGAAGGCTCCGAAGCCCGAGCCATCGGTCGTCGAACGCCTGCGCGCCGAGGCGGTCGAGGCGGCGAAGGGGGCCGATGTCGCTCTGGTGTTCGTCGGCCTGCCCGATGAGGACGAGTCGGAGGGCTTCGACCGCGAGCACATCGACCTCCCCGCCGAGCACCTCGCTCTCGTCGACGCGGTCGCCGCGGCGAACCCGAACGTCGTCGTCGTGCTGTCGAACGGCGGCGTCGTCGCGCTGCCGTTCGCGGATCGCGTGCCCGCGATCGTCGAGACCTGGCTGCTCGGCCAGGCCGGCGGATCCGGCGTCGCCGACGTGCTGTACGGATCCGTGAACCCGTCGGGCCGTCTCGCCGAGTCGTTCCCGTACCGCCTGGAGGACACCCCGGCGTTCACATCGGCGCCCGGCGAGAACCAGCACGTGCGGTACGGCGAGGGGATCTACGTCGGCTACCGCTGGTACGACGCGCGCCGGATGGACGTGGCGTTCCCGTTCGGCCACGGCCTGAGCTACACGACCTTCTCGTACGGCGACGTCGCGGCGACGGCCACGGGCGACGGCATCGAGATCACCGTCGACGTCACGAACACGGGGCAGGTCGCCGGCCGCGAGGTCGTGCAGGCGTACGTGTCGGTTCCGGGATCCGCGGTCGAACGCGCACCGCGCGAGCTGAAGGCGTTCGAGAGCGTCGAGATCGAGCCGGGCCAGACCGTCGCCGTGACTCTGACCGCATGCGCGCGCGACCTGCGGTACTGGGAGACGCGCGCGGACCGCTGGATCCTCGAGCCCGGCGACTACGTCGTCGAGGTGGGATCCTCGAGCCGCGACCTGCACGGATCGGCGACGGTCGCCATCGCCGGCGACGAGCTCGTGATCCCGCTCACGCGCGACTCGTCGGTCGGCGACGCGTTCGCGCACCCCGTCGCGGGACCGATCGCGCGCGCGGAGATCGCCTCGGGCCCGTTCGGCGCCGTCATGATGTCGGGCGACGAGCTGTCGCCGATGGGCCGCGACATGCCGCTCAACCGCGTGGTGAGCTTCGGCGTCGACGCCGGGGTCGTCGAGCGGATCCTCGCGGCGGGCGCGTAAGAGGCACCCCCGGCCGTTCCCCCGCGGGAGCGGTCGGGGCTGCCGTCTCAGGCGCCGAGGCGGGCGAGCAGCTCCTCGTACCGGGCGACCGTGCGGTCGATGACGTCGGCGGGCAGCTCCGGGGGCGTGCCCTGCGCGTCGTCCCCAGGACCACTCGCCGCGCCTCCGGGCGCGTGGGCCCAGTTCGCGGAGAGCCAGTCGCGCACGATCTGCTTGTCGAAGCTCGCCATGCGCTCGGCGGGCGTGGAGCCGTTCTGCCACGCGGCGAGATCCCAATAGCGCGACGAGTCGCTCGTGAGCACCTCGTCGGCGAGGCGCAGCACGCCCTCGTCGTCGATGCCGAACTCGAACTTCGTATCGGCGAGGATCAGCCCCTTGGCCTCCGCGATGCGCGCGGCGCGGGAGTAGATCGCGAGCGAGGCGTCGCGCAGCTCGGCGGCGCGAGTCTCGCCGACCAGGTCGACGGACTTCTCGTACGAGATGTTCTCGTCGTGCTCGCCGAGCGGCGCCTTGTACGCGGGGGTGTAGATCGGCTCGGGCAGGCGGTCGCCGTTGTCGAGGCCGGCGGGCAGCTCGATGCCGCACACCGTGCCCGACTGCTGGTACTCGACCCACCCGGACCCGGTGATGTAGCCGCGCACGACGCACTCGATCGGCAGCATGTCGAGCGAGCGCACGAGCATCGCGCGATCGGCGACCTCGGCGGGGGGCTCGCCGGCGAGGTGGTTGGGCACGTCGGCGAGCTGATCGAACCACCACATGCTGAGCGACGTGAGCAGCGCGCCCTTGCCAGGGATCCCCGGTTCGAGCACGTGGTCGAACGCGCTCACGCGGTCGGACGCGACGACGAGCATGCGGTCATCGTCGTCGGCGACGGGGGAGTAGAGGTCGCGCACCTTCCCGGAGTAGACGTGCTTCCAGCCGGCGATCTCGGGTGCGGTGCTCAT
>DXAM01000057.1 GCA_019117025.1 Candidatus Microbacterium stercoravium | reverse complement strand
GGCATCCCGGTCGTGTTCACCACCGGACGCCCGCTTCGGTGGGTCGAGCCGCTGCGCGAGTTCATCGGCGCGCACGGCATCGCGATCGTGTCGAACGGCGCGCTCACCTACGACATGCGCACGAATCGGGCCGGCCGCACGCACGGCATCGAGGCGGCACCGGGCCTTGCCGTCGCCGCGCAGATCTCGGAAGCGCTCCCGGGCGCGCAGCTCGCGCTGGAGTTCCCCGACGGGATCCGCGTCACACCCGCGTTCGCGCAGGCGTCGCCGCGCGACGGGGCGCCCTGCGGCGAACTGGACGCGCTGTGGACGGAACCGGCGATCAAGCTGCTCGTGAGGGATCCATCGGTCCCCGACGAGGTGCTGCGCGACACCGTGACGGCGACCGTGGGAGACCGCGTGACGGTCACGTGGTCGATTCCCGGCCTCATCGAGATCAGCGCATCGGGCATCACGAAGGCGCACGCCCTGGAGGGGCTGTGCGCAGAGCTCGGCGTCGCCGCGACCGACGTGATCGCATTCGGCGACATGCCCAACGACCTCCCGATGCTCGCGTGGGCCGGAACGGCGTACGCGGTGCACGACGCTCACGAGAGCGTGCGCGCGATCGCCGATCACGAAATCCCGAGCTGCCACGACGAGGGCGTCGCACAGACGCTCGCGCGCCTGTTCGAGGGCAGCGCACTGTGACGTTCGGTGTCGCCGGATTTCGTCACATTCTTCGCCCTTCGTCACAGCGGGACACCCCGCGTCACATTGATTGACAGGGCCGTGTGCGGCGCGGGAATGTTGCGGGGATTCCTCACCCCTTCGACAGAGAAGAGCCGCCATGTCCGTGGACACCGCTCCGGCCGAGACTGCCTACGAGAACCGCTGGGCCGACGCTCCGCGCCCCCAGACCGACGCCGAATGGCTTGCGCGCGCCGAAGAGGTCGCGGATGTTCTCGCAGTCGACGCCGTCGAGCGCGACCGGGCGAACGCCGCACCGCATGCTGAAGTGCGCCTGCTGAAGAATGCGGGCCTCGTGACCGTGCTCGGGCCGACGCAGCACGGCGGCGCCGGCCTGACGTGGCAGGTCGCCAACCGCATCGTGCGCATCGTCTCGCGCGCCGACGGATCCATCGGCCAGCTGCTCGGCTACCACTACCTGTGGGCGTGGGCCGCGCGCCTCGTCGGCACGGACGCGCAGATCGACGCGGTCGAGGAGCTCTACACGAGCGGCAACCTGTTCTTCGGCGGCGCGGTCAACCCGCGCGACTCGGACCTCGTGATCACCGAAGACGGCGACGAGCTCGTGTTCAACGGCCGCAAGTCGTTCTCGACGGGCGGCCGCGTCGCCGACCTGACGGTGCTCGAGGGCGTGCTCGAGGGCACCGACACGCACATCTTCGCGATCGTGCCGACCGACCAGCCGGGCATCGTCTTCCGCGGCGACTGGGACAACCTCGGGCAGCGCCTCACGGAGTCGGGCGGGGTGGAGATCCGCGACGTGCGCGTCGACTGGGCGAACGCGGCCGGTTTCGTCGATCGCGTCTACCAGCCCCTCGTCTACAACACCTTGAACGTGCCGGCTCTGCAGGCGACCTTCAACAACATCTACCTCGGCATCGCGGAGGGCGCGCTGCGCGCGGCGACCGCGTACACGCGGGAGTACACCCGCGCTTGGCCGTACGGGGGTGAGGACAAGGCACGCGGCACGGAGGAGTTCTATGTGCTGGAAGGGTACGGCGAGCTCGCCTCGAAGCTCTGGGCCGATGCGGCTCTGATCGACTCGGTCGACGCCGAGATCAGCGAGATCCTGCACGACGAGCGCGAGAACCTCACCGAACGGCGCCGCGGCGAGATCGCGGTGCGCGTCGCCGCGGCGAAGGTGCGGATCATCGACGACGGGCTCGAGGTCGCGACGAAGATCTTCGAGTTGACTGGAGCGCGCGCGACCGCGAGTTCGGTCGGTTTCGACATCTACTGGCGGAACCTCCGCACTCACAGCCTGCACGACCCGGTGGCGTACAAGAAGCACGAGGTCGGTCGATTCACGCTGCTCGGAGACGTGCCGGAGCCGAGCTGGTACACGTGAGTCCCGCGCGGACACACGTGCGCGGAACCCGGCAGTATCCGTTGGGGCGGTGAAAGAACGCGCGTCGCGATGAATCGTGAGGACCCTCGCCACTGCCCGCCCGGGAGGCACTCCTGCTGCCGTGGCGAGGTTCTTGCGGGCGGTGACGGCGAGCGTGACGACGGTGCCGTCGGGAGCCGTGATCGCAGACCCGGACCCCAGAGCGAGTTCGCGGGAGGCTTCGCTTCGGCCGCGCCGGCGTTCACGGCTCTCGTCGTTGCGCTGTCTGCGGTGGCGGGTCGGGCGACGATGGGCGAGTTCGTGAAGCCGCCGAAGCCCGTTGCGGCCGCGTCGGTCTCACAGTCGCACACACCGTCGGTGCTGCCGAGGGTCTCGGAGATCGGCCGAACGGCGTCGGCGCTAGGAGCTGTCGTCGTGACGGATTCGAAGGCGTTCATGCTTGCGAGCGCATTATCGGCGGCTCGCGCGCGCTCCTCGATTCCTGTCCGGATGTCAATGTCCGAAGTCCTCACCACCGGTGTGCGTCGGCGGACTACGCGGGTGGGGACAACTGTCGCTTATCCCATGG
>DXAM01000056.1 GCA_019117025.1 Candidatus Microbacterium stercoravium | reverse complement strand
TCGATCGCGGTCGCGGGCGCGAGCACCAGCCAGCGCCGCAGCCAGACGAGGCCGGCCTCGACGAGGCCCAGGCCGAGCACGGCGAGCGCTCCCCACACCACCGCGGTCGTCGCGCCGGAGGCGAGCGGGCCGCCGACGATCCATTCGAGGGCGGTCGGGATCAGCAGCGCCACGACCGACGCGCCGAGCGCCGACACGCCGCCCAACAGGATCCGCGGAAAGTCCTTCTTGGCGAACGGAATCAGGCGGGCGAGGGCGCGGTGAACGGGAAGATGATTTCGTGGGGAATCGGACATGATGCCTTTACTCGTACGAAGCGCAGAAAACGCGACAGCCTTTCAGCTTATACCAAGCTGAAAGGCTGTCGCGTGCGGATCTCGAGGATCAGTGGAAGAAGTGGCGCTCCCCCGTGAAGTACATCGCCACGCCGCGCGCCTTCGCGAGCGCGATCGTCTCGTCGTCGCGCACGGATCCGCCGGGCTGGATGATGACCTTCACGCCAGCGTCGATGAGCACCTCGGGGCCATCGGAGAACGGGAAGAACGCGTCCGATGCGGCGATCGCGCCCTCGACGCGGTCACCGGCCCGCTCGACGGCCAGACGGCACGAATCGACGCGGTTGACCTGGCCCATGCCGATGCCGACCGTCGCGCTGCCCTTCGCGAGCACGATGGCGTTCGACTTCACGGCTCGACAGCTCTTCCAGGCGAACACGAGGTCGGCGAGCGGAACATCGGGCTCCTCGCCGGCGACGAGCTGCCAGTTCTTCGCGACCGACTCGAAGTCATCGTCGGGGAACAGGTCGGCGTCCTGCAGCAGCAGACCGCCCGACACCAGGCGCACGTCCATGCGCTCCTGCTGCCAGTTCGTCGGCAGCTTCAGCAGACGCAGGTTCTTCTTCGCCTTGAAGACCTCGAGCGCCTCGGGCTCGAAATCGGGGGCGACGATGACCTCGGTGAAGATGTCGCGCAGGTTCTCGGCCATCTTGAGCGTGACCGGTCGGTTGGCCGCGATCACACCGCCGAACGCCGACAGCGGGTCGCACTCGTGCGCGCGCAGGTGCGCGCTCGCGATCGGGTCGAGCGCCTTCGAGTCTGCGATCGCGAGCCCGCACGGGTTGGCGTGCTTCATGATCGCGACGGCCGGCAGCACCATATCGTACGCGGCGCGCAGCGCGGCATCCGCGTCGGTGTAGTTGTTGAACGACATCGGCTTGCCCTGCAGCTGCTCGGCCTGCGCGATCCCGTGCCCGCCCACGCGCGTGTAGATCGACGCACGCTGGTGGGAGTTCTCGCCGTACCGCAGATCCTCGATCTTCTCGGCCTGGATCGTCAGGTGCTCGGGCAGCGTCTCGGTGCCCTGCATCGTCTCCTCCGCGAACCACTGCGCGACGGCCGTGTCGTACGCCGCCGTGTGGGCGAACGCGCGGGCGGCGAGCTCCTTGCGATCCTGGAGCATCGTGCCGCCGCTCTTCACCGACTCGATGATCGACGGGTACGACGACGGATCGACGACCACGGCGACGCTCGCGTGGTTCTTCGCCGACGCCCGAACCATCGCAGGGCCGCCGATGTCGATCTGCTCGACGACGTCGTCTGCCTGCGCGCCCGACGCGACCGTCTCGACGAACGGGTAGAGGTTCACGACCACGAGCTCGAAGGGCGCGATGTCGAGCTCGGCGAGCTGCGACTCGTGCGCCTCGAGGCGCAGGTCGGCGAGAAGCGCACCGTGCACCTTCGGGTGCAGCGTCTTCACGCGCCCGTCGAGCATCTCGGGCACGCCCGTCACATCGGCCACGTCGGTGACATCGTGGCCGGCGGAGCGGATGCGCGCCGCGGTCGACCCGGTCGACACGATCTCGATTCCGGCCTCGGCGAGCGCCGCGGCGAGCGAGAGCAGATCGGTTTTGTCGCTGACCGAGATGAGCGCTCGCTTGATCGGGACGACGTCGCGGTGGCGGTAGAGCGAAGGATCGTGGCTCGGGCCGGCCATGTGTGTCTCCTTGGTTGTGTGGGTGGTGTCTAGGACAGGGCGAGTTCGCCCTCGGCGATGCGGCGCACGACATCGATGAGCAGTCGCCGCTCGACGGGCTTGATGCGGTCGTGCAGGCTCTCCTCGGTGTCTCCCGGCTCGATCGCGATGCGCTCCTGCGCGAGGATCGGGCCGGTATCGACGCCGCCGTCGACCTGGATCACGCTCGCACCGGTCTGCGGAGCGCCCGACGCGAGCGCATCGCGCACGCCGTGGGCGCCCGGGAACTCGGGGAGATAGGCGGGGTGCGTATTGATGATGCGCGGCGCGAACTCGGCGACGAGACCATCGGGCAGCAGGCGCATGAGGCCGCTCAGCACGATGAGATCGGGATTCGACGCACGCAGCTGCACCGCGAGCGCCTCACCCCAGGCATCGCGCGTCGGATAGGCGGAGTACGGCACCGAGAACGAGGGGATGCCGAACTGATCGGCGTGGGCGAGGCCCTCCGCATCGCGGTCGGCGCCGACGGCCACGACGCGCGCGGGATAGTCGGCGTCTGCTGCCGCGTCGAGGAAGGCGCGCAGGTTCGAGCCCGCCCCGGAGATCAAAACGGCAACATTCAGCACTCCGCCAGTCTACGTGTCCGCCGGGGCCGGACTGGTTTCGTCGTCCGACAGATCCGACCACGCGAGCTGTCGGCGCATCGGGGTGAGCAGCATGATGGCGGCGCCGAGCAGGGCTTCGAGGCCGACGGCGAGCGCCGCAGGCCCCGCGTCGGCACCGATGTCGGCGAGCCTGCCGGGTCCCATGGATCCCCCCGAGACGGCCGCGATCAGCGCGGCGACGGCGCCCGAGCCGACCGCGATGCCGACGGCGATCACGACGCGCGGGCCGTAATGCTCATCGCCCGTGCCCTCGTGCGCCCAGTCGTCGGCGTACGCGCGCCGAGCGATCCACCCGGCGAGAGCGCCGAGCGCGACGGGCACCAGAGCGACGAGCAGGAGCCACCCGGACCCGCCCTCGGGCAGGACGCCGAAGATCGGCACGCCGGGAACGACGCCGAGCGAGGTTCCCGAGGGCGAGACGGCGGTGTCGGAGCCGAGTGCGAAGCCCGGTCCCGCGATCCAGCTGATGCCCCAGCCGATCATCGTCGGCACGTAGGCGAGCTGCACGAGCGTCAGCGTGGTCGCACCGACGACGTCGGCGTGCGTGCGCTCGAACAGCGCGACGATCTCCCCGCCGTTCAGCGCCACCAGCGCGGCGAGGATCGTCGCGGACGCGCAGACGAGCCCCACGATGACGACCGCCGTGCCGCGCACGATGAGCGGCAGAACGTCGCGCCAGACGGGTCCCCATCCATCGACGAGGTCCTGGATCCGATCGATCGCCCCGCCGTCGCCGTCGCGCCAGGCCGCGCGCACGGCCCCGGCGATCGCGCCGACCGCGTACACGGCGGACGGCAGCACGATCGCCTGCCAGGTCGTCGTCTCGGCCACGTCATTGCCGCTCGTGAGCTGCACGCCTGCGGCGGCGAGCACGAAGACGACGACCCCGGCCGGGAGCGCGATGAGCGGGGCACCGGACTGAACGGCGCGACGACCGGAGCGCGCGGCGAAGAACAGGGTGAATGCGGCGAAGAGCAGCGGAGCGACGCTCACCCAGAACACGGCCCCGGCATCGGGGATCCCGAGGGGCGCGGCGAATTCGCTCGCGTCGATGTGCACCGGAACGAGGTGCCCGAGCTGCCAAACCCGTGCGGTCGCCGGCCAGAGCGCGGCCCAGGCGCCGGCATCGCCGAACACCGCGATCCAGACGATCGTGAAGGGCGCGAGCACCGCGACGAGCCCGACGGCGGCCGCGACGAGCGCATCGACGGCGGCGAGAACGGCGACCAGAACTCGTTGCATAGGCTCTCGAGATTACCGTCCGGCGGTGGGGGATCCCGTGACCCCACCCCGGCCATGTCCCACTCGGAGGCGGGACATGGCCGGGGTGGGGTCACGCGGGGCTATTCTCGCTGCTTCGCGAGCACCGCCCGCTGCAGCAGCACGAACACCAGCAGGATGCCGCCCGTGATGATCGTGGTCGCCTCCGGCGGGATGCCGCCATCGCGCGTGATCAGCACGTTCATCAGGCCGAGCACCAGGGCGCCGATCACCGATCCGAGCACGAAGCCCGCACCTCCGGTGAGCAGCGTGCCGCCGATGACCGCGGCCGCGATCGCATCGAGCTCCCAGCCGAGGCCGGTGATGTTCTGCGCGCTGCCGAGGCGCGCCGTGTAGAGCACCGCCGCGAGTCCGGCGAGCGATCCGCTGATCACGTACACCCACAGCTTCGTCGCGGCCACGGGCAGACCCATGAGCGACGCCGACTGCTCCGATCCGCCGATCGCGTACACCGTGCGACCGGTGCGCGTGCGGTGCAGGATGACGAAGGCGATCACGACGACGAGAGCCGCGATGATGACGCTCGGCGTGATGACGAGGTCGTTGACCTTCGGCCCGTCGATGATCTTGATCTTCATGGACAGCAGCCGTGCGGCCGAGTCGTCGCCGAGGCGCACCGGCTGGGTGCTCAGGATCGACGCGAGCCCTCGCCCGAGGAACATCATCGCGAGCGTCGCGATGAAGGGCTGCACATTGAAGTACTGGATCAGCACTCCCGAGACGGCGCCGAACGCCGTGCCGATGAGCACCATCAGCACCATGGCGAGCCAGGGGTTCCAGCCCGCGTTGATGAGCATCACGCCCGCGACGCTGCTGCAGGCGATGACGGCGCCGACGGAGAGGTCGATCCCTCCGGTGAGGATCACGAACGTCAGGCCGACCGCGAGCAGGATCAGGTGGGCGTTGTTGATCAGCAGGTTGGAGAGCGTGCTCGCCTGCAGGATGCGGCCGTAGGCGATCTCGCCGTAGACCAGCATGCCGACGAAGATCACGACCGACGCGGCGGTCGGGAGGGCCTCGACGTGGTGGGAGACACGCTGCAGCAGCGAACGGAACCCGCGAGTCTGCTGCTGTGGGGCGGATGTCGGGGTGGTGAGGAGAGCGCTCATGCTGCGACGACCTCTCGCTTGGCCGGGCGAGCCGCCCGGCGCTGACGGAACATCCGACGCACTCGCTCCGACTGCAGCAGCACGAGGGCGACGATGACGATGGCTTTGAAGGCGGGAGATGCCGAGGAGGAGACCCCGAGGAAGACGACGGTCTTGTCGAGGGTGGCGATCAGGACCGCGCCGATCGCCGCGCCCGTGATGTTGAACTTGCCGCCGGCGAGCGAGGTACCGCCGATCACGACGGCGAGGATCGCGTCGAGCTCGAGCAGGTAGCCCGTGCGCGAGACGTCGACCGTCATCACCGTGGCCGTTGCGAACACTCCGGCGAACCCGGCCAGCACACCGCCCGCGATATAGACGGTCAGCAGCAGCGCACGGCGGTTGATGCCCGCGAGACGCGCGGCTTTCGGATCCATGCCGATCGCTTCGATCATCAGCCCGAGCGCGCTGCGGCGCACGACGAGGCCCACGATGATCACGATCGCGAGGGCGAGCACGAACACGACGGGCACCCCGAAGACGTACCCGTTCGCGAACCAGCGGAACAGGTCGTTGGATGCCGATGTGTTCTGGCCGCCCGTGATCACCTTGGCCAGCCCGCGCCCGGCGAGCATGAGCACGAGCGTGCTGATGAACGGCTGCAGTCCGACGACGGACACGAGGATGCCGTTGATCGCGCCCAGCGCGCCGGTCACGACGATCACCAGTCCGAGCGCGGCGAAGGCCGCACCCGGCGTGTTCGGCGCCGAGCGGAGGAACTCCATGGCGACGGCCCCGGCAACAGCCATCAGCGAACCGACCGAGAGGTCGATGCCCTTGGTGGCCACCACGAGGCACATGCCCACGGCGATCATCATCACGGGCGCAGCGGAGCGCAGGATGTCGATGCCGTTGCCGACGAGATGACCGTTGTGACCCACCGAGATCGCGAGATAGGTCGGGTCCTTGATCACGTTGATCAGCAGCAGCAGCGCGATGGCGACGATGCCCCAGATGTACTGCCGTTTCATGATGCTCTTCAGAGCGTCGAGCGGCCCTCGAGCGTGCTCGTTCATGATGCAACCTCCTCGCGGGGCGCGAGGCCCGCGTAGTCATCGGCCGAGTTGTCTTCGGCGATGATCGTGACGATGTTGTCGGTGGACGTTCCTGCGCCGCCGTCGAGCTCCGCGATCTTGCGGTGGTCCTTCAGCACGACGATGCGGTCGCTCTGCCGGACGACCTCGTCGAGCTCCGACGAGATGAACACCACGGAGAGTCCCTCGTCGGCGAGGCCGGACACGTAGTCCATGATCTCAGCCTTGGCGCCGACGTCGATGCCGCGCGTGGGCTCATCGAGGATCAGCACCTCGGGCTCTGTCGCGAGCCAGCGGCCGAGCAGCACCTTCTGCTGGTTGCCGCCGGACAGCAGCCGGATCGGGCGGTCGGGATCGGCGGGACGCACACCGAGCGCGGTGATGTACTTGGAGACGATCTCGTTCTGCTCGCGCCGCGACAGCGGGCGGGCCCAGCCGCGCTTGGCCTGCACGGCGAGGATCATGTTCTCGCGCACGCTGAGATCTCGGATGATGCCCTCGTCGCGGCGGTTCTCACTGGAGAAGGCGATGCGCTTGTTCAGTGCCTTCGCGGGGTTCTTGATCTGGGTCGGCATGCCGTGCAGGCTCACCGTTCCCGTGTCGTTCTTGTCGGCGCCGTAGATGAGGCGCGCGAGCTCGGTGCGGCCGGAGCCGAGGAGACCCGCGAGCCCCACGACCTCGCCGCGGCGCAGCTCGATGTCGACCTCTTCGAGGGCGCCCTTGCGGCTGAGCGACGTCGCTTCGTAGACGGGCACGGTGCCGGTGCGCGGCTCGCGCCGTTCCCCGGCCTCGGCCGCAGTCAGCGCGGCGACGTCCTTGCCGATCATCTCGGCGATCAGCGCGGCCCTCGGCAGTTCGCGCGTGAGGTGCTCGCCGATGAACCGCCCGTTGCGCAGCACCGTCATGCGGTCGCTGATCGCGTAGACCTGGTCGAGGAAGTGCGAGACGAACAGGATCGCGACGCCCTGGTCGCGCAGCTGACGGATGACGCGGAAGAGCTGTTCGACCTCGTTCGCGTCGAGGCTGGAGGTCGGCTCATCGAGGATGAGCACCTTGCACTCCTCGACCATCGAGCGGCTGATCGCCACCAGCTGCTGGATCGCGAGCGGCAGCGTCGACAGCGACAGCTTGGTGTTGAGGTGGCCGAGACCCAGCTTGGCGAGCACGTCGTGCGCCGCACGGTGCGTGGCCCGCCAGTTCACGCCGAGCGGGCCCCTGACCTCGTTGCCCAGCATGACGTTCTCGCCGATCGAGAGGTTCGTGCAGAGGTTGACCTCCTGATACACGGTCGAGACCCCGGCGCTCTGCGCATCGGCGGTGCCGCTGAATCGGCGCGGTTCGCCCGCGATGCGGATCTCTCCCTCGTCGATCTTGTACACGCCCGTCAGCGCCTTGATCAGCGTCGACTTCCCCGCACCGTTCTCACCCATGAGGGTGTGCACCTCGCCGGGGAAGAGGCGCAGTCCCACGCCGTCGAGCGCTTTGACTCCGGGAAAGGAGATCGAGATGTCGTTCATCTCGACGATCGGAAGCGGTTCGTTCATCCTGCTTCTCCACATCTGTTCACCGCGGCGGCGCCGCGAAATTCGGGCAGCGCGGGGGCCGCGAACGACCCCCGCGCATGGTCAGGAGGAGAACTCCCGGATCAGAAGGCGCGGTCGGGCAGTGCCGTCTCCGCCGCCTCCGACGAGTCGAAGGTCGCGCTGTCGACGACGATGCTCGGCTCGACATCGTCGCCCGCGAGCGCCTTCTCGACGACATCGATCGCGACATCGCCGAAGATCGGGTTGTACTCAGCGACGAACGACAGGTCGCCCGCAGCGAGGGCCTCGAGGCCGGCGCGCGTGCCGTCGATCGTCGCGATCTTGACGTCCTCGCCCGGAGTCAGACCGGCTTCTTCGATCGCCTGTGCGGCGCCGAGGCCCATCTCGTCGTTCTGCGCGAAGATGAACTGCACGTCGTTGCCGTTCGACTTGAGCACCGTCTCGACGACGCTCCGCCCCTCTTCGGTCGTCCAGTTGGCGGTCTGCGCACCGATCTTGTTGAAGCTCGATTCCTCGCCGATCACCGCGTCGAAGCCCTCGTTGCGCTCGTTGACGACCGAGACGCCCGCCGGGCCCTCGAGCGTGAAGTAGTTGGCGCCGTCGGGGAACTCCGAGACCGCCCACTCGGCGACCGCGGTCGACACCTCGACGTTGTCGGGCGCGATGCGGGTGACGTAGAGGTCGGTGTTGTCGGGCTCGATGCCGCGGTCGAGCAGCACCACGGGGATCTCGGCCTCCTTGGCGTACTCGAGCGACTCCTCCCAGCCGGTGGCCTCGGTCGCCGACAGCAGGATGAGGTCGACGCCCTCGTCCACGAACGTCGTGAAGTTGTCGATCTGCGACTTCTGATCGAGGTTCGCGGCGGGCGCGAACTTCAGCTCGTAGCCCGCGTCCTTCGTGAAGGTCTCCTGGATGTTGTTCTCGTTGGCTTCGCGCCATGCGCCCTCGGGACCGACCGCGACGAAACCGATGGTCGTCAGTTCGCCGTCGCCCCCGCCCGAGGTGCCCGAAGCGTCGTCGCCGCCCGAGCATGCGGTGAGGCCGAGCGCGAGCGCGCCGGCGGCAGCGATGCCGAGAGTGCGGGTGAGGTGTGTGCGTGCAGACATGATTCTCCTCCTTGAGACATCGGAGCGATCGCTCCGATGATGGTGTGATCCGACTCCGGATCCGATGCTGATTGCAGAGACGCTGGCGCGTCGTTCCGTTTATGTTACCGGGAACAATTTGTTCCGGCAACATCGGTTCGACACGATTCGGTCACGGCGTCAGCGGCTGCCCGCCGGCTATGCGCCTTCCGCGAGATCGGCCGCGATCATCTCGACGATCGTGTCGACGGTGACCGCGGGGCCGTTGCTGAGCTCGCCGATCTTCTCGCGGTCCTTCAGCACGACGATGCGGTCGCTCAGGCGCACGACCTCTTCGAGCTGCGACGAGATGAAGACCACGGCGACCCCGTCCCCTGCGAGACGCGCCACGCGGCGCTGGATATCGAGCTTCGCCGCGATGTCGATCCCGCGCGTCGGCTCATCGAGGATGAGAACGTGCGGTCGGGTCGCCAGAAGGCGGGCGAGCATGATCTTCTGCTGGGTGCCGCCGGAGAGCTGTTCGGCCGGCCGATCGAGGTCGTCCTGCGGCAGTCTGAGCGCCTCGGCCCAGGTCTCGATCACGGCGCGCTGCTCCGCGGGTGAGACCGGATGCGCCCACCCTCGCGTGGCCTGCAGGGTCAGCATGAGATTCTCCCGGCCGGTGAGCCCGCCGATGAGCCCGTCCCCGCGCACGTCCTCGCTCGACATCGCGATGCCCCGGTGCAGCCCCGCGCCCGGCGTGCGCAGATCGATGCGATGGCCGTCGAGCCAGATCTCTCCGTGATCGGCTCTCTCGACGCCGCTGAGCAGGCGGGCGAGCTCGGTGCGACCGGATCCGCGCAGCCCCGCGAACCCGACGATCTCCCCCGGCGACAGCTCCAGGTCCGTCGCCTCCAGCACTCCGCGTCGCCCGAGCGATTCCGCTCGCAATCGCACCGGTGCGCCGCTCGCATAGTGGTGCGCCGCGCGCTCCGAACGCAGCTCGCGCAGCGCGTCGACGTCGCCGCCGAGCATGTTCGAGACGAGGTCGGCGCGATCGACGTCCTCCGTGCGGTGCTCCGCGACGACGCGCCCCTCGCGCAGCACCGTCATGCGGTCGCTGACGGCGAGCACGTGCTCGAGGAAGTGCGAGACGAAGAGGATCGCCACGCCGCGATCCCGCAGCCGACGCACCACGCCGAGCAGACGCCCCGCCTCCTCGCCGTCGAGGCTCGAGGTCGGCTCGTCGAGGATCAGCACGCGCGGCTCGAGCACCAGCGCACGCGCCACGGCGACCAACTGCTTCACGGCCGGCGAGAGCCGCGACAGCCGCGTGGCGGGATCGACATCGTCGAGGCCGAGCTTCGCCAGCACGTCGAGGGCCCGCTCACGGCTGCGCCGCCAGTTCAGTCCGAACGCGCCCCGCTCTTCGTTGCCGAGCATGATGTTCTCGGTGACCGTGAGGTGCGGAAGCAGATGCGCCTCTTGGAAGACCGTGGCGATGCCCGCCGCACGACTGTGCGCGACGCTCGTAGGCATCCACGGCTCGCCCGCGATCGATACCCGTCCCGACGCGATCGGGTGCGTACCGGTGAGCGCACCGATGAGCGTCGACTTGCCCGCGCCGTTCTCGCCCAGCACGGCGTGCACCTCTCCTGCTCGGAGGGTGAGGTCGACGGCGTCGAGCACGCGGTTGCCCGCGAACTCGACCACGATGCCCGACATCTCGACGAGCGCACGCTCTTCGCGCGTCATCGCGCACTCCTCGGCGGTGCCGTCGATCCGCGGACGATCAGGCTCGAGGGGACCCTCGTCACGTGCGGGATGTCGTGCCCCTCGATCGCCGCGCGGAGCATGTCGACGACCGAGGCGCCCAGGCTGTGGAAGTCCTGGTGCACCGTCGTGAGCGGCGGAAGCACGTGCGCTGCGAGTCGGATGTCGTCGAAGCCCACCACGCTGATGTCGTCGGGCACCGAGAACCCGCGCTCGCTGAAGCCGTGCACGAGCCCCACGGCCGTGTCGTCGTTCGCGGCGAACACCGCCGTGTACTCCGGCAGCTCGCGCAGCCCCTTCGCGTATTCGTAGGCGAAGTCGGCCGACCAGTCGCCGATGACGATCGGCCGCTGCCGGACGCCCCATTCCTTCGCCCGCTGATAGAACGCTCGCTCGCGCGCCCGGGCGTCGAGCCAGTCGAGCGGTCCCGTCAGGTGGAGGATGTCGCGATGCCCGAGCGAGACGAGATGGTCGACGGCGAGGATGGTGCCCTGCTGCTGGTCGACGGAGATCGTCAGGTAGGTCGGATCCCGGTCGGGCTTCACGATCAGCACCGGCACGCCGATCGAGATCTTGCGGATGCTCGCCAGCGACGACGATCGCGGCGCGACGACGCAGAGCGCGTCGATCCCCTGCCCCGTGAGGTGCTCGATCGCTTCCTCGGGCGTGGCCGCGTCGCCGTCGTGCAGCGCGATCGAGCTGACGGCGTACCCGGCCGTGCGCGCGGCGAACTCGACGGCGCGCAGCGTGCTCGTGGGTCCGAACGACACCGCGTTCTCGACGAGCACGCCGATGCGGCGGTTGCGCTGCGTCGCGAGCGCCCGCGCCGCCTGATTCGGCCGATACCCGAGCTCGGCGATCACATCGAGCACACGCTGGCGCGTGGCCTCTTTGATGTGCGGGTAGTCGTTCATGACGCGGGACACGGTCATGTGGGAGACGCCCGCGAGCTGCGCGACCTGCCGAATGTTCGGTCTCTCGGCGCTCGTACCTGCCACGGGGATCCTCTCTGATGCGTGCTCAACGCACGGTCGTCCCAGATTAGCGACTAACCGGGAGGGCGCGGATGAACGAGGCGCATCGCGCCCGTTCATCCGCGCCCTCGGCGGCGGCCGTGATCAGCCGCAGGATGCGGCCTCGAACGACGCGGTCGCCTCGGCCTCGCCGTCGGTCACGGTCACCTCTCCCGCAGCGATCTCCTCCGACCGCGACGAGAACGCGCGAGTGAGGCTCCGTCCCGCCTCGATCGTCACGCCCGACTGCTCGCCGAACGGCGTCGCGATCGACACCGTCGCGGCGGCATCGCCCGGGTTGGCGACCGTGACGGCGAGCACGGCCTTGCCGGCCGCACAGCGCGGGGCGGTCGTCACGTCGAATGCCGCGGGTGCGCCGATCTCGATCGGCGCTGCGTCCGACGGCGCCACGAGGCCATCGGTGTAGCCGTCGTAGCGCGCGCTCACCTCGGCGACGGTCGACGGCACGTCGACCGTCGCCGATCCGTCGGACAGTGCGACGGTCTCGGTCCACCCGGAGCCCGAGAACGTCACGGATCCGACGACGGCACCGCCGTCGGCGGCACTGACGCGGGCCGTCACCGTGCGGTCGTCGGCCTCGAGAGCCGTCTCCGACTCCACCGCTTCGACATCGCTCCAGGCGTGCATCGCGTCGAGGATCTGCTGCGGCGCGCTCACGAAGGATCCGTGGCGCGGGCTGTCGGGCAGGCCGTCGGTGCGCGGCTCCCATCCGTCGCGCAGCGAGAGCCGATCGGACTGATCGCTCGACGAGATCGCTTCTCCGCTGGTCACGAACGCCCGGTAGCCCCCGGCGCTGTAGTTGTCGACGAGGAAGACGTATCCGTCTCCCGACTCGGTGTTGTTCGGGTCGCCGTCGTTCAGCTTCGCGATCTGCGGACCCTCGCCGTGGTTGCCCGTGACGGGCGTGGTCATCGCCGTGTCGACGAGCTGCCACGTGCTCTCCGGGTCGGCGTCCCAGCTCGACTCGGTGGTCGGCGCGGTCAGCACCTTCGAGCGCTCGAGGAAGATGTCCTTGCCCCGTTCGAGCCCGTCGGCCGCCCCGCCGTCCTCGTTCTTCGAGAAGCGGTAGTAGTAGTCGCCGATCTTCTGGATCGTCGAGTCGATGCGCGCGTATCCCGTGTCCTGCCAGGTCGCCGGGGGCGACGAGAAGTTCACGAAGTCTCGCGTGACGACCGCGAACATCCGCGCATAGCCAGGACCGGTGGTGTGGTCGACGTCGTCGTACAGGCGGGAAGCGAAGAACAGCACGTACGACTGCAGCTCGTCGTCCCAGTACGCCTCGGGCGCCCAGGTCATCCCGGCCTCCGGCTGGTTCACCGTGATGCCGCCGTTGCCGTCGCCGTTCGTGCGAGTCCATTCGACGAGGTCGGTCGACTCCCACACGTTCACCTTGAGGCTGCCGTTGCTCTGGGCCTCGCCCCAGCCCGTACCGCAGCCGATGCAGAGATCGGTGGCGATCATGTAGTACTTGTCGCCGTCGTGCGAACGCAGGATGTACGGGTCGCGGTGCCCCGTCGTGTCCTCGGCGTTGTCGACGACCGGCTGCCCGTCCGCCACCTCCTCGAAGGTGAAGAAATCGTTCTCGGTCGTCGCGGCGCTGTAGATGCGCTCGTCGCCGTCAGACCGGAAGTACGCCGCGGCGTACCCGGCGTCGGGTGCCGTTCGCCCCTGTTCGGCGATGGTCACCTCGAACTCCCGTGTGGCGGTCTGATCCCCGAGCGTCGCCGTCGCCGTGAGCGTGACGTCGACATCGCCCGCGCCGTACGCCGGGCGCGTCACGATGCCGCCGCCCGCATACGGATCCGCCATGCCGATCTCGGGCGCCTCGTAACCGCGATCGGTCGCCGTCACGATGTCCGGGTCCGATGACTCCCACACGATGTCGGCGCCCTCCGACGCTCCCGCCACGATCAGCGGCAGGTTCTCGGTGGTCGTCGAGGCCAGCTCGATCGATGCGAGGTCGGTGTCGATCGACGGCGCGAGCACCGTGACGTCGAACGTCAGCTCGGATCCGCCGGACGTGCGCGCCGTGAGCGTCACCCGAGTGTCCTCCTCGATCGAGCGCGAGACGGTGCCGTCCAGCGCGACGACGGCCTCATCCGACGACGACCACGTGAGCTCGACGCCGTTCTGCTGCTGCGGCAGCGACAACGGCTTCGTGACGCGTTCGAGGTCGGGGTTGTCGCCCCGCACGATCTGGGCGAGGTCGAGGGTGAGCAGGCCCTCGTCGGCCGCGCGCTTGTCCTCCGCGCTCGGCTGCGCGGCGCGCAGCTGTTCGACGGTGAGCGCCTCGTCCCAGAACTTCACATCCGAGACGTCGGCCTCCAGCAGCTGGTCTCCGGCGTACAGCGAGCGCCCGAGGTACCCGAGCACGTCGCCCGTCGGCACGATGTCGGCCAGGGTGTATGGGTGCGTCGTCGTGGAGGTCTCCTCGCCGTCGACGTAGAGCGTGAGCGCATCGGCGGATCCGACCATCGTGATCGTGGCGAACCCCGGGCCGATGCCGCCGCCGGCCGGCAGCCGCACCTCGCCGTTGTCCTCCCCCGCCTTGACGCGGATGCCCGCGAGCACCTGGTCGTCGTAGCCGCTCTGGCTGCTCACGGGGCTCATGAAGATGTGGTTGCCGAGATCGGTCGTGTTCCACGCGCCGATGCCGTCGCCGATCACCCAGCCGAAGTGGTTCCGGGGCGTGTCGCTCGAAACGGTGAACTCGACCGTGAAGTCGTTGTCGTCCGCGGTGACGAGTCCCTGCGGAAGCGCCGCGTAGGCATCGGCATCGAACCGGAGCACCTCATCGCCCGCGGCGGTGACGAAGCTCGATTCGCTCGCGCCGACGAGCGTCGCGTCGCGCCCGTTCCCGGATACGTCGGTGAGCGACGCGCCGCTGTGCGACATGTCGTAATGCGCCGTGGGCGCCGGCGTCTCGGCGGCCTGCGCGGCTGATGCGCCGATGCCGCCGAGTGGAACGGCAACGGCGCAGGCCAGCATGGCGCCGAGCGCCCGCCCGCCGCGCCGTGGGTGTCGAGTGGTCATCGTCCTGCACTCCTTCTTCTGGATGTTCCGACGGCGGAGCGCGGGCTCCGAGCCCGCGCCCCGCCTGATCAGCGGCAGCTCGCCGCCGGGTACTGCGCCGTGGCCGTCTCGCCGGCCGCGGTCACGGACACCTCGCCCGCGCCGACCTCGGCCTGTCGCGCGGAGAACGTCGTCGTCATGCTCTCCCCCGCACCGATCGCCACGTCGGAGCGGTCGCCGAACGGCGTCGTGACCGATGCCTCGACGTCGTCGTCGCCGTGGTAGGTGAGGGTCACCGCGAGCACGTTCCTGCCGGCCGCACATCGGGTCGTCGCCTCGATGCCGACGCCGGTCGCGGCGGTCACCTCGACCGCGAGCGTCACGGTCTCGTCGGCGAGCTCTTCCTCCCGCTCCATGTCCATCACGGGCATGCCCTCGGCATCGAAGTGCACGCGACGCACGAACATGTCGCGCCCGGTGAGGCCGCCGTGATCGGTGCGCGCGTGGAAGACGTAGATCAGGTTGCCGTCCTCGTCCTCCGACCACATGCCGTGTCCGGTGCCGAGCTGCCACTCGCCGTCGTACTGACCCGACTTCTGCACCGGGTAGTTCAGCTTCTGCCACGACGCCGGGTCCGTGAGATCGGTGCCGCTGGCGTCCGCGGTCGCGAGACCCGTCGTATAGGTGTTGCCCACGCTCGACCCGGAGTAGATCATGAGCAGCTTCCCGTCTCGCGCATGCACGTTGGGGCCTTCGGCGCACACGTTGTCCCAGGCGTACTCCGGCGCGATGATCATCGTCGGGTCGCTGGTGATCCGGGTGGGATCGTTCGGGTCGACGGTCGCGATCCAGGTCGCGCACACCTGCTGCCAGGCGTAGTACGCCTGACCGTCGGAATCCGTGAAGTAGGTCATGTCGAGCGAGATGCCGCTGACCGCGTTCAGGTCCGAGCCATCGGCGCGGGTGACGTGCTCGGGCGCCGACCAGTTGTCGGGATCCATCGGGTCGAGGTCGACGCCGTTCTCGTCCTGCTCGAGCTGCATGATCGAGGCGCGCCCCGACATGTAGTCCGGTGAGTCGCCGTAGCAGGGCATGAACAGGATCGACAGCCTGCCGTCGATCTCGTGCAGCTCGGGCGCCCAGAAGCACCCGGTCATCGTGTTGCCGTCGGCGTCCGCGTCGCCGCGGTCGAGCAGGTGCACCTCCGTCGGATCCGCCGCGTCGGCGAGGCCCGCCAGCGTGTCCGCGGATCGCAGCGGCATGAAGGCGGATCCGCCCTGGTTGACGTTGTCGAGGTTCGGATCGTTGGTCGCGATCATGAGATAGCGCGTCTCGTCGCCCGTGACGTATTTGTACGCGGAGGGATCCGCGCGCTCGTCGGCGAACGGCGTCGGGTACTCGGCGCGCTCGACGGTGGCCGATGCCTCGTAGGTCCCCGGCGTGGCGGTGTCCACCCCGCTGAGGTCCCAGTCGTTCAGCGGCAGCTCGCGCGTGGATCCATCGGAGTAGTCGAGCTCGACCGCTGCGGGCAGATCGCTCTGCGACAGCTCGGTCCCGGCGTCGACCGACACGTCGTCGAGCGCGGTGTAGCCCGTGTTCGAGATGCGGCCGAACCGCTGCTGCAGGCCTTCGGCCGCCGTCTTCGGCAGAGTCAGTTCGACGCCCGAAGCGTAGTCGGCGATGCCGGTGTCGGTCGCGAAGGCCGTGCCGGTGACGCGGCCCGATGCCGATTCGCCCCGCTCGTCTGCGCCGACCGCCGCGACGAGGTCGTCGAACGACTGGTGGCGGTCTGCGCCGGAATCGGTCGTCCACGACACGCGGTACACGTCGTCGGCCGAGTCGTACACCGCCGTCGGGCGGTTCACCCCGCCCGCTTCGTCGAGCGCCAGCAGGCCGATCTCGTCGTAGCTGCGCAGGTCGTCCGACGTGGCGACCAGAACGGAGTCGGCCTGGGTTCCGTCGGATCCGCCGCCGCGGGCGATGCGCGTGGCGACGATGCCGTAGCCGCCGTCGGGCAGGGCGAACACCGCGGGATCCTTGAGGCTGCGGATCAGGGCACTGCTCGGCCCGTTCGCGGGAAGCGGGGCGGACGTCTTCGGGAAGAAGATTCCGTAGTTCTCGTTCAGCGGCGCCCATCCGTCGCCCGCGGCGAGCGCGAGGTGCATGCTGTACGCGATGTCGGCGTTGTTCGCCTCCTGCTCGCTGGTCGGCGTGCGGTGGTAGGCCACGAGCTGCGCGGCGTCATCGGCCGGCAGCACCGTGATGTCGTAGGTCTTGGCGGTCGTGACGTCCGGGGCGGTGTCGCGGGAGATCTCGACGGTCACCGTCGCGTCGACCGCCTCGTCGCCGGGCAGGTGCACCGTGCCGCCGTCGAGTGCGGCGCCCGTCGCTTCCACGGGCGTCGCGATGAGCCCCTCCGGAGCGTCGGGGAGCGCGGCGCCGTCGGCGAGGACACGCGGGACGGCGTACTGCTCAGCGGCCTGGGCGACGCGCTCCTCGGCCGTGGCGTTCGACGGCAGCACCTCGACGTCGAAGTCTGCGCTCGCGGAGATGCCGCGGATCGTCGCCGTCGCGGTGAGCGTCGCCGAGGCCGGATCCGCACCCTGTTCGGGCTGCGTGACGCGGCCGTCCGCCGAGATGACGGATTCGTCGCTGCTCGACCAGGTGACCTGACCGCCTGCCGTCGGGAGCGCGACGTAGTCGCCGTCGACGCTCTCGGGCGGTGCGTCGAGACCGTCGACGAGGTCCTGCGCCTGCGCGAGGATCTCGTCGTGGTTGCGCTCGGCGTCATCGGAGCTGGCCGCCGCGATCTCGTCGTCGCTCAGCGCGCGATCGTAGACGCGGAACGCCGACACCTCGCCTGCGAAGAGCGGATCCGGCCAGGGCGAGCGGCCGATCGTGCTCATCGACTGGTCCTCGATCGAGGAGGGCACGAGGTCACTCTCGGTGCGTGCGGCGAGCTCGCCGTCGATGTAGAACGACAGCGTGCCGGCGTCGCCGTCGAGCACGGTCGTGAGCGAGTACCAGCGGTCCGCCTGCAGGCCCTCCCCCGCGGATGCACTGCGCTCGCCCCCGTTCGAGCTCGTCGTGATTGCTGTGCGGGGCGCGTCCTTCACCGAAGCGAAGAAGTAGTTGTCCGTGTCGCCGTCGGCGCCGAAGGTCCACAGGAAGTTGTAGGCGTCCTTCATCGCCTCGTCGATCTTCACCTCTGTGGTGATGGTCGCCGAGTCTGCGCTCGCGAGCAGGTCGTCCGGCAGGCGCACCCAGTTGCCGTCGCCGTTCTTGGCGCCGCCGGTGAGCTCGAGCGAGGTGCCGGTCCACTGCGCGTCATCGGCGTTCTGCACCGTCGCCTCGGCTCCGCCGCCGGTGTCGGCGATGGTCGCGCCCGTGGTCTGCGTGAAGTCGTACTCCGCCAGCGGAGCGTCGCTCTCGGCGGCGACGGCCTGGCTGATCGGCAGCAGACCCGCGGCGAGGGCGCAGGTCGCGCCCAGCGCCGCGCGCCGGAGAAGCGCGCCGCGTCGTCGCGGCGCGCCGGCGGCCGGTGACCCGTGCCGCAAGGGATGTGTGTTCGTCATCGTTCTGCACTCCTTCGTGCCGGTGTTCGGAAGATGTGGAGTCGCGGGGCGGTGCGGAACGCACCGCCCCGCGGGGTTCAGCCGCAGCTCACGGCGGGATATTCAGCGGTCGCGCTGCTGTCGCCGGACTCGGCCGTGACCGAGCCGGCCGCGATCTCGGGGCTGCGCGTGGAGAACGACTGCGACGTCGTGGCGCCCGCCTCCACCGAGATGTCGTCCCTCGCGCCGAACGGCGTCGTCACCTCGACCGTCGCCTGGTCATCGCCCGTGTTGGTCACGCGCGTCACGAGCACGGTCTTGCCGACGACGCAGCGCGTCGCCGCGCTGATCTCGATGCCCGCTTCTGCGTCGGACACGGTCACGGTCGCTTCGATGGGCTGGCGTGAGTCGTCCTGCGCGACGCCCGCGACGGTGAAGACGCCCGGCTCGGCGTATGCCGATTCCGGCACCTCGTCCCAGATCACCTCGGCGTCCGAGACATCACCCGAGGCGGTCGTCAGACGCGCGGTGTCCGGCAGCGCCGGTGCGCTCCCGGCTTCCGTGGCCACGTCGATGTCGTCGACCGACACGACGGCGATGTCCGGCGCATATGCTTCGAGCACCGTCTGATACTGCTCGCGCGTCACGGGCACGATCGTGCCGTGGCGCGGCATGCCGCCGTCGGCGTTCTGCGGGAACTGCGACTCGGGCATCTCGTCGCCGATCACGTTCCAGGACGCGGCATCGGTGATGTCGTCGGTCGCCATCGGCACGTAGTGGTTGGGGCCGCCGTGGTAGTTCGGCTGGTCGGCGAACAGGTAGTACTCGTACCCGTTCACGTCGCCCTCGTTCGCCCGGAACAGCGAGGGCCCCTCGCTGTTCGTGAAGGTGCCGCCGTAGCCGTTGGGCTGCCCCGAGCCGATCTCCGTGCCGAGCTCGACCCACTCGTCGGCCGCGCCGGTCGTGCCGGGGTAACTGCCCTCGACAGTCGCCAGCAGGTCGGACGAGCGCTCCTGGCGCAGCGTCATCGAGTTCTCGTCCTTGTACACGCGGTAGTAGTCGCCGTCGTGCTGAGCGACCGTGACGTCGATCGAGCCGGCTCCGGCCTGCCCGCGGCGGTCGACATCGATCCATACCTGCGGCTCCGAGAACGTCTCGAAGTCGTCGGTCGTCGCGTACATCATCCGGTTGTAGCTCGGCTCCGTGCGATCGGCCGGATCGGTCGTCTCGTACAGGTTCGATGCCCAGTACATGACGAAGGTCTCGCGCTCTTCATCCCAGTACGCCTCCGGCGCCCAGGTGTTGCCCGCGTACTCCGTGCTGACCGTGACGTGGCGCTGCTCCGACCAGTTCACGAGGTCGGGCGACTCCCAGACCTCGACCGCCAGCGATCCGTGCGTCTGCGCACCGGCGAAGCTGCCGGGGCGGCCGTCGATCTTCAGGTCCGTCGCGATCATGTAGAAGGTCTCGCCGTCGGGCGAGCGCAGGATGAACGGATCGCGCAGTCCTTCCTCGCCGAGGTGCGAGGTGAACAGCGGTTCTCCGTCGTTGAGGGTGTTCCAGTCGAGCGCATCGTTGCCCTTCGAGGCCGCGAGGCTGATCTTCTCGCCGCCGACGCCCTCGCCGGTGAAGAACGCCCACACGTAGGCCTCATCGGTCGGGGTCTCGGGCGCTTCGGCGCGCACCGCCGGCGCTGACGGTTCGTCGGCCGCCGCCGGGGCCATCGCGACCGGTGCCGCGGCGAGCGCGAGCACAGCTCCGCACGTGAGCGAGGCGGCTGCCCGGATCCGGGTTCGTCGTTGTCTCCGCATGATCTCTTCCTGATTCGTCGGGGGATGCCGCTTCGCGCGGCGGAACGGACGGCGCGGCTGTTCCGCGCCATCGTGATGGGGTCAGCCGCAGCGTGCGGCCGAGCAGTCGGCGAGCATGGGGGCGACGGTCGGGCGCAGCGGCGTGCTCACCGACGAGGGGCTTCTCCTCGCCCAGCGCGGCGACGGGCGAGGACGAGCACGGCGCCGCACGCGACAGCGCCGGCGGCGCCCAGAGCGATCATCAGCGACGGATCCGTACCCGTGGCGGGCAGCTCCGAACCGGAACCGTCCGAATCGGCATCGTCGTTCGCGGCGGCCCCGGTTGCGTCGGCGTCGCCGCTCGCATCAGCCCCGTGCGCATCAGCATCGCCGCTCGCATCCGAACCATCCGCGTCGGCGTCGCCGCTCGCGTCCGACCCGTCCGCGTCAGCGTCGGCTCCCGCGTCGTCGCGCTCGACGATATCGACGTGCACGCCGACGCCGTCGGAGCCGGAATCGGATGCGGCCATGGCGATGTCGGGTGCGAGAGTCACCGATGCGGCCGCGACGAGCAGCGTGAACGCGACGGCGGGAAGAGCCCGTGCGATCGAGACGCGCGAGGCGGTGCCCCGTCCCGTCGACGCCTGGCGCTTGCCCTCTTCGCGCGCCTGCTGCAGCATCGCGTCGAGGCGGCGCTTGCCGCGGCGACGGTTCCAGGTCGCGGCGATGATGATCAGCGCGAGCGCGAGCAGGACGACGAGCTGCGGCCACGGAACCGCCCACACGCCGAGGGAGGCCGATGCCTCGTCGACGTCCGGTGCCGCGCCGTCGAGAGCCGCGGCGGTGGGCGTGACCACCAGGTCGCCCGGTGCGTAGAACGTAGGCCAGGTGCCGTCGATGGTGATCGACACCTCGCGGGTGTCGCCGGGCAGCAGATCCCCGATGGGCTCACCGTCAGCGGGGAACGCGGCCTCGCCCGTTCCCGCCGTCGCGAGGCCGTCGACGATCAGCCGGGTGTTGCCGGCGTTGGTGAGGTCGAAGGTGGCGGTCACTGTGCCGGGGCGCAGCGGGTTCCACGTGCCGTTGTATTCGGCGGAGACGTTCTCGATCTCGATCTGCGGGGCGAGATCGCCCTCGACCCGCGTGATCACCTTGACGCCGACGCGGCTCTCGACGCCGAGGCTCGTGCCGTCGCCCGATGCCTGCGACGTGATGACCGATGCCGCGACTCCCGCCGGGTGGTCGCCCGGTTCCGCGCCGTCGGGAACGGTGATGCTGAAGGGCACGATCGCGCTCTCGCCCGCACCGACGGTCACGTCGTCGGCGATGTCGATCCACGTGCCGGCGTCGACGGATTCCTTGTCGGACGCCACCATGTCGAATCGACCGCTGCGCGTTGTGAAGCCGTCGGCGGCCGAGAGCCTGAAGGTCGCCTCCTCGTCGCCGAGATTGCGCACGGCGATGTGGTCGGTCGCGCTCTCGCCCGCCTCCAGCGCGTGCTGGATCGAGAGGCGGTCGTCCCGGCCGGACTCGTCCGCGGGCGTCACGGACCATCTGACGTCCGCCGGATCCGATTCGTCGGCCGCCGCGGCGACGGGCGCGACGAGGATCCCCGCGAGCGCGAGGGCGGCGGCCAGCGCGAGACGACGGAGTGGCTTAACGGTGCGGAGCACGGCTCTCCCAATGCGGATGAGGCGGATGACGGATGAGGATCCCTGTTCCGGTCGGAGGCACGCGGCCTCCGACCGGACGCAGAGGGTACGGCTCAGTACGCTTCTTCGAACAGCGACAGCGTGACGGTCGAGCTGTACGACCCGCCCGCGACGTCGTTCGGCGTCTTGAGCGTGAGATCGGCGTTCGCCGTCCACGATCCGTTCGCCGCGGTCGCCTCGGCGGAGTCGAGCGCGAGCTGCAGCAGCTCCTCGCCCGCGAGTCCGACGTTGTTCGGGTTATCGGGGTTGGTGCTGTCGTCGAGCGAGGTGGGAACCTCCTCGCCGGGGGCGACCTCGCCGTTGCCCTCGGTGACGAGCGCCGGGGCCCACCCGAGGTGGTCGGGCGTGATGGGGTCCTGTCCCTCGGAACCGACGAAGTCGCTCGCCTGACCCGTGACGTACCAGTAGACCCCTTCGGGCACCTCGCTGCGCGTGTCGGTCACGGTCACGTCGGGCAGGGCACCCACGAACTCGCGGTAGTCGGGCGAGGCATCTTCGACCTCGGTGAGCGTCTCGCTGTCGGCGGCGACGCTCAGCGAGAGCGCGCCTGCGGCCTGCTCATCGATCGTGACGTTGACGTCGACACCATCGGTGCCGACCTCGTCGGCCATCGCCGCAGCGCCGACGCCTGCGAGCATGAGCCCGCCCATGACGCCCGCAGCCGTGCGAACGACACGGGACCTGTTCGTCCGGATCATCGTTATCTCCATTTCTCGGCGTATGTGCCGATTCGTTCCGCGGCGAACGACCGCCGCCGCTGTGCGACCGGGCAGGCGGATGCTGCGCCGCCTGACCGGATGTTCGAGTGCCGATCCTTCGCCGGAATACGGCCCAGGCGTCGCCGCATGCGAGGTGCACGTGAGCGCTGATAGAGCATGTGGGGCGCCTTTGCCTGGTGTCTTTCCGTCGTCGGGTCGACGTCTTCACCTCGGAACACTAGCGTGGTATGTTACCGGGAACAAGCCCGACATCCCGCCCTGTCGAAGACGACGCGGCACGGCGCCAGCGTGCCGATCGGCCGTGCGTTCTCCTCAGCGAGCGGCATCGAGCGGGTCTCACGAGCGAAGGAGCTTCTGTGCGAGACGTCACGACTTCCGACCCCGGCCGCCGATCCCGGCGGCGCGGTCTGAGAGCCCTCGGCGGTGCGATGGCCGCCGCGCTCATGGCCGCAGTTCTTCCCTCCGCCGCTGCCGCAGCCGCAGCCGCGCCCGACGAGGCCCCCGAGGTGGGGGCTGAGACGCCGTACGGCTACATGATGGTGCACTTCGTGGAGGACAGCGACGGCTACGCCGAGAAGATCTACCTCGACGTTTCGCGCGGCGACGATCCCGAGCAGTGGGATCAGCTGAACGGCGGGGAGCCGATCCTCGCCTCCGACCTCGGCACGACCGGTGTGCGGGATCCTTACCTCACCTACAGCCCCGAGACCGAGACCTACTACATCATCGCGACGGATCTGCGGGTGTTCGGCGGCGACTCCGGTACGAGCGATTGTGCGGACTGGTGCCACTGGTCGAGCAACGGCAGCACCAAGCTCAACGTGTGGGAATCGACGGATCTCGTCACGTGGAGCGACCTGCGGCAGTTCGATGTCGCGACCACGGCCGACGGCGCCACTCATGCCGAGCTCGGCATGGCCTGGGCGCCGGAGGCCACCTGGGTGCCGGATTATCACGGGACCGGCGAGGGCGCGTTCGTCGTGTACTGGTCGTCGAACGTCTACGACGACGCGGATCACTCCGGCAGCACCTACAGCCGCGTGCTGTGGGGCGCGACGAGCGATTTCACGCAGGAGACCTACGAGTACGGCGGCACGCTCGTCGACACGGGTGCCGACGCGATCGACACCACGGTGATCCAGGACGAGGGCACGACCTACCGGATCACGAAGGACAACGGGCACGGCAACGGCATCTACATGGAGTCGACGACCGCGCACGACTGGTGGGACGAGGCCGCGGAGTGGCAGCTGATCCAGACCGAGATCGGGGCCGGGTGGGCGAATGACAACCCGGGCGGCGTCGAGGGCCCGGCCGTGTTCAAGCGGCACGACGACGACCATTGGTACCTCTACGTCGATGTGATCCCCACCATCGGATACCGCCCGATGGAGACGGGCGATCTCGACGCCGGCTGGACCGAGCTGCACAGCGACGATTTCTGGATGGCGCCCAGCACGAAGCACGGGGGCGTCGTGTCGCTGACGAAGGGGCAGTACGACGTGATCCGCTCCTCCGACGCGATCGACGCGCCGCAGACCGATCTCGGATCCGTGCGGATCTCCCGCGAGGCGACCGACGACGAGGTGCGGGCCGCACTGCCGGCGAACGCCGACGTGCGCCTCGCTCACGGGTACGGCGAGGGCGAGCTGCCGGTCGACTGGGATCTGTCTGGGATCGATGCGTCGACGCCCGGCGCGTACGAGGTGACCGGAACCGTGCGATCCATCGGGGCGAACCTCAACGACTGGGTCGGTGAAGGCGGATCGACCGAATGGGATGCCCCCGGCCGCGAGCTGTTCAGCACGACGGCGCTGACCGTGAGCGCGGAGGTCGTCGTCGCGCAGGATCCAGGAGTGACCCTGCGCGCGGAGACGCGCTGCGTCGCGGGCGCGGCGGTGCTCGTCGCGAGCATCGAGAACGGCGACGGGGCCACGAGCGTGACCGTGACGACGCCGTACGGCGAGCGGGAGATCGCGGTCGGAGCCGAGGAGACGACCTCCGCGGCGTTCGCGACGCGCGAGGAGTCGATCCCCGCGGGCGAGGCGACGCTCACGAGGGAAGGCGAGCAGGACGCAGCCCCCTTCGACGCCCGCACCTGCGCGTAGGGCTCGGGCGGGGTCCGCGGCTTGATCTTGGTCCGAACCGTGTCCCCCATGGTGCGGAGATCCGGCGCCATTCCGCCCTGAAGCAGGACACGGAGTCGTGCGTGTCCCGCTACAGGTGCGAAAGAGCCCGTCGAGCCCGCACCGACTCGGACACGGAGGCAGCAGAAAGGCGGCCCCGGCGCTGTGCCGGGGCCGCCTTCGTGGTTCTGCTTACAGCGCGTTCAGGATCTCGCGCATGAGCTGGGC
Organism: Candidatus Microbacterium stercoravium; assembly: GCA_019117025.1. Lineage (GTDB taxonomy): Bacteria > Actinomycetota > Actinomycetes > Actinomycetales > Microbacteriaceae > Microbacterium > Microbacterium stercoravium. The sequence continues at coordinate 10,065 of DXAM01000056.1, read as the reverse complement.
GGTCTCGCTCGGCGTCTTGCCGACCTTGACGCCGGCAGCCTCGAGGGCCTCCTTCTTCGCGGCAGCCGTGCCCGCGGATCCGGAGACGATCGCGCCTGCGTGGCCCATCGTCTTTCCTTCGGGGGCCGTGAAGCCCGCGACGTAGCCCACGACGGGCTTCGTGACGTTGCTCTTGATGTACTCGGCGGCACGTTCTTCGGCGTCGCCGCCGATCTCGCCGATCATCACGATCGCCTGCGTCTCGGGGTCGTTCTCGAACGCCTCGAGCGCATCGATGTGCGTCGTGCCGATGACGGGGTCGCCGCCGATTCCGATGGCGGTCGAGAAACCGAAATCGTTCAGCTCGAACATCATCTGGTACGTGAGCGTGCCTGACTTCGACACGAGGCCGATCGGGCCCTTGCCCGTGATGTTCGCCGGCGTGATGCCCGCGAGCGCCTCGCCCGGCGTGATGATGCCGGGGCAGTTCGGGCCGATGATGCGCGTCTTGTTGCCCTTCGACTTCGCGTAGGCCCAGGCCTCCGCGGCGTCGCCGACCGGCACGCCCTCGGTGATCACGACGAGCAGCGGGATCTCGGCATCGATGGCCTCGATCATCGCGTCCTTCGTGAACTTCGGCGGCACGAAGGCGACGGACACGTTCGCGCCCTCCTTCTCGATGGCCTCAGCCACCGACCCGAAGACCGGAAGCTCGACCTCGCCGGCGCCCGGCTTCTCGTGTGTGACGGTCGTGCCGGCCTTGCGCGCGTTGACGCCGCCCACGACGTCGGTGCCCGCCTTGAGCATCAGTGCGGTGTGCTTGGAGCCCTCGCCGCCCGTGATGCCCTGGACGATGACCTTCGAATCCTTGTTGAGGTAGATCGACATCTCTTCTAGTCCTTATCTCAGGCGTTGGCCAGCTCGGCGGCCTTGTCGGCGCCCTCGTCCATACCGGCAGCGAGGGTGACGAGGGGGTGGTTCGCCTCTGCGAGGATCGCGCGCCCCTCCTCGACCTGGTTGCCGTCGAGGCGTACGACGAGCGGCTTGGACGCCGCATCGCCGAGGATCTCGAGGGCCTTCACGATGCCCTCGGCGACGGCCACGCAGCTGGTGATGCCGCCGAAGACGTTGACGAACACGCTCTTGACCTGCGGGTCGCCGAGGATGACGTCGAGGCCCGACGCCATGACCTGCGCGTTCGCGCCGCCGCCGATGTCGAGGAAGTTGGCGGGCTTGACGCCGCCATGGTTCTCGCCCGCGTACGCGGTGACGTCGAGCGTCGACATGACGAGGCCCGCGCCGTTGCCGATGATGCCGACCTGGCCGTCGAGCTTGACGTAGTTGAGGCCGGAGGCCTTCGCCTTCGCCTCGAGCGGGTCAGCGGCGCCCTTGTCCTCGAGCTCCTCGTGCTCGGGGTGGCGCACCTCGCTCGCGTTGTCGTCGAGCGACACCTTGCCGTCGAGCGCGATGACGTCGCCCTCGGCCGTGAGCACGAGCGGGTTGACCTCGACCAGCGTGGCGTCTTCGGTCTTGTAGACGTCGTAGAGCTTCACGAAGACGTTCGCGACCTTCGACAGCAGCTCCTCGGGGAAGTTCGCCGCCTTGGCGATCTCCAGCGCCTTCGCCTCGTCGATGCCCGTCAGCGGGTCGACCGAGACGCGCGCGAGGGCTTCGGGCTTCTCGACGGCGAGCTGCTCGATCTCCATGCCGCCCTCGACGCTCGACATCGCGAGGTAGGTGCGGTTGGAGCGATCCAGCAGAACCGAGAAGTAGAACTCGCGGTCGATGTTCGCACCTGCGGCGACCATCACGCGCTTGACGATGTGCCCCTTGATGTCGAGGCCGAGGATGGCCTTCGCCGCCTCGTACGCTTCGTCGGGGTTCTTCGCGACCTTGACGCCGCCGGCCTTGCCGCGACCGCCGACCTTGACCTGGGCCTTGACGACGACGACACCGCCGAGCTTCTCTGCTGCTGCCTTCACCTCCTCGGGGGTGTCGGCGACGATACCGGCGAGCACCGGCACCTCGTACTTCTCAAAAAGGTCTCGAGCCTGGTACTCGTACAGATCCACGTTGCTTTTCCTTCGGTGGGCCACGGGAAAGAGACAGCCGCACTGCGGAGACGACTGTCTCGATGTCGAGAAATCTCGACCGCCTCAAGCCTACTACCGCCTCGGGCGCGCCCGAACACGACGATGCCCCGCGGATCCGAGGACCTGCGGGGCATCGTCGAGAGCGATCAGTTGTGATGCTTCGTGCGCCACTGACTGCGGAACATCGGGATCGCCATGGCGACGCACACGGCCAGGATGCCGGCCGTGAAGACCAGACCCTGGAACGAGGTCACCATGTAGGCGACACCGAACAGGAACAGCCCGCCGATGAAGAAGATCAGCGAAATAATGAACATCATGTGGATCGGCCCTCCGGGAAAGTCTGCTCTCCACTCTACAGTGTGGCGGCGATCTACAAAGACATGGCGCCGATGACGCGCACGCTCCTACCGTGGCGGCATGACCTCTCAGCTGCCCGGCGAGCGCACGCCGTCATACTCCGTCAACCGGCCGTTGGACACCGACTATTACGGAGTCTTCGACGACATCTCCGACAGTGACCGCGATGCATGGCGACGCGCCCGCGCGGTGGTCGATGAGGTGGCCGACGACCTGCTCGCCGCGTGGGAGACCGCGGAATACCCGCACGAGCGCGTGCTCGCATCGCTCGGCCGTCACGACGTGATGTCCGATGGCGTCGACCACGAGGGCATCACCCGCATCTCGCCTCTCGCGGCCGGGCTCATCGTCATGGAGCTCTCCCGCGGCGACGGCTCGCTCGGCACGATACAGGCGGTCCAGGGCGGTCTCGCGCTGCGCACTCTCGCCCTGTACGGCAGCGACGAGCAGAAGGATCGCTGGCTCGACGCGCTGGACCGCGGCGAGGTCCCCGGATCCTTCGCGCTCACCGAGCCGGATCACGGCAGCGACTCGACGGGGCTCGAGACGGTCGCCGTGCGCGATGGATCCGAATGGGTGCTGCGCGGCGTCAAGAGATGGATCGGCAACGGCGCGTCCGGAGGGATCACGTTCGTGTGGGCGCGGATCGACGACGCCGATGACGCCGACCACGGCCGCGTCGGCTGCTTCCTCGTTCCGCAGGAGACGCCCGGGTATGTCGGTGAGGTGATCGAGGGAAAGGCCTCGCTGCGCGCGATCCATCAGGCGCGCGTCGCGCTCGACGACGTGCGCCTCCCACTCGATGCACGCCTCCCCGGCGCCCACTCGTTCGCCGACACGTCGCGCGTGCTGTACGCGACCCGTTCGGGCGTCGCCTGGTCGGCGCTCGGGCACGCGACCGCGTGCTACGAGGCGGCGCTGCAGTACGCGGGCGAGCGGATCCAGTTCGGCAAGCCGCTCGCCGGATTCCAGCTCGTGCAGGAGCGCCTGACGCGCATGCTCTCGCAGCTGACGAGCATGCAGCTGTACTGCCGCCGCATCGCCGACCTCGATTCGAGCGGATCCCTGCGCCCCACGCAGGCGTCGCTCGCGAAATACACGTGCACGCGCACGGCGCGCGACATCGCCCGCGATGCGCGCGACATGCTCGGAGGCAACGGAATCCTGCTCGAGAACCGCGTGATCCAGCACCTGGTCGACATCGAGGCCATCCACACCTACGAGGGCACGGAGTCGGTTCAGGCGCTGCTGATCGGACGCGACATCACGGGCATCGGCGCGTTCGTGTGAGTGGGCGGCATTGATTGTCGGATAACGTGATCCTGCCAAGAGGAGTCACGCCGATCTGAGCCGCCCACGAGCCTCGGCCCCGCCGGATCCGGCGCCGCGATCACTCCTCGGGCGGCGTCTCGCCCTCGGCCTCAGCCGCGCCCTCAGCCTCAGCCTCGTCCGCGAGGGCCAGCACGGGCTCGAGCTCTTCGCGCGTCAGGGTGATGAGCGGACCCGCGGGATCGAGCAGGACGCCGCCGACGGCGGGGTTGTCGACGAGCACCTTGGCGATCTTCGCGACGCTGAACGGCAGAGCGCGCTCGCTGCGGCCCTGCGCGACGACCTCGAGCGGGTGCGAGTACACCTGCAGCAGACGCGTGCCGTTCGCGAGGCGCGCCTCGGCGATGCCCATCTTCTCCTCGTCCTGCGGCGACGGCGCCACCGCGACCCAGAGCGGTGGGCGCTCCGCGAGGATCGCGGCGATCTTCTTCGGCGTCTCGGCGTCGCGCGGCTGAGCGAGCGCAGACTTCACGCGCATCTCGGGATCGGCCTGCGTCTTCGCGCGCTCGAGCACGTCGCGCGGCAGCACAATGCGGTGCGCGCCCGACGCGTTGTCGATGATGAGCCCGTCGAAGTCGTTGTCGAGCATGTGGCTGAGGATCATCGGCACCGGCTGCGCGACCGCCGACGTCTGCGTGTTGTTGTCGGTCTGCACTGCATCGCGCAGTGCCTTGCCCGAGCTGAACACGAGCATGTACGACTTGTCGCCGCTGCGGGCGACGCCGAACTGCAGCGTGGCGCGCCCGTCTTCTTGAACCTGCTCGCGCACGTCGCCCGTCACGCGCAGGAACAGATGCCCCTGCATCACCTGGCGGGCGACGCCCAGCAGCTGCTGGGGCGTCGGCTTCTCGGGCAGCGCCGCGAGCGCGTCGCGCACGAGAGTGTTGTCGCGCAGCCCCTTGACCGTCTCGAGATTGTTCGGCGGGGCGGCGGGAGCGAGCGGCAGCTCGCGCGGCGGCACGGGACGCCCGCCCTCAGGAGCCGCTCCCTCGCGCGGCGCGGTCGCGGCGTGCGGGCCGTTCGCGCTCGCCTCAGCCTGACGCGCCTGCTGTTCCTTGCGCTGCTCGGGCGACACGACCTCGGGGCCCGACGTCGCGCCGACGCCCTTGAACGCCGAGAACGAGATGTTCACCTCGGGCGACGGGGGCTCCTCCGGCGCGGGCTGCTCCGACGGCGCCTCGGCAGAGGGCTGGGCGGTCGCATCCTGTGCCTCGACCGACTCGGCCGCCTCGTCTTCGGAGCGGTCGGACTTCTTCTTTCTCGAGAACAGACCCATACGCCCAGCCTACGTGCGACGCGGCGTCCCGTCGCCCGAGAACGTCAGAGCTTCTCGATCGGCGCCACCTTGATCAGCAGCTTCTTCGCCCCGACCGAGTCGAACCGCACGTGGGCGATGCGCTTCGCGCCCTGCCCGGTGACCACGTCGACGGTGCCCTCGCCGAAGTCGTCATGGCGGATGCGGTCGCCGCCCGCCAGCTCGAGGTCGCCGTTGTCGCGCACACGCCCCGTCACCAGGTTGGTGAACTCTCCGAGAGCCGCCTTCTTGTTCTTGGGCTCGAGCGGCTTGACGCCCCACCGGTTCTCGCGGGGGCGCGGCGCATTCAGCGCGCGCGACTGCGTGCCGCCGCGACCGTTGACATCTCCCGGTGCCTGCCGCCAGTCGATGAGGTCGGCCGGGATCTCCTGCAGGAACCGGCTCGGCATCGCCACCGAGACCTCGCCGAACTGGGCCCGCGTCATCGCGAGCGAGAGGTAGAGCCGTTGCCTCGCGCGCGTGATGCCCACATAGAACAGACGCCGCTCCTCCTGCGGGCCGCCGGGCTCGCCGGCGGCGATGCGATGCGGGATCAGGTCCTCCTCGACGCCGGTGAGGAACACCGTGTCGTACTCGAGGCCCTTGGCGGTGTGCAGCGTCATGAGCGAAACGGTGCCGGTGGCGTCGTCGAGATCGTCGCTGTCGGCGACGAGCGCGACCTCGGTGAGGAAATCGATCACCGTGCCCTCGGGATTGTTGCGCGCGAACTCTCGGGTGACCGCCACGAGCTCATCGAGGTTCTCGACGCGCGCCTCGTCCTGCGGATCGCGCGACCGCCGCAGCGCATCGAGGTATCCCGATTCGTTCAGCAGCAGCTGCACTCCCTCGGCGACGGCGCTCGGCGGCGCATCTCCCTCGTCAGGGAGGAGGATCGCCGACGCCTTGCGCAGCACCTCGTCGAGATGTCCGAGCGCCGACTGCAGCTTCGGACCGAGACCGATCTCCTTCGCGTGCGCGAGCGCATCGCGGAACGACAGGCCGTTGTCGGCGGCGAACGTCGCGATGTTCGTCTCGGTGACCGCGCCGATCCCGCGCTTCGGCTTGTTCAGGATGCGCCGGACCGCCATCTCGTCGGCGGGGTTCACGACCGCCACGAGATAGGCGAGCGCGTCTTTGATCTCGGCGCGGTCGTAGAACTTCGTGCCGCCCATGATGCGGTACGGAATCGCCGAACGGATGAAGATCTCTTCGAGCGCGCGCGACTGCGAGTTCGTGCGATAGAACACAGCCATCTCGCTGTAGTCGACGCCCTTCAGCCGCAGCGCGTCGATCTCATCGGCGACGAACTGCGCCTCGTCGTGCTGCGAGTACCCGGTGAAGCCGACGACGGCGTGACCGGTGCCCTGATCCGTCCACAGCTTCTTGTCCTTGCGGTCGAAGTTGTTGCGGATCACGGCGTTCGCGGTGTCGAGGATGTTCTGGCTCGAGCGGTAGTTCTGCTCGAGCAGCACGACCTTCGCACCGGTGAAGTCGCGCTCGAACTCGGTGATGTTGCGGATGTCCGCGCCGCGGAATGCATAGATCGATTGGTCGGAGTCGCCGACGACCGTGAGCGAGGCCCCCGCCTCCTGCTGCTCGGGCATCAGCGCGATCATACCGTCGCCGACGTCGAGCGAGTCGCCCTCGGGAGCCTTCGTGAGCTCGCGGATCAGCTGGTACTGCGCGTGGTTCGTGTCTTGGTACTCGTCGACGAGCACGTGCCGGAAGCGGCGCCGGTAGGTGTCGGCGACGTGGGGGAACGCGCGGAACAGGTACACCGTTTGGGCGAGCAGGTCATCGAAGTCGAAGGCGTTCGCCGTGCGCAGCCTGCGCGTGTAGTCCTGGAAGATCTCGGCGAAGATGCGCTCGGCCGGATCGGACATGTTCGCCTGACGGGAGAACGTATCCGCGTCCTGCAGTTCGTTCTTCAGCTTCGAGATGCGGTTCTGCACGGTCGCCGGGGTGAGCCCGTACGCGTCGGCCTCGTGCTCCTTCACCAGGCGCTTGAGGAGCGCGCGCACGTCGCCGGAGTCGTAGATCGTGAACGACTTCGTGAAACCGAACTGGTCGGCCTCGCGGCGCAGGATGCGCACGCAGGCCGAGTGGAACGTCGAGATCCACATGCCCTTGGCCTGCTCGCCCACGAGCTGCTCCACGCGCTCGCGCATCTCGCCCGCAGCTTTGTTCGTGAAGGTGATGGCGAGGATCTGGCTCGGCCACGCCTCGCGGGATCGCAGCAGCGAGGCGACCCGGTGCGTGAGCACCCGGGTCTTGCCGGATCCGGCCCCCGCGACGATGAGCAGAGCGGGCCCGCGATACTCGACGGCGGTTCGCTGCTGCGGGTTGAGCCCGTCGAGCAGAGGATCGCGGTCGGACGAGACGAGAGGGGCATCAGGAAGCTGTGGCATGGCCTGACCGAGTTTATGGGAGACCCCTGACAATCGGGCCGAAGTACCACCTCGAAGTGTGCGCATAAGCTCCCGCAAGTATCATTTTGACAACAAACATGTGGGGGTACTCCGTGAACCTAGGTGGCATCAAGGTGCAGGCGCAGACCAAGCGCCTCGCTGACGTCGTGTACGAGCGGCTGTGCGACGCGATCGTCGACGGAACGCTCGCTCCGGGCGAGCGGGTGCGCGATGGCGAGCTCGCCGACCAGCTCGATGTCTCACGCATGCCGGTGCGCGAGGCACTGCAGCGTTTGGAGCGCCAGGGCCTGATCGAGATGGTCGCCAGCCGCTTCACGCGCGTCACCGATGTCACGCCCGAGCTGCCTGCGCAGTCCGCAGAATTCCTCGGCTACCAGCTCGGCCTCTGGCTGCGCGCGGCCCTCCCCTCGCTCGACGACGCACAGCGCGCGCACGCCGCGGCGCTCACGCGCAAGATCTCCGCGGTCGTGGCCGATGATCCGCGCGCGGCCTTCCACGCGACGGGCGACCTCACGACCTACCTCGGCGAGCAGAGCGGAAACACCCTGTTCGACGCGGTGATGGCCGATGCCTGGTTGCAGCTGTCACGCAACCTGCGCAGTTCCTTCCCGCTGACGAAGCCCGCGGCCGAACTGCGCGCAGACTTCGAGAACGTCGCAACGCTCATCGAGAAGGGCGACGCCTCGGGCGCTGAGTCGGGCGTTCGCGACATCTTCCTGCTGCAGCCCGGTCAGCCCGGCCCGGCAGCCGCCGTCGAGGGCCTCTGGGCAGACCTCGAGAACGAGGCTTAAGCCGAGGCGAACGCCTCGCGTGCGAGATCGGGCTGGTCGGCGAATACGCCGGTCACGCCCGATCTGCGTATCTGGGCCCATTCCCCGCGCCAATCCCCGAACGCCGCGGATCCGCCCGGCGCGCGGAACCGCCGCGCAAGGAACGCATTCTCCGGGCGGCATGTCCAGGTGAACAGCTCGAGCCCCGCGTCCCGCGCTTCGCCGGCGAATCGCGCATCGCCGGAGAGGAGCAGGCTCTTGTTCACGCTGATCCCGTCGACGCGCGCCGCGAGACTCGCGACGTCGTTCAGCTGGTCGCGATAGCTCGGCGCAGCGGATCCGTGTGCGAGCAGCAGGTCAAGCGCCGCCCCGCTCTTCTCCAGCAGGTAGACGAAGCGCGCCCGGATCCCCTCCTCGCGCACGGCGTTCAGCGCCGATTCCTCGAACGATTCGATGACGAGCGATGCCGCGCTGCCCGGATCCTGCCATCCGGCGGCACGCAGGTCCGCCGCGATGAGCGGTGCGAGATCGAGTCCGATCGCCGAGAAATACGGTGCGTGCTTGATCTCGACGACGACGCCCACGCCGTGCGCGGCGGCGATATCGAGCACGTCCCGCAGCCGCAGGATCGGTTCGGTGTCGTCGTACCCGATGTTCTGCGGGCGGATGCGCGGCAGTCGTTCCCGGCACCGGAGCGTCTTCAGCTCGTCCCAGGAGAAGTCCTCGGTGAACCACCCGGTCAGCTCGTGGCCGGCGAATGATTTCGTGGTGCGCAGGTGCGCGAACTCCGGCCGGTCAGCGACATCGGTCGTGCCCGAGATCTCGTTCTCATGACGCACGACGAGCACGCCGTCCCGGGTCGCGACCACGTCGGGCTCGATCATGTCGGCGCCCAGATCGATCGCGAGCTCGTACGACGATCGGGTGTGCTCGGGCCGGTATCCGGGTGCGCCGCGATGGCCGATGATGACGGGCATCGTCACAGCGTACGGCGCGGCGGCGAGAATCCCGCATGATCACAGCGCAGGCATAGCGAAACGCCGATACGCTTGTGCACACAGCCCCCTTCCGATCAGGAGTGTGACCGACGCTATGGCCAGCACCGGATTCAACAACCCGTACTTCACCAACGAGCGCCCGCCCGCGCAGGGCGGCTACCAGACTCCCCTCGCGCCGCAGCCGGCCCCCACCGTCGGCGAGCAGGCCCGCATCGAGGGCATGTACGCGGCTCCGGCCGCGGGTGCCAACGAGACCGGCCGCATGACCTATGAAGACACGATCGCGAAGACCGCGGCGCTCTTCGCCGTCATGCTCGTCGTCGGCGCCGTCAGCTGGTTCTTCACCCTCGGCGGCCACTTCGCGCCTGAGCAGGCCACCGGCTACAACCTGATTCCCGCGATCGTCGGTGCGGTCGGCACCCTCGTCATCAGCCTCGTCTACGCGTTCCGACGCACGTCGATGCCGGGAGCGGGACTCGCCGTCGCCTACGCGGTGGCAGAGGGACTCTTCGTCGGCGGCATCTCGGCGTTCTTCGAGGTGCTCTTCCCGGGCATCGTGTTCCAGGCGGCGCTCGCCTCGATCGCCGTGATCGCCACCACGCTCGCACTGTTCGCGAACGGCAAGATCCGCGCCTCGGCGAAGATGACGAAGATCGTCATGATCGCGATGATCGGCTACGCCGTCTTCTCGCTGCTCAACGTCGGCCTCATGATGTTCGGCGTCCTGCCCGAGGGCATGGCCTTCGGCCTCCGCTCGATGGAGATCGCGGGCATCCCCCTCGGCCTCATCCTCGGCGTGGTGGTCGTGCTCAT
>DXAM01000055.1 GCA_019117025.1 Candidatus Microbacterium stercoravium | reverse complement strand
CCGATGCGCAGCACGGGGTAGCCGCGCCCCTCGCAGAGGCCGCGGAACTTCACATCCTCCTCGCGCGGAACCGTGACGATGACGCGACCCGTCGACTCGGAGAACAGGGCGGCGGTGAGGTCGACGCCGTCGCGCTGCATGATCTCGTTCAGCCAGACGCGAGCGCCCACGCCGAACCGCATGACGCCCTCGGCGAGCGACAGCGCGAGGCCGCCTTCGGAGAGGTCGTGCGCGCTCGAGATGAGCCATTCGTCCCGCGCGCCCTGCAGCAGCCCGGCGAGGCGCTTCTCGCCTTCGAGGTCGACCTGCGGCGGCCGTCCGCCGAGGTGACCGTGGACGACGTCGGACCAGGCGGATCCGTCGAGCTCGTCAGCCGTCGTGCCGAGCAGGTAGATGTTCTCGCCCGTGTCCTGCCATCCGCTGGGGATGCGGCGCGAGACGTCGTCGATGATGCCCAGCACGCCGACGACGGGCGTCGGGTGGATCGGCGTATCGCCGGTCTGGTTGTAGAACGAGACGTTGCCGCCCGTGACCGGGACGCCGAGGGTCTTGCACGCGTCGGAGAGGCCGTCGACCGCCTGCGAGAACTGCCACATGACCTCGGGGTTCTCGGGGGATCCGAAGTTGAGGCAGTCGGTGACGGCGGTCGGCACGGCGCCCGTGACGGCGACGTTGCGGTACGCCTCGGCGAGGGCGAGCTGAGCCCCGGCGTACGGGTCGAGCTGGCAGTAGCGGCCGTTGGCGTCGGTGGCGATCGAGAAGCCGAGGCCCGATTCTTCGTCGACGCGGATCATGCCGGCGTCGTCGGGGAACGACAGCGCGGTGTTGCCGAGCACGTAGTAGTCGTACTGGTTCGTGATCCAGCTCGTGTCGGCGAGGTTCGGGCTCTTCACGAGGGCTTCGAACTGCTCGGCGAGCTCGGCGGGCTTCGTCACGCGCGGCAGGCGCGTCGTCGTGTCGGCCTGCAGCGCGTCGATCCACGTCGGGTAGGCGACCGGACGGTCGTAGACCGGGCCGTCGACCGCGACCGTGGAGGGATCGACGTCGACGATCGTCTCGCCCTCCCATGTGATGACGAGGCGGCCGTCGCCGGTGACCTCGCCGAGCACGCTCGTCTCGACCTCCCACTTGTTCACGACGGCCATGAAGGCATCGAGCTTCTCGGGCGCGACGATCGCCATCATGCGCTCCTGCGACTCGCTCATGAGGATCTCCTCGGCGGTGAGCGAGGGATCGCGCAGCAGCACGTTCGTGAGCTCGACGTTCATGCCCGATTCGCCGTTCGCCGCGAGCTCGCTCGTCGCGCAGGAGATGCCGGCGGCGCCGAGGTCTTGGATCGCCTCGACGAGCTCGCCGGCGTACAGCTCGAGGCAGCACTCGATGAGCACCTTCTCGGCGAACGGGTCGCCGACCTGCACCGCGGGGCGCTTGGTGGGGCCGCCGTCGCTGAACGAGTCGGACGCGAGGATCGATGCGCCGCCGATGCCGTCGCCGCCCGTGCGCGCGCCGAAGAGCACGACCTTGTTGCCCGGACCGGTGGCGTTGGCCAGGCGGATGTCTTCGTGGCGCATGACGCCGACGGCGAGCGCGTTGACGAGGGGGTTGGCCTGATAGACCGCGTCGAAGACCGTCTCGCCGCCGATGTTCGGCAGGCCGAGGCAGTTGCCGTACGACGAGATACCGGAGACGACGCCGTGCACGACGCGTGCGGTGTCGGGGTCGTCGATGGCGCCGAACCGCAGCTGATCCATGACGGCGACGGGGCGCGCACCCATCGAGATGATGTCGCGAACGATGCCGCCGACGCCGGTCGCGGCGCCCTGGAACGGCTCGATGTACGACGGGTGGTTGTGGCTCTCGACCTTGAACGTGACGGCCCAGCCCTCGCCGACGTCGACGACGCCCGCGTTCTGGCCCATGCCCACCATGAGGCGTTCCTTCATCTCATCGGTGACCTTCTCGCCGAAGCGGCGCAGGTACTGCTTGGAGCTCTTGTACGAGCAGTGCTCGCTCCACATCACCGAGTACATGGCGAGCTCGCCCGAGGTGGGGCGGCGACCGAGGATCTCGCGGATCTGCGCGTACTCGTCGGCCTTGAGCCCGAGAGCGGCGTACGGCTGCTCGCGCTCGGGAGTGGCGGCGGCGTTCGAGACGGTGTCGGCGACGTGTTCGATGGTCACGCGGGAGCTCCAGGAGTCAGGCGGGGCGGGATGCGTCCAGTCTAGTTGGGAGGGCTGACAAACGATTCGGATCCCGTCCGGTGCGCGCGCGAGTCGCCGTCATTGCTCTCCGGCAGCGTGCGGGACGGCGTCGGAGTGCCGATCATCGGGACTCGAGGGTTCCCGTGGGGTCGTCCCACTTCGGCGCCGGCGGCTGCCACGCGGCGAGCTCGTCGAGAAGCTGTGCCGGGTCGCTGGCGCGGATGAGGCTGTCGCGGAAGTGCGGCGCGACGAATCCCTCGGCGACCAGGCGGTCGAGCATCGCCACGAGCGGATCCCAGAAGCCGTTCACGTCGTACACCGCGATGGGCTTGCGGTGGATGCCGAGCTGCTGCCAGGTCCACGCCTCGAAGAACTCCTCGAGCGTGCCGATGCCGCCCGGCAGCATCACGAACGCGTCGCTCAGCTCGGCCATGCGGTGCTTGCGCTCGTGCATGTCGGCGACGACCTCGAGGCGGGTGAGGTCGTCGTGCGCGATCTCTTTATCGACGAGCGCGTTCGGAATCACGCCCACGACCTCGCCGCCCGCCTCGCGCCCCGCCGAGGCGACGGCGCCCATCAGGCCGACGTTGCCGCCGCCATAGACCAGGCCGATCCCGGCGGTCGCGAGCGCCGAACCGACGGCGATCGCCGACCGCACGTACTCGGGATCGGCCCCGGGGGCGGATCCGGTGAACACGGCGACGCGGGAGATGGCAGACATGTCTCCAGATTACGGGGCCGCTCGATCCCCCGGTCCGTTGCGGGATCGGCCGCCGGCACCGTCGTGCGAATCTCGTGGATCGCGGAGGATCGGACCCCCTCACAGCCTCGCAGGAGCAGAATTGATGACGTGTTCGAATTCACCCCGCGACCGGCCGCTGCTCATCACGCGCAGGAGGCAGGACCCGACACCCACGTGCTCGACAGTCCCGCCTGGTCGGCGCTCACGGGAGAGCACGCGCGGTTCGCCGAGGGCGACGACTTCGCGAAGCGGTATCCGGAAGACGTCTCGCCGTTCGTGGGCGTCGTCGCGTGGGACGAGCCGCGCATCTGGGCGTCGCTGATCGAGCTGTTCGGCCACGACGCCGACGTCTCGCTCTCGCATTTCGCCGGCGAGCTGCCGCAGGGGTGGACCGAGACCCGTCGGGGCGACGGCGTGCAGCTCATCGCGACGGATCGCGTGACCGGACGGCCGTTCGACGAGGCCATCGAGCTCGGAGACGACGACGTCGACGACATGCTCGCGATCGTCGCGCGCAACCAGCCCGGCCCGTTCCGCGCCCGCACCCATCAGCTCGGCCGCTACGTCGGGGTCCGTCGCGGGGGTCGACTCGTTGCGATGGCCGGGGAGCGCCTTCACCCGCGCGGGTTCACCGAGATCAGCGCGGTCTCGGTCGATGAGGACGTGCGCCGACAGGGGCTCGCCTCCGCCCTCACGCTCGATATCGCCTACGGGATCCGCCAGCGCGGAGACGTGCCGTTCCTGCACGCGTCCGCGGCGAACACCGGTGCGCTCGCGACCTACGAGAGCCTCGGCTTCCGGCTGCGCCGCACCGTCACCTTCCTGCAGGCGCGCACGCCGGCGGCTGCGGCGTAGGGACGCCGCCCTCATCCGGCGCGCACGACGGCGTCGCCGGGGCGTGCCCGATCAGCGCGCCGCGTCGGTGGCTTGAAACGAATCATTGACGCGACGACGGAGGGTCGATATGTTACGTCGTAGGCGTTTTGAAGCGCTTCAAAGCCGGCGATAGGGCCGGCGTCGACCTGCACACAGAGGAGTGGCACTTGTCAAGGAACAGATTCAGAGCCGGCGGGATCGCCGTGCTCACGGTCGCGGCGATGGCCGCGCTCGGCGCCGCCGCGCCGACCGCGGCGCTCGCGGAAGAGGCCGACGTGCCGTGGCTGGACACCGGCCGCACGACCGCCGAGCGCACCGAGCTGCTGCTCGATGCGAGCTCGCTGCACCAGAAATACCGCTGGCTCAACGAACAGGCCGCCAACGCGCCCCAGCAGACCGAGTTCGGCGACGTGACCTACCCGGCCCAGGTGCCCGGCACGCCGACGGTCGTCTACACCGATGGACCCGACGGCGTGCGCTCTACGCCGGGCGTCACGGCGTTCCCCGCACCGATCGCCCTCGCCGCGAGCTGGGACCTCGGGCTCAACGAGGCGAAGTCCGCCGCGCTGGCCGCGGAAGCGTTCGACAAGGGCAAGAACGGCGTGCTGGGCCCGGGCCTCGCCGCCGGCCGCACGCCCCTCTCCGGGCGTACGCCCGAATACCTCGGCGAGGATCCGCTGCTGACCGGTCAGCTCGCAGCGAGCGCCATCAACGCGCTGCAGAGCGTCGACGGCAAGCCGATCATGGCCGACATCAAGCACTACATCGCCAACGAGCAGGAGCTCGACCGCCAGACCAGCTCATCGAACATCGACGAGCGCACGCTGCGGCAGGTCTACGACCTGCCGGTGGAGATCGCCGTCGCAGAATCGGATCCCGCGAGCGTGATGTGCTCGTACAACCAGATCAACGGCGTCTACGGGTGCGAGAACCCGATCCTCGACACGAACCTGAAGGGCCTGATGGGCTTCGCAGGCTACGTCGTGTCCGACTTCGGCGCGGTCCACTCGACCGCGGCCGCCCTCAACGCCGGGCTGGACCAGGAGCTGAACGCTCCGAAGCACTTCACGCCCGACCTGCTCGACGAGGCCCTCGCGGCCGGCGACATCACCGAGCAGCGCATCGACGAGGCGGCCGGACGCGTCGTCTCGGCGTACATCGAGCACGGCCTCTTCGACACGCCGCTGCCCGAGACGCCCGTCGAGGACGCGTCGACGCCCGAGCACAAATCGATCGCGCTCGACGCCGCACAGCAGGGATCCGTGCTGCTGAAGAACGACGGCCTGCTTCCGCTGAACGTCGACGCGGGGGCAGAGATCGCAGTCATCGGAGCCACGGCGTCGTCCACGCCGACCGATGACGTGAGCGCCCGCACGGTCTGCAGCATGCAGGGCTTCGGCGGCAACACCTTCGAGTGCGAGGATCTCGTATCGCCCGAGGACGCGATCCGCGAGCGCGCGGACGAGATCGGCGCCACCGTCACGTTCGACGCGGGAACGGATCCGGCCGCGGCCGCGCATCTCGCCTCCTCCGCCGATGTGGCGATCGTGTTCGGCTACCAGAAGATGGGCGAGTTCTCCGACCTGACCGACCTGTCGCTGCAGGGCGGCGGTGACGCGCTCATCGACGCGGTCGCCTCGGCCAACCCGCACACCGTCGCCGTGCTGAACACGGGGTCGGCGGTCGAGATGCCGTGGATCGACCAGACGGCGGCCGTGCTCGAGGCCTGGTACCCGGGCGAGCAGATGGGCCCGGCGCTCGTGTCGCTGCTGTGGGGCGAAGCGAACCCCTCCGGCAAGCTGCCGATGACGTTCCCCGTGTCTCTCGCAGACACCCCCACGGCCGGCAGCGACGCGCAGTACCCCGGCGTCTTCGCCGACGGTTCGACCGAGCGGACGGACGACGAGGAGATCCGCCAGGTCGACTACGCGGAGGGCCTCGAGATCGGCTACAAGTGGTACGACGAGCGCGGCATCGACCCGCTCTTCGCGTTCGGGCACGGCCTCAGCTACACCGAGTTCGCGTACTCGGACCTGCAGGTCGACACGGCCTCGGACGACGACCATTCGGCGGCCACCGTGTCGTTCACGGTCGAGAACACCGGTGACGTGCGAGGTGCGGAGATCCCCCAGGTCTACCTCACCCTTCCCGAGGCGGCAGACGAACCGGGCAAGCGGCTGGTCGGCTTCGACCGCATCGATCTCGAGCCGGGCGCGAGCGAGCGGGTCGAGATCGTCGTCGACGCGGCGGCGAGCAACCGTCCCTTCTCGGTATGGGATGTCGAGGGTGACGAGTGGCGCATGACGGAGGGCGACTACACCGTCGCTGTCGGAGCATCGTCGCGCGCGATCGAGCTCGAGGAGGGCTTCACCTTCGACGCCGATGTCGAGCCGCCGGTAGTGACCGTGGCGGCGACGCCGGAGAGCCCTGACGGGAACGACGACTGGTACGTGTCACAGGTCGCTGTCGAGGTGACCGCGACCGACGACGTCGATTCGCATCCGACGCTCGAGGTGAACGTCGACGATGCCGGGTGGGCGCCCTACGAGGAGCCCGTCGTGCTCGACGCCGACGGAGCGCACTCTCTCGAGGCGCGAGCCACCGACGCGGGCGGAAACGTCTCGGAGAGCGCCGCGTGGTCGGGCAAGATCGACCGTACGGCGCCCGAAGCGACCGCTGCCGTCGAGGGAGCCGACATCGTCCTTTCTGCAACCGACGAGGCATCCGGAGTCGCGCAGCTCGAGTGGGCTGCGATCGCGGCTGAGGGTGAAACGCCGGAGGCATGGAATTCCTACGAGGAGCCGATCGAGGTCGAACCCGGCGACCGCATCGCGTACCGCGCGAGCGATGTCGCGGGCAACATGAGCGACGTCTCCGAGCACCACGAAGAGGCGGTCGCTGCGCCGCGTCTGCGTGTCGAACCCGGCGACGCAGCCCCCGGCGACGCGGTCGAGGTCACGGGCGAGCACATTCCGGCCGGCGACTACACCGTTGTGCTGCGGTCCGAGCCGATCGAGGTCGCGGCCGTCAGCGCAACAGAAGCCGGCACGATCGCAGCGTCGTTCCGCGTTCCTGCGGAGACGGAACCGGGCGCCCACACGGTCGAGCTCATCTCCGCCGACAACGAGGTCATCGCCTCTGCCGACCTTCAGGTGACCGCCTCGTCGGCGCTCTCCCCGACGGGCGGAAGCGGCACCGCGGCCGGTCTCACGCTCGCGGCGATGGTTCTCATCGCGCTCGGCGCGGGTTTCATGGCCGTACGGCGCAAGAGGGCTGTCGACGCCTGAGGCGCCGGCAGAGCTGACGACGAGGGCCCGGGTCTGCGATGTTCTGCGGACTCGGGCCCCGCGCGAGGGCGTCGGAGCAAGCCTTCTAGGAGAGCACGCTCAGCGTGATGCCGATCGCCTGAATGAAGATGAACACGAGGCCCACCGCGAGGGCGATCCGCGTGAACCGGCGGCGCTTCAGGCGCCGCCCGGGCTCGGCGACGCCCTCCGGGGGCCGCAGCTGCGGCGGATCCGCGAGCGCGGGCTGCACGCCCGCGACCGGCGCGACGCTCGTCGTCCGAAGCCGTTCGTCGCGCCAGCGGCCCCACCGCGCGATCTTGTCGAGCATGGCCCCGACGACCGAGAACTGCCACGCCCACCGCGCGGGGTCGAGGGTCGACAGGGGCGCGGCGGAGTAGAAGAAGAGCCAGTCGTCGACGATCTCAACGTCGAGCTGTGCGGCGCGATTCATGAAGCG
Organism: Candidatus Microbacterium stercoravium; assembly: GCA_019117025.1. Classification (GTDB taxonomy): domain Bacteria; phylum Actinomycetota; class Actinomycetes; order Actinomycetales; family Microbacteriaceae; genus Microbacterium; species Microbacterium stercoravium. Next base: position 2,553 of record DXAM01000055.1, on the reverse strand, counting down.
CTGCATGATGTCCGGTGTGAACAGGTACAGGGCGTCCGCCTCGTAGCCCGTCGGGCAGTAGAGGCTGAAATGCGTGTCGAAGCCGCCTTCGAGGCTCAGGCGCTGGCGTTTGTCGAGCCGCACGGGCAGGTTCGAACCGAACAGACTGTTGTTTCCCTCGGCGTCGAGCACGATGTTCGGCAGCGGCGCGTCCAGGCGCACCGCGATGTACCCCCAGGTGTGCGTCTGCTGGCTCTTGCCGGATCCGGTCGTGTACTGATAGTTCCCGAACTCGACGAACCGCGGTGCCTCGCCCCGCACGAGCATCTCCGAGTACCGTTGCTTGCCGACGTCGAACAGCATTCCGGGCAGCTGGGGGTCGTCGTAGCCCGGGTGGAAGCTCATGCCGTTCGCCGCGGCGAACCGGTCGAAGCGGTAATGCCGCTCTGGGGCGGATCCGTTCCAGACCAGCAGGAAGATCGCTGCGGCGGCCAACCCGGCGCCGATGCAGCCGAATGCGAGTCCGAACGCGACGAGGCCGTCGATGAAGAGGAGGGCGAGCAGGCCGAAGACGAGCATCGGCACGCTGATGACGAGCATCATGACCGCCACGACGACGCGCGCCACGTCGCTCGACCCGCGCCGCGTCGCGCGCGGGAACCTCGACCGCAGCTGCTGGGAGTGCGCGCGCACCTCGCTGCGCTCCACGGGATCCGTCAGGGCGCGCGCGTCGAACTGCATGGATCCAGCGTATGGGCATCCGGATAACGAGACCGCCGCTCCCGTAACCCGTCGTTCATCGAGACGTCGATTCTGGTACTCCCAGTCTCGTAATTGCGCGACACCTTCGGCGGGTCTCATGGGGGTGTCCCGAATCCCGCCCTGAAAGGCACACCATGCGACTTCGCACCCCCCTCTCCGCCGTCGCTCTCGTCGCCGGCTCCGTCGCACTGCTCGCCGGATGCTCGTCGCCGGCCGCGGATGCGGACGAGGCCGACGACGTGATCCGCTTCGCGACGCTGCCCCTCGTCGACGATCCGAACGCCGAGACCCCGATCGACGAGATCGCCGCACTCCTCGAAGAGGAGACGGGCATGCGCGTCGAGGTCACCGACGTGCCCAACTACTCCGCCGTGATCGAGGCCGTGCGCGCCGGCCACGAAGACATCGGCATCATGAGCGCCTTCCCGTCGGCGCTCGCCGTCAACACCGGCGAGGTCGACTCACTCGTCGCATGGCCGGGCCTCGACGAGCCCGTCTCGACCTGCCTGGTGCTCGACGACTCGCCGCTGCAGTCGCTCGAGGACATCACGCCCGAGACGACGATCGCCTTCGCCGACCCGAACTCCTCCAGTGGCTACTACATGCCCACGTACATGCTCGACCAGGCCGGGCTCCACAAAGACGACGGCGACTTCAAAGAGCTCATGTCGGGCGGCCACGACCGCAGCTTCATCGCGCTTCAGGAGGGCCAGGCAGATGTCGCCTGCACCTCGACGATCTTCCCGAAGATGGCCGGACAGGGCGACCCGATGTTCCCGTTCGAGCAGGGTGAGACCCGCTCCATCGGCGAGAGCCGCGACATGCCGATCTCGCTGTCGGTGCTCGGCAACCAGAGCATGCCCGACGAGAAGCGCCAGGCGCTCGTCGAGGCGATCCCGAAGGTGTTCAGCGACGAGAACCGCGACACGCTCGGCATGTACATGAGCGGACTGCCCGAGGGCGTCGAACCGATCATCGAGCCGGGTGCCGACGTCTTCCAGCCCATCGTCGACATCGCCGCCGTCGCGGGCGTCGACATCTCGGACCTCGAGTGACCGAGATGACCGACCTCCTCATGCGCCCGGCGGAGACCCGCACGGACGAGCCCTTGGTCCGCGTCCGGGACCTGAAGGTGCGCTATTCCGACGATCAGCCGCTCGTGCTCGACGGTGTCGACCTCGATCTGTTCCGCGGTGAGACGGTCGCCCTGCTCGGTTCCAGCGGGTCCGGCAAATCGACCCTCATGAAGGCGCTGACGGGCTTCGCGCCGATCGAGTCCGGATCGGTCGCCGCCGGCGACGTCGACGTCGCGCACCTGAAGCGCGGTCAGCTGCGCCGGCTGCGCTCGCAGACCGGTCAGGTGTTCCAGCAGTTCAACCTGGTGGGCCGATTGAGCGTGCTCACGAACGTGCTCACCGGATCCCTGTACGGCGCCGGCGCCGCGAACATGCTCGGCACGTTCCGCAGCTCGGATCGCGTGCGCGCGCTCGAGCTGCTCGACCGCGTCGGCATCGTGCACAAGGCCGGCGAACCGGCCAGGTCGCTGTCGGGCGGCCAGCAGCAGCGCGTCGCGATCGCGCGAGCGCTCATGCAGAACCCGCGCGTGATCCTCGCCGACGAGCCCGTCGCCTCGCTCGATCCGCGCATGAGTCGCACGGTGCTCGAGCTGCTCAGGCAGATCGCCCGGGAGGACGACATTCCCGTGCTCGTGAGCCTGCACGTCGTGCCGCTCGCGCTCGCGCACTCCGACCGCATCGTCGGCCTGCGCCACGGCGAGATCGTCGTCTCCGGCCGCACGAGCGAGCTCGACGC
>DXAM01000054.1 GCA_019117025.1 Candidatus Microbacterium stercoravium | reverse complement strand
AGGTGCTGCCCCGCGGCACGGCCTGGCTCGACACGGGCAAGGTCGATGACCTGAGCGACGCCGGCAACTTCGTGCGCACCATGGAGCACCGCACGGGTCAGAAGATCGGATCCCCCGAAGAGATCGCGTGGCGCCGCGGCTTCATCGACGACGCCGGCCTGCGTGAGCGCGCCGAGAAGCTCGTCAAATCGGGATACGGACAGTATCTGCTCTCACTTCTGGAAGAAGGCCGCTGATGGCTCACCTGCTCGTGACCGGCGGCGCCGGCTTCATCGGTTCGAACTTCGTGCACCACGTTCTCGCGAACACCGATCACACCGTGACAGTGCTCGACAAGCTCACCTACGCGGGCAACCGCGCCTCGCTCGCGGGGCTGCCGGAGGACCGGGTCGAGCTCGTCGTGGGCGATGTCGCCGATGCGCCGCTCGTGAACGATCTGGTCGCGCGCCACGACGCCGTCGTGCACTACGCGGCCGAGTCGCACAACGACAACTCGCTCGACAACCCGCGCCCGTTCCTCGACACGAACGTGATCGGCACGTACACGCTGCTCGAGGCCGCGCGGCAGCACGACGTGCGCCTGCACCACATCTCGACCGATGAGGTGTACGGCGACCTCGAGCTCGACGACCCGCAGCGGTTCACCGAGACCACCCCGTACAACCCGTCGTCGCCGTACTCGTCGACGAAGGCCGCGTCGGACATGCTGGTGCGCGCATGGGTGCGCTCGTTCGGGGTGCGCGCGACGCTCTCGAACTGCTCGAACAACTACGGGCCGTACCAGCACGTCGAGAAGTTCATTCCGCGCCAGATCACGAACGTGATCCGCGGGATCCGCCCGAAGCTGTACGGCAAGGGCGAGAACGTGCGCGACTGGATCCACGCCGACGACCATTCGTCGGCCGTGCTGACGATCCTCGACCAGGGAGTGATCGGCGAGACGTACCTGATCGGCGCCGACGGCGAGCAGAACAACCGCGACGTCGTCGAGACGATCCTGTCTCTGATGGGCAAGGATCCGTCGGAGTACGACCTCGTGACCGACCGAGCCGGCCACGACCTGCGGTACGCGATCGATTCGACCCGGCTGCGCCGCGAGCTCGGGTGGGAGCCGACGTTCACGAGCTTCCGCGAGGGCCTCGAGTCGACGATCGAGTGGTACCAGCAGAACGAGGACTGGTGGTCGGGCGCCAAGGACGGCGTCGAGGCGTTCTACGCGTCGAAAGGGCAGTAAGTGAAGACCACGATCGACGGCCTGCTTCTGTTCGACCTCGACGTGCACGGCGACAACCGCGGCTGGTTCAAGGAGAACTGGCAGCGCGAGAAGATGACCGCGGCGGGGCTGCCCGACTTCGGCCCCGTGCAGAACAACATCTCGTTCAACGCCACGGCGGGCACGACCCGCGGGATCCACGCCGAGCCGTGGGACAAGTGGGTGTCGGTCGCGACGGGGCGCATCTTCGGCGCATGGGTGGATCTGCGCGAGGGCGAGGGCTTCGGGCGCGTGTTCACGGCCGAGATCGGCCCGGACCGGGCGATCTTCGTGCCGCGCGGCGTCGGCAACGCGTTCCAGGTGCTCGAAGACGGCACCGCGTACACGTACCTCGTGAACGACCACTGGTCGCCCGATGCGTCGTACTCGTTCCTGAACCTCGCTGACGAGACGGTCGCGATCGACTGGCCGATCTCGCTCGATTCCGCCGAGCTCAGCGAGAAGGATCGGAACCACCCGCGGCTGGCGGACGTGACGCCGGTGCCGCCGCGCAGGGTGCTCGTGATCGGCGCGAACGGTCAAGTGGGGCGGGCGCTGCGTTCGGCGTACGCGGGATCCGCTCACGTGGAGTTCGCGACGCGCGAGGATCTCGACCTGACCGCCGACATCTCGACCGCGCGCCGCTGGCGCGACTATGGGACGATCATCAACGCGGGCGCGTACACGGCGGTGGACGCCGCCGAGACCGATCGCGCCGGCGCGTGGGCGGCGAACGCGACGGGCGTCGCGGCGCTCGCGCGGGTCGCAGCGCAGAACGGCATCACGCTGGTGCACGTGTCGAGCGACTACGTATTCGACGGATCCGCGGGACCGTACAGCGAAGCGGATCCGGTCGCCCCGGTGGGCGTGTACGGCCAGTCGAAGGCGGCCGGAGACATCGCCGCGACGACGGTGCCACGTCACTACGTGGTGCGCACGTCGTGGGTGATCGGCGATGGATCGAACTTCGTGCGCACGATGGCGTCGCTGGCGTCGCGGGGCGTGGATCCGTCGGTCGTCGACGACCAGGTGGGGCGGCTGACGTTCGCGAGCGAGATCGCGCGGGCGATCCGTCACCTTCTGGACACGGACGCCCCGTACGGCACCTACAACGTGACGGGATCGGGCGATCCGCGGTCGTGGTTCGAGATCGCACGCCGCGTGTTCGAGCTGACGGGACATGATGCGGCGCGGGTATCGCCCACGTCGACGGCCGACTACTACGCGGGGAAGACGGGAATCGCCCCGCGCCCGGCCAACAGCGTGCTCGCCCTCGACAAGATCACAGCGACGGGCTTCGAGCCCGCCGACGCCGATGAGTCCCTCGTGGAGTACTTGCAGCAGTAGCAGGGGCTCCTGAAGACGGTCACTGCTCCCGCGCTGAAACGATCGGCAGAGTTGCGGGGCGATCTCCGAAGAATGCGCACCTCGGGTCAGTATTGAGAACGTACCCTGTTGCGAATCGGTCACACAGGTACGTCTGTTGATGTAGTGAATTGCATTCGCTGCGCTGTCAAGGTTGCGATACTCAACTCGCGGGCACGCGGGGCCCATGACGTCGGTGCTCGCGCGCGAACTTGTACGCCTCGTGTCCGCCCGATCCAACACACTGCGACAGAATTGCTCTCATGAGTCGGGCGCAGCAAGTTCTCAACGCGGTCTGCGTCGGTGTCGACGAGATCGGGTTCGCTGCGCACGGGGTGCACGTGCGTGTGGGCGACGATGCGGTTGAGCGGCGATACACCGAGGAGACGCGGGAGGAGATCCACTCGATCGCGAAGGCCGTCGCCGTGCTGGCGGTCGGCATCGCGCGTGACGAGAGGATCTTCGATCCGGATGCCGTCGTCGCGCATGACTACACGACGCGCGACCTGCTGACGATGACGAGCGGCGTGAACTTCCCCTGGTCACCGACGATGTTCGACGATCACGACGACGTGGCGCAGGAGTTCCTCTCCCGCCCGGCATCGGGCCGCT